>CALZGZ010000063.1 GCA_945787105.1 uncultured Gammaproteobacteria bacterium
CGCCATAACAGATACACACCGAGGACAATAAGGCACAATCCGAGAATCGGACGCACCGTGCCGCCCATGAACATCACCGGGATTGCGACGGCAAAAGCGAACATGGGGAAATAAAACTGAGTCCATTTCTTGGTGTCGCGATCACGCTGATACCAGGGAAACACCGTAGAGAATGCCGCCAAGGTCAAGAAAAATGCCGACCAGGGACGGGTAACAAATAGGGTGAGATCATTGCTGATCGACCATGCCCGATTGAGATTGAGTTCGGCAATATCACCCAGGACCACACCGAGGATCATCGGCGCCAATGGGAAACCGAGATTACGCAATATATAGCCGAGAATTCCAAACAAGAATAATGTCCATAAATCGAAACCGACGTTGTGCAGCGCGAACACACCAATCGCGCAGTAAATAAGAATCACCGACGCGAGGATATACATCGGTATACGGGTAATCAGCACGAAGATCCGCAGACAAAACGCCTGCATGACGACCATGATGAAGTGCGCAAAAAAGAAGGCGATAAAAATGGAATAGGCGAGCACCGGTTCTTCGCTGATGAACGAGGGGCTTGGCACCACGTCGTGAATCAACAACGCACCGAGCATCACCGCGGTTATGATATCGCCCGGAATGCCCAACGCCATCACCATGATCAGGGCACCACCCTCGGTGGCATTGTTCGACGACTCCGGCGCGACAATGCCGTCTGGAATTCCAGTGCCGAATTGCTCCGGATGTTTAGATGCCTTCTTAGCCTGATCGTAAGCGAGGATATTGGAGACCGACGAGCCCGCGCCAGGCAAGATCCCGGTGAACACACCGATCAAAGACGATCTCAACACCACCACCCAACGGCGCAGGACCTCGACGATCGCTTGCCGGTGCTCGACCCGCACTGCCTTGGCGCCCTTGGGCATCAGCGGTTTACTCGCCTTAACGCGATCCTGGACATCGCTTAACAATTGACTGAAGGCGAACAGGCCGACCAGAACCGGCAGGAACGCAAAACCCTGCCGGATAGCGTCGTTGCCAAAGGTAAATCGAGCGACGCCGTTGACTTCATCCTCACCAATCGCGGCAACCAGCAATCCCAAGGTGCCCGCGATAATGCCCTTGAGCAGGGCTTTCCCGGACAGGCTCGAGGTGATCGTGAGCGCAAACATGACCAGCGCGAAATAGTCCCAAGGCCCGAACTCCAAACCGACGCGTGCCAGCTGCGGCGCCAAGGTCACGAGAACGATCGCCCCGGTGATGCCACCGAAGAACGACGACCACACACCTATCCCCAGGGCGAGCCCGGGTTGACCCTTGCGCGCCATGGGAAAGCCATCGAACGTGGTCGCCACTGACGATGGCGTACCGGGAATGCCGGTGAGCATACCTGCCATGAGCCCCCCGGACAGACCGCCGACCAATACCCCAATCATGGTCGACAGACCTTGGGTGGCGGTCATGCCGAAGGTAAACGGCAGCGTTAACACCACCGCCATGGCGATGGTAAAGCCCGGGATGGCGCCGGCAATCAAACCCGCGGTGACCCCGAGGGTCATCAATGCCAGCGTGTGCAGCTCAAATACCGCAGCTCCCGCACTGAGTATATTTTCAATCAGTGGCCATTCCCCCGGCTTAGAAAGAAAAAATGCTCCCGGTGGGGAGAAACACCTTCAGGCCATAGGTAAACATCGCCCACATGGTCCCCACCGAGATCACCGCAATCGCCGCATGGACGAGGTGGCCATGCACATCCCGGCGCCCGAGGGAAGTAAGCGTGACATAGACAAACAGCATCCCACCGACCAACATGCCGAGATAGGGCAAGCTAAGCAGAAACAACCCGAACCACAGGAAGCACCAAAACGCGTTGAGATGCTTCAGAAACCACTGCTTCAGTCCACGCGGTACCTCCTCCTGCGCCGCCTCCTCCTGCACCTGCGCGGACCGCTCGTGGCGCAGGGACTGGACGAGATAGCCCATACTCAAAAGGGTTAGGAAGATGAGTACGACCCGCGGCCAGACTTCTGCCCCCAGGCTCGCATAGCTGGTCTCACGGATGCTGAAACTGGCGGTGACGAAAACACCACAGAACAGCACAAGGAAAATCGCAACCAGTGTGTCTATGTGAAATCGGCCCACACTGCGTTCCTCCGGTTCAGACATACGAAACCGACGGTCGCTGATCGAGACCGTCGGTTTCACCCATGTGCTTAGAGCTAACCGAGGCTGTTACGGCTTATATATTCCGACCTTGATCGCGGTCGTCTTCAGGGTGTCGTATGTCTGCTCGAGATGCTTCCGGTAATCGGCGGTGCTGAGCGGGCGAACGATGCTGCCCTTGGCCTCGAGGGCGGCGACAACTTCCGGAGAACTCATCGCCTTGAGGATGGCGGTTTCGTAATGCTTGATGACGTCCGCAGGCGTGCCTTTGGGCGCCATCACCCCGCGGTCCAGACCAAACACCAAATTGATGCCCTGCTCCTTGAGGGTTTTCACGTCCGGAACTCTTTTGTCCCGCTCCGGCGTGGCAATACCCAGGGCCTTGAGCTCATTGGTCTTGATGTATTTCTGCGCGGCGGTAACGTTGATCTCTCCGAGTTCAATGTTTTTCGCCAGCAGCGCGGTCATCCGCTCACGGGTACCGTCGTACGAGATGTGCTTGAACTTAACGTTCGCGGCGTCTTCCAACAGCAGAAAAATGAATTGACTGGTGGAACCCAGCGTACCCCCGGCAAGAATTGTTTCCGGTTTCGCTTTGGCCGCCGCTATCAAGGCTTTGACATCGTTGTACGGCACGCTCTTGTTGGCACCGATAATGGACGGCGTGTTGGTCACCATCGCCACCGGCTCAAACGCGTCCCAGGTAAAATCAACGCGGCCGCTGAAAAAACTGGTGATGGCGCTTTGATGCATCGCGAACAGCGTGCATCCGTCGGGCTTGGCACCACGCGCCTCCTTCGCGCCTTTGTTGCCGCCCTGGCCGGTGATGTTGAGCACCTGAAGCTGTGGCTTGATGCCACCTTTGTTTACCGCGTCGGCGACGACACGAAAAATGATGTCGGTCCCACCGCCTGCTTTCCACGGAACGATCAACTTGGCGGTGCTGCACGGGATGTCCGCAGCAAGAAGTTTTGCCGGCAACAATGCAACGGCAATCGCGGCAATAACGGTACTGAAAATATAGCGCTTTATCATGCTCCACCCTCTGCGATTAATTATGTAATCAGTGCACTTAGCCTAACCCATATCGTGTGGGCTTGACCAGTTTGGCATTATCGTCCCACCGCATAGCCCTGCATATAGCGTGGATTTGCCCCCGCCTTCAGTAACTTCCCGTCCTTGGCCACCGCGCTGAGGCGCCCGAGGCACCAGTCGCCTTCGACTTGCACGTCGTGCCCACGCCGGCGCAGCTCGGTGATGGTTTGATTGGGGAAACGGCCTTCAATCGCGACCCGCCCGGGATGAGACTCGCGGGGATAAAACGAACCCGGCATATGGCTGGTGTGGAACATCGGCGCATCGATGGACTCTTGCAGATTCATACCGAAATGCACGTGGCGCAGAAAAAACGTCAACGACCATTGATCCTGTTTGTCTTCCCCAGGTGTGCCAAACACCATATACGGCTCACCGTCCCGGAACGCAAGCGACGGGGTCAAGGTGGTGCGCGGACGCGCGCCCGGGGCCAAGCTCGTCGGCAGCCCCTCCCGTAGCCAGAACATCTGCGCCCGCGTGCCCAACGCAAAGCCGAGACCGGGAATCACCGGAGAACTCTGTAGCCATCCACCGCTGGGGGTTGCGGCCACCATGTTACCGGTCCGGTCGATCACGTCGAGGTGACAGGTGTCGCCACGCACCCCGCCGTATCGCGCCTCGGTGTCTTCGGCCCTACCCAACACCGCCGCACCACGCGGCGCAGCATCCGGGTCGGCAATGCGATTGATCGGGGTTGCGCCAAAACCGGGGATGTCACCGGGACGGAGTTCCAGACTTGCCCGCGAGCCAATGAGACCACGCCGCGTGTCGTTGTAGGGATCACTCAACAGCTGGTCCATGGGTACTGACACGAAGTTGGGGTCGCCGTAAAACGCTTCGCGATCGGCGAATGCGAGCTTGGCGCATTCCAGCACCGTATGCACGAACTCGGGGCCGCAGGGATCCATGGATGCTAGATTCATGTCTTTCAACAATGCGAGTTGCTGCAAGAACACCGGACCCTGTCCCCAGCTGCTCGTTTTATACACCGTGTAGCCGTGGTAATCGTAGGACAACGGCTGTTCGATGGTCGCCTGCCAAGTCGCCAGATCGTCCGTGGTGATAAATCCGCGGTGCCGCTGTCCGGAGGTGTCCATGAATTCATTGCTGCGGCAAAACTCATCAATGGTCTCGGCGACAAAGCCCCGGTAAAACAGGCTGCGCGCCGTCTGAATTTGTGTTTCGCGGTCGCCGCTGCCGGCCTCGGACTCACGCACAATCCGGTCATAGGTGGCAGCCAGTTCCGGGTTGCGAAACAGGGTACCGGCCGCCGGTGGCGCACCGTTTGGCAGATAGATGGCGGCGGAACTCGGCCATTCTTCGCGGAACAGATCGCTGACGATTTCGATGGTGGCGCATATGCCGGGCATCAAGGGATAACCCTCCCGGGCATAGTGGATGGCCGGAGCGATGACGTCGGACAGAGACAGGGTGCCGAACTCCTGCAGCATCAACAACCAGGCGTCAAAGGCGCCAGGCACGGTGGCCGCCAACAGGCCCGAGCCTGGCACCAGATCTAGGTTCAATGCACGATAGCGTTCAATGGTCGCCCCGGCCGGCGCCACACCCTGGCCGCAGATTACCAGCGCCTTTCGCTTTTCGGCACTATATAAAAGGATGGGCAAGTCACCGCCGGGGCCATTGAGGTGCGGTTCCACCACTTGCAGGACAAATCCCGCCGCCGTCGCGGCATCAAAGGCATTACCGCCCTTCTCCAAGATGGCCATGCCCGCGGATGAGGCAAGCCAGTGGGTAGACGCCACCATGCCGAAGGTGCCGAGTAACTCAGGGCGGGTGGTAAACATCGTGACTTAGATATCCATATTGAGCGGATTCAACGGTGAGGGTCACTATATCACCGGCGCATGCAAAAATTGAAAGTACCCGGTGATTTTCCATGCGGCGGGTCGAACTCAAGTTCCGATGCACACCGGTGCGACCAGCTTTCTCAGCGCGGCAATGATACTCAGGGCGACAATCTTGCCGGTACGCGGGTTGCCGAGGGACGGGATATTTTCGATCTTCAGTTCAAAGCGTGCGCTGTCCGCATCGACGACGACATGATGCGTGTTGCGGGTCACGGTCGGATCCGCCCAAATTTCGAGCTGGGTGCGGTCCGCACCGATGCCGGCAAGACCCAACACAGCGGCCACATTCACGTTGGCCGGAAAATGACGCACTCCGTCGCGCGCATTGCCGTCGAACACCTTCAACGGCTGGTCGAGCCCGGTGAGATCGATGCCCTGCTCACTCAGATAAGGGGCACCGGCCAACCCAGCGGGAGGCTTACGGGTAACCATGCGCACCGATTCGATGTGGCCTTCGGACGCCGCTTGCACTGCGTCGAGACCCAGCAACGCGCCGGTGGGGACAATGATTCGCGTGCCATGGGTGGTGGCGAGCGCGACCAGGTGCCAATTCTCAAGCAACGCGCCGACAGTGATCGACATGAGCGTCTTGCCCGCACTCAGCACCGGCTGCGCCAACTGCGCGAACACCGCAGCCGGGGCACACTCCACGACTACATCCGCCACCTTCGGCAGCTCTTCCAGCGGCAACACTGGAACTGGATCGCGAAAATCAGCCATTCGATCCTCGGCGCGTTGACGATCGCGGGCAGATACCGCAGTCAGCGTCAGGCCATCTATGCCTAGATCCAGGCGCCGCGCAACCACTCCGCCGACGGCA
Source organism: uncultured Gammaproteobacteria bacterium (assembly GCA_945787105.1). Classification (GTDB taxonomy): domain Bacteria; phylum Pseudomonadota; class Gammaproteobacteria; order Arenicellales; family JAANXG01; genus CALZGZ01. The sequence goes on from CALZGZ010000063.1 coordinate 5,944, forward strand.
CCAAAACCAGCGATGGCAACGCACAAGGACTTTTGCTCGCTTTTACTTGTGGTCATCGTCGACATAATACATTTCACCATCCATGGCTGTCTCACTCAGGAGGACATTTCGTGCCGAAGACTCTTCGGCTCCGCTCAGAGCAGGCTCCTTCGGCTCCGCTCAGTGCAACATACTTGTCATCCCGACAGGCGCAGCCCCCTGCTGTGCGGGGACAAGCGCGGAGGGATCTCACCGTGTTGAACTCGGCGCCCGTATTAATCACGGTGAGATGCCTCGCTACGCTCGGCACGATCCACAACAGGTCGGATTCTTCACTGCGGTCAGAATGGCAAAGAGGGTACGTGACGATCCACGGCTATCATTCTGACGATGTACTTTTCTGTAAGCTTGCGGCGCTTCACGACGCACGCTAGCGGACAGCGATGATTCAATAACCTTTTTCCCAATCCACCACATTGGTGAGCGGTTCTCCGTGCTGATGACGGTGAATGTTGGCGACGATGTGGGCCGCGGCGGTACGGGGATTGGTGAGGCTGGCGATGTGCGGGGTAACGGTTACCGCCGGATGCCCCCAGAAAGAATGGCTTGCAGGTAAAGGTTCGTCCGCAAAAACATCCAAGGTGGCGCCGGCGATGTGACCCGATTCCAGGGCCGCAAGCAGGTCGTCCTCGTTGACATGCGCGCCACGCGCCACGTTGATCACCCAGGCGCCACGCGGCAGCGCGGCCAGCGTGTGTTGATTGATGATGAATTTTGTCTGCGGTGTCAACGGCAAAAGACAGATGAGTATGTGGGTGTCGCGCAAAAACGTACGCAGCTGGCCCTCACCGTGAAAGCACTGAACCCCGGGCAGCGACTTGGGACGGCGGCTCCAACCGGCAACGGTAAAATCCAGAGCCGCTAGCTTGCCGGCCACGTCGGCACCCATGACACCCAAACCCATGATACCAATGTGCTGTGTATGGGCAACGTCCTGGGGTAGCTGTTGCCAGCGTGTTTCGCGCTGCTGGACTACGTACTCCGACATATGCCGATGATAGCGCAGCACGTGAAACAACAGATATTCGCTCATCCCCTGGGTCAGCGCCGGATCGACCATGCGAACTATGGGCACGTCCCGGCGCAGGCCTTCCTGCTGTAACAAGTGATCCACGCCCGCACCCAACGAGAATACCACCTCGAGGTTTGGCAGCGTGTGCAACACATCGCCGATGGGCGTCCATATCAACGCATATTTGATATCGCCGCGGTCACCCGCTTCGGGCCACACCCGTACCTCGAGTTCCGGCATCGTTGATTGCAGCGCCTGCTTCCAGTCATGCGCAGAATTGACCTCACTCTTGAATAATAATGTCGGCATGTTGATTCTATTGGGGTTTGGGGTTTGGGGTTCGGGGTTTGGGGTTTGGGGTTCGGGGTTCGGGGTTCGGGGTTTGGGGTTTGGGGTTCGGGGTTCGGGGTTCGGGGTTCGGGGTTTGGGGTTCGGGGTTCGGGGTTCGGGGTTCGGGGCTCGGGTTTTGCAACCACGGTCCAGCGTGGTTTGGGCCCCTCCCCCGACCACCGATCACCGATCACCGCTCCCCGCTCCCCGCTCCCCGCTCCCCGCCCCCCGCTCCCCAAACACCGCTCCCACCACCTGTAATCACGGGCTTAGGAAAAAATCGTTGCCCTTGTCATCGATGATTATAAAGGCGGGAAAGTTTTTAACCCGGATCTTGCGCACCGCTTCCATGCCCAGCTCTTCGAAGTCGACCACTTGCACTTCTTCGATGTTGTCTCGGGCGAGGATCGCCGCCGGTCCGCCGATCGATCCGAGATAGAATCCGCCATGTCTGCCACACGCCTCGCGCACCTGGGGTGAACGATTACCCTTTGCAAGCATGATCAGCGAGCCGCCATGGGATTGAAACAGATCGACGTAGGAATCCATTCGCCCCGCGGTGGTGGGGCCGAAACTACCCGCGGGCATGCCCTCGGGTGTTTTCGCCGGGCCGGCATAATAGATCGGATGATTCTTGAAATAATCCGGCATCGGCGCGCCGCTGTCGAGCTTTTGTTTGATCTTCGCATGGGCCATATCGCGGCTGACGATCAAAGTGCCGGTAAGACTCAAGCGGGTGCGAACCGGGAACCGGCTCAAGGTCTTTAATGTCTCGGCCATCGGCTGGTCAACGTCAATGCTGATTGGCGGTGCGGTCTCCGGAGCCTGCGCCGGCATGTAATTTTCGGGATGATATTCGAGCTGCTCGAGGAATATGCCGTCGTGGGTAATCTTAGCCTTGATATTCCGGTCCGCACTGCAACTGACCCCCAGTCCCACCGGGCACGACGCCGCATGCCGCGGCAGACGAATGACGCGCACATCGTGGGCGAGATACTTGCCACCGAATTGTGCGCCGATACCGGTTTCCTGGGCGATCTGGAACACGCGTTGTTCCCACTCGAGGTCGCGGAACGCCCGGCCAAGTTCGCTGCCGCCGGTGGGCAGATTATCCAGGTAGCCGCACGAAGCCAGCTTGACCATCTTCATCGTGGTCTCGGCACTGGTGCCGCCGATGACCACAGCGATGTGATACGGTGGGCATGCGGCGGTGCCCAGGCCGCGCAGTTTTTCGCTAATGAATTGTACTAGCGATTCCTCATTGAGCAGGCTTTTGGTCTCCTGAAACAACTGCGACTTGTTGGCCGAGCCTCCCCCCTTGGCGATGAACAGGAACGAGTACTCATCGCCCTCGGTCGCCATGATATCGATCTGGGCCGGCAGATTTGTGCTGGTGTTTTTCTCTTCGGTCATCGACAACGGGGCAATCTGTGAATAGCGCAGGTTCTTGTACTGGAACGTTTCATAGATGCCGCGTGACAGCGGCTCTGCGTCGTTGACACCGGTCCACACCCGCTGACCTTTCTTGCCCATGACGATGGCGGTGCCGGTATCCTGGCACGACGGCAGCACGCCGGCGGCGGCGACGCAGGCATTCTGCAACAGGGTATAGATGACAAACCGGTCATTGTCGGTGGCTTCGGGGTCCCGCAATTCCTGGGTCAGCTTCTCCAGATGCGACGAACGCAGATAGAAAGATACGTCGCTGAACGCTTCGCGGGCGAGGACCCGCAGGCCTTCAGGGTCGATTTTCAGAATCTCGTGTCCATCAAACTCAGCTGCCGAGACATAGTCGCCGGTGAGCAGCCGATACTCGGTTGTATCATTACCATACTGAAACACCTGCTCGAATGTGAAATCCGTCATGCCACGCAGCACGATGTCACAACGCCCATCGACATCGGTTAAACATAGCTCCGGTAAACCGGCTGATACATTTGCGACTTAACGTAACTCAACACATCCTCCGGCTGTTCTACGGTGGCCAGATCACGCCGCCATGCAACTTCCGCGACGGCGGCCGCGATATGGGCGGAGACCTCGCGAATGTTTGAAAGCGGCGGATACAGACGCCCCAGCTTCAGGTCCGCTACAGTCACCTGATCCGCCAACGCCTTGGCTGCTTCGGAAAACATCTCATCGGTGACCAAACGCGCCTCAGAAACGACGACACCCAAGCCGACGCCGGGAAAGATGTAGGCATTGTTACCTTGGCCGGGAACAAAGGTCTGGTCGCCAAAATTTACCGGATCGAACGGGCTGCCGCTGGCGAACACCGCGCGGCCTTGGGTCCACTGATAGGCCTCGTCGGCAGTGCACTCGGACTTCGAAGTCGGATTCGACAGCGCAAACACAATCGGCCGCTCGTTAATGCGCGCCATGACCTCGAGCACCTCCTGGGTAAAGGTCTTGGGCTGGCCGCTCACCCCGATGATCGCGGTGGGCCGAAGATTTTCAATCGCATCCGCGAAGCGTTCCGCCGGGGCGTGCTCGTGGGCGTAGGGGCGTTTGTGTTTGACCAGGTCGGTGCGGGACTTGATCACTAGGCCCCGGGAATCGAAAAACCAGCATCGTCGCTTGGCATCGGCCTCGGAGAGGCCCGCCTCGCGCATCGCGGCGACCACCATGTCACCGATGCCGATTCCGGCCTCGCCCGCCCCCAGGAACAACACCGTCTGGTCGGCGATGCTGCCTCCGGTGATACGCGGCGCGGCGAGTAATCCGGCCAGCGCCACCGCCCCAGTGCCCTGAATGTCGTCGTCGAAGGTGCAAATGCGATCGCGGTATTTCTCCAGTATCCAAAACGCGTTGTTGTTGGCGAAGTCCTCGAGCTGTATCAGCGCGTGTGGATATACCTCTTGCACGGCGTCGACAAACTCGTCAACCAGGTCGCTGTAGGCCGTATCTCGTAGCCGGCGTTCTTTGAGACCAATATAAAGTGGATCGGCCAGCAACTCCTCATTTTCGGTACCGACATCGAGGGTCACCGGCAGGCACTGATTGGGGTGCACGCCACCGCACGCGGTATACAGACTGAGCTTACCGACTGGGATCCCCATGCCATCGGCTCCCAAATCTCCCAA
>CALZGZ010000064.1 GCA_945787105.1 uncultured Gammaproteobacteria bacterium
AAAGTCTGCATGAAATCTCGGAGGCATGGTATGAGCATGTGGAAGAAAACCGGCGACGAAGAAACACATACGGAGACCCCTGTTATGACCAGTGATACTCGTGTCGATTCACCCTCAACTACCGGTCGAACATCATCGCGTCAAGCGGCATCGATCGGCCCATCGATTCAAATCAAAGGCGATATCTCCGGAAACGAAGACCTCGTGGTACACGGAAAAGTCGAAGGAACCCTTAGCCTACCCAAGAACAACGTGGTGGTCGGTTCAGACGGCGTAGTGCAAGCAAATGTGAACGCTATGAGCATATCGGTGGAAGGCACGGTGGTTGGAGACCTGACCGGAAGCGAACGAATCGTGATTACCAGCTCTGGCCGTGTGCAGGGCAATATCAAGGCACCCAGGGTTGTATTGGAAGATGGCGCTAAATTCAAAGGCTCTGTTGATATGGAAATGGGCGAGGGCAAACCCGCCGGTAAAGCTCAAGTATCCACCCAAAGCGACAAAGATACGGTAACCGAAGTCAAACGCGTGGGTATCTCAACAAGTAATTAAGGTGCCACCATCACAGACGCCGCTTTAAGACTGAGCAATCCGGACGATCGCGGTCGTTACTATTCTGAACGACTAGGCACCGGGATCGTGCCTTTGATAGAGGAGCGGCTCTACCAGCAGCCCGGGAGCCGGGTGCTGGATTTGGGCCCCCCCACAGAGCGGAAGTTTAGATTTTTTAGCCGATTAAGGACCCGGCTGTACTACAATAATTTTCCCGACAGCCTGTGTGAGCAGCTTCTCGGTCCAAATCCTCAGACCAATCTGTCCGCGTCAGATTTTCAACGTATGCTACCTGACAGTAGCGTCAAATATGACCTTATATTGGCCTGGGATTATCTCGACTATCTCAATCCGGAAAATCTGCGCGTAGTAACCGATCAGCTAACGCAACGCAGCCGACCCGGCACTTGGATCTATTTTCTCATGGCCCAACATAGCAAGATTCCAGACCGGCCCGCCACTATTGACTTGCTTTCCGGCGAGTACATCCGCTACGCCTGCGGACCCGCTACCCGGGAAGGCGCCCGATATCCGCCAAAGGTACTGGAGGGTTTGCTGAAGGGCTTTCAGATCAACAAGCTGGTACTACTAAAAAATGGTATTCAAGAACATCTATTTTCCTACGAACAGGACTGACAGGATGCCTTTCTTATCTCCACAACGTCACCTTGTTTATGGACCCCTCACGTCACCTAGGCTCCGGTTTAATAGTTGAAGGATATTCCGCGTAATTAGAAAAATATTGACTTCCGTTGGGTAGGTACAGGAGATCCTCGCAACAAAGGTATCGAACCGGCCCCACTCCTTGAGCCACTAAAGCTCTCATCGGCGATGTCATCGCGGTGCCCGCCCGGTTAGCCACAAACCTAATTGCGTCGACGTAACGTGGGACAAACATGCTCAATGATCGCACGGAGCCGGGCTCCACTCAGGATACACGAGTGTTGATAAGAATTAACAAAGGCTTGGACCTTCCGATAACGGGGTCTCCGCAACAAACTATCGACAATGGTGCCGCGGTCGCATCGGTCGCGCTGCTTGGTGGCGACTATATTGGCATGAAACCAACGATGTTGGTCCGAGAGGGTGATCGAGTGAAGCTGGGCCAGGTGTTATTCACCGATAAGAAGACCACGGGTGTGAGTTATACCTCACCTGGCGGCGGTATCGTAGCTGCGATCAATCGCGGCGCCAAGCGCGCTTTACAGTCCGTGGTAATCAGTCTCGACGGCAGTGAACAGGAAACATTCAACGCCTACCCCCGGTCTGACTTGAGCCGGTTGAACACCGAGCAAGTAAAACAAAATATGCTCGCATCCGGCCTGTGGACCGCATTGCGCACCCGCCCGTACAGCAAGGTCCCAAGGCCGGATTCGTTACCGGATTCGATCTTCGTGACGGCCATGGATACCGACCCACTGGCGGGCAATCCGGAGACGATCATCAACGCGAGGGGACAGGATTTTATGGATGGATTAACAATCATCTCGAAATTAACCCAAGGCAAGCTGTTCGTGTGTAAAAGTCCCAACGCGAAGGTTCCGATCATCGACTCACAACAGATCATAGTCGTCGAATTCGCTGGCCCGCATCCTGCGGGTCTGGTGGGTACCCATATCCATTTCCTCAATCCGGTGAGCGCGACCAAGACTGTTTGGCATCTAAATTACCAAGATGTAATTGCGATCGGTAGGCTTTTCACCTCCGGCCGGCTCGATGTCGGCAGGATCGTTGCCCTGAGCGGACCGATGGCGCTCAAGCCCCGGCTCATCCGCACTCGTCTCGGAGCCAACACCAAAGATTTGTTGGCCGGGGAGTTGCGCCATGCCGAGTCCCGCGTTATCTCCGGCTCGGTGTTTTGCGGCCACCGTGCCGCCGGTTGGGCCAGCTTCCTGGGCCGTTATCATAACCAAATTTCCGTCATCGCCGAGGGACGGGAGCGTGAATTCTTGGGTTGGATAAAGCCCGGTACGAACAAGTTCTCTGTAGTGAACGTGTTTGCGTCCAGTGTTTTTAGGAAAACAAAGAAATTTGCCTTCACCACGTCTCAACAAGGACGCCCACGCGCCATGATACCGATCGGCACTTACGAAAAAATCATGCCTCTGGACATTCTGCCGACGCAATTGTTGCGGGCACTATTGGTTCATGACACCGATGCCGCCCAAGCCCTTGGCTGTCTGGAACTGGATGAAGAGGATCTGGCCCTGTGTTCTTTCGTGTGTCCAAGTAAATACGATTACGGATCCACCCTCAGGGCCAACCTCGATCAGATCGAGAAACAAGGCTGATGTCGCGCTTGAGAAGATTGCTCGACCGGGCCCAACCGTTGTTCACCAAGGGCGGCCCTTACGAAAGGTTCAACGCGCTGTTCGAGGTGATCGATACGTTCTTTTATACGCCAGCGGACGTAACCGGCAATGCACCGCATGTTCGCGACGGTATCAATGTCAAGCGGGTGATGGCTTGGGTGGTGATTGCCGCCCTGCCCTGCGTGTTGATGGCGTTGTGGAATACCGGCTATCAGGCCAACACCATTATGGCGGGTCTAGGAATGGAATCGGCATCCGGCTGGCGCGGCGTTGTCATCGATGGACTGGGTATTGGTTACGATCCCCAAAGCGTGTGGGCGAGCGCGTGGCATGGACTGTTGTATTTTCTGCCAATCTATCTGGTCACGTTGTTAGTAGGGGGACTGTGGGAAGTGATTTTTGCCGCCGTGCGGAACCACGAAATCAACGAGGACTTCTTGGTTACCTCGATGCTATTTACGCTGACGCTGCCGCCTTCGATTCCGTTATGGCAGGTTGCGCTGGGAATCTCCTTTGGCGTGGTGATCGCTAAAGAGGTGTTCGGCGGCACGGGCAAGAACTTCCTCAATCCAGCGTTGGCCGGGCGGGCATTTATTTTCTTCGCTTTTCCGGCGCAGATGTCCGGCGACAATGTATGGACCGTGGTCGACGGTTACAGCGGTGCAACGCCGTTGGCGCTGGCGGCAGTCGGCGGACTGGAAGCGGTGGTGAATGCCGGGATCACCTGGTCGCAATCATTTTTTGGCCAGCTGCAAGGATCCTTGGGGGAGACTTCGACACTCGCGTGCCTCCTTGGCGCAGCGTTCCTACTCTATTCGCAGGTCGCATCGTGGCGCATCATGGCTGGTGTGCTCGCCGGAATGATCGCCACTTCGCTGCTGTTCAATCTGATCGGCAGCCAAACCAATTCGATGTTTTCGTTACCATGGCATTGGCACCTGGTCCTTGGTGGCTTTGCCTTCGGCATGGTATTCATGGCCACCGATCCGGTCACCGCGGCAATGACCGATGCGGGAAGATGGATCTACGGCCTGCTGATCGGTGCCCTGACCATTGCGATACGCGTCGCAAACCCGGCCTACCCGGAAGGCATCATGCTGGCGATCCTGTTCGCCAATATCTTCGCTCCTTTGATCGACTATTTCGTAGGACGGGCAAACATCAAAAGAAGGATGCGCCGCAATGCATAGCCCGCATATCGCACCAAGGCAAAAGTTTGAGAGGGTAGTATGAACTCTCACGGGCAAGTGCGGCACGGGCCGGCCGCGTGGTTACAGACGTTGCGTGAAATGCCCAACGACAGCGTACAAAAAACCCTAATCGTCGCGTTGGCCGTATCCCTGGTCTGTTCTGTAGTGGTCACGAGCACCGTTGTGCTGCTCAAACCGTTACAACAAAGCGACATTGCGCAAGAGAAACAAAGGAACATTCTCGAAGTCATTGGGATGCTCGAAGACGATAAGAACATGGACACACTGTTCCGCGGTATTGAGGCTAAGCTCGTTGATCTCGCTACCGGAGACTATGTGCGCGTTAATAATATCGATCCCAACACCTATGACGCGGTCAAGGCGGCAGCGAATCCGGAGCTGAGCATACCGGTGCCACCCGATCGCGATATTGCAAATATCGGCTCGCGAGAAAAATATGCCACCGTATATCTGTCCAGGCACGATAACAGGATCAAGTATTTGATCCTGCCGGTGCGCGGGTTGGGGATGTACTCCACCCTTTATGGACTATTGGCGCTTGAGGAAGATGCCAATACGATCTTTGGATTTAGCATCTACCAGCACGCAGAGACACCCGGACTGGGCGGCAAGGTCGACGATCCCAAGTGGCGGGCGCTATGGAAAGGTAAAGCGATCTATGACGAATCCGGCGCGTTGAGGATTCAAGTGATCAAAGGATCCGTGGATGCGAATAAACCCGGCGCCACGTATGAAGTAGACGGACTAACCGGCGCCACCATGACCAGCCGCGGTGTGAACAACATGCTCCGCTATTGGCTCGGTGACCACGGTTATGGTCCATTTTTAAAAAAAATCAGACCAGCGAGAGGATAGTCATGGCCGGACCCACGACGAAAGTCTTATTCGATCCTTTGGTTAACAACAACCCGATTACCCTGCAGATCCTCGGGATATGTTCGGCCCTGGCCGTCACCACCACATTGAAAGGCTCTCTGCTGATGTGCCTGGCGCTCACCGCGGTACTGGTATTTGCGAATGGCACGATCAGCATGATCCGCCACCACATACCGGGTAACATCCGCATCATCGTGCAGATGACCATCATCGCCTCACTGGTGATCGTGACAGATCAGTTTTTAAAGGCGTTCGCCGCCGAGACGAGTAAACAATTATCGGTATTCGTCGGACTGATCATTACCAACTGTATCGTGCTCGGACGCGCGGAGGCGTTTGCGACGAAGAATCCTATCGGATTGAGCATGCTCGACGGCCTCGGAAACGCAATGGGGTACAGCTTGATCCTCATTATTGTCGGCACGCTGCGCGAGCTACTGGGATCGGGGTCACTTCTAGGCTATCCAGTTCTACCGTTGAGCACCGCAGGTGGTTGGTTTCACCCAATCGGCATCATGTTATTACCGCCGAGTGCGTTTTTCATCATCGGCCTTTTGATTTGGGGTTTGCGGACCTGGAAAACTGAGCAGGTTGAAAAACCTCAGTACCAGATCCATCAAGTACACAGAACGGAGGTGATCTGATGGAAGCATACCTAAGCCTGTTTGTCAGATCGGTGTTCGTGGAGAATCTTGCGCTGGCATTTTTCCTCGGTATGTGCACGTTCCTGGCAATATCCAACAAGATCGAGACGGCGATCGGTTTGGGCGTGGCGGTAGTGGTCGTCCAAGTCATTACCGTGCCGGTCAACAACCTGATATTTCACTACCTACTCAGTGAAGGGGCGCTGGCCTGGGCGGGTGTTGCCGAAATCGACCTGAGCTTTCTTGGCCTGATCACCTATATCGGCGTGATTGCCGCCATGGTGCAGATATTGGAGATGACCTTGGATCGATACTTTCCTGCCCTTTACAACGCGCTTGGTATCTTCCTGCCCTTGATTACCGTTAATTGCGCCATTTTGGGCGGCACATTGTTCATGGTCGAACGCGACTATGCATTCGGGGAAAGCGTCGTGTACGGGCTGGGAAGCGGTTTCGGCTGGGCGTTGGCGATTACCGCACTGGCGGGGCTGCGGGAGAAGCTCAAATACAGCGACGTCCCGGATGGTTTGCAGGGGCTCGGGATCACCTTTATCACGGTGGGATTGATGTCACTAGGCTTCATGGCTTTTTCCGGCATACAACTTTAATGACGCTCCATCCCGCTGACAGGGCACATTGATGCTGGAAATCGGACTAGGCGTCACGCTGTTCACCGCCATTGTGGTGACCTTGGTGCTGGTGATCCTACTCGCTAGGTCGAGGCTGGTGGCAACGGGAAGCGTGGCGATCACCGTCAACGGTGAAAGACAAATCAACACACCGGTGGGCGTCAAGTTGCTAGCGGCACTGGCAGACGCCCAGCTGTTCGTACCTTCAGCCTGCGGAGGTGGCGGCACCTGCGGCCAGTGCCGCGTCAAGATCTTTGCCGGAGGCGGCGCAATATTGCCGACGGAAATGTCGCTGATTACCAAGCGCGAAGCCGCCGCGGGGGAACGCCTGTCATGCCAAGTGACAGTGAAGCAAGATATGAACATCCAGGTTCCCGATGAGGTGTTCGGTGTCAAGAAATGGGAATGCGCCGTGCGCTCAAACCGGAATGTGGCAACATTCATTAAAGAGCTGGTTTTGGAATTACCCGAGGGTGAAACCCTCGACTTTCGCGCGGGTGGCTATGTGCAGACCGAGTGCCCCCCTTACCGCGCCGGATTCGCGGATTTCGCCATCGAACCGGAGTTTCGAGACGAGTGGGACCGGTATGACTTGTGGCGATACGAGTCGGTGGTCAAGCATCGCGTATCGCGCGCCTATTCGCTGGCCAATTATCCCGCGGAAACGGGAATCATCATATTGAACGTCCGGATTGCAACACCACCGCCCGGCATGCCGGATGCCCCGCCCGGAGCGATGTCTTCGTATCTGTTCCATCTCAAACCCGGCGATTCCGTTACCGTGTCCGGCCCATTCGGGGAGTTTCTTGCCCGAGACACCGACAATGAAATGGTATTCATAGGCGGGGGCGCCGGTATGGCTCCGATGCGCTCGCACATTTTTGATCAATTGGAACGTATCCATACGCGGCGAAAAATAACTTTCTGGTATGGCGCGAGAAATCGACGGGAGATGTTCTACGTAAAGGACTTCGACACCTTACAGGAAAAACACGATAACTTTCGTTGGTTCGTGGCGCTATCCGACCCCAAACCTGAGGACAACTGGAGCGGATACACCGGTTTTATCCACCAGGTACTGCTGGACGATTATCTGGCGGACCATCCGGCGCCGGAAGATTGCGAATACTATTTGTGCGGTCCACCGATGATGAATGTCTCGGTAATCAAAATGTTAGAAGACCTCGGTGTAGAAAGAGACAACATCCTGCTGGATGATTTTGGCA
>CALZGZ010000065.1 GCA_945787105.1 uncultured Gammaproteobacteria bacterium
GCCGGCGCCCTGTCGGAATTGCGGATTTCTCAATGACGACCGCTCCGCCGGACGGCCGCCCACCCTTGAAATCCCAAGCTGTACGCGGTCGGGTCGAGGGCCGGTACCGGTTCCAGGCACACCGGAATCGGACCAACCGTCGCGCGATCAAAGCGGCCTGACAAACGCCCGGAAGACGGCATCGCCCATCCGGCCAACGGCTGCGCGCGGTGGCGCCATCGGTGACGGTGCCCATGGCAGCCCCGTAGTCAGGCCGCCGGCGGCCGGCGCAGATGGTGCCGATCGTTGGGGAACGCAAACCGTCACAATCGACCGCGGACCCCCTCGGCGTTTCGAATCGCTCGGCAATACAACGGCGACCGTGGAACGGACCCTGTGCAGGCACAGGACTCACACCGCAATTCAGGTAAACACAAACGTGACAGTCAATATATATTAGCATTCCAACAATACTATAACAATAAATTTGTGATTCGTTCACGTGTTATTAACCAGACATTAATATGATCAATAGATCTTCCAAATACGATCGCTGATAAGGAGACCTGGGCATGCGACCGTTCGATGATCCACCGCGCCTTGCGGATGGACTAAGGGCCAAATGCCGCCGGTTTCTGACGGACGAGGGCGGGGCGTCGCTTCCGCTTACCGCGGCGGTGCTGATACCGCTGCTGGGGTTCATCGGTCTCGGGACCGATGCCGCCCGGGGCTACCTGGTCAAGGCCCGGCTCGGCGACGCCCTGGATGCCGCGGTCCTGGCCGGTGCCCATGTGGTGGACCCGGCGGACCTGCAATCGGAAATACAGAAGTACTTCGAGGCCAACTTTCCGCCCGGCTACATGGGCGCAACGGTGACGTTGAACCCGGTGGCCTTGAGCGGTGCCGACGACGAGATCATCAACATATCCGCATCGGCGGTGATGAACACAACGTTCATGCGGCTCTTCGGTTACCAGAACCTTAACATCGGCACGGCGACGGAGGTGACGCGCCAGACCATCAGCATGGACGTCGTGCTGTCTATGGACATGTCCGGCTCGATGGACTGGTCCGACGGCAGCGGCAGCACGCGTATCGCCTCGGCCCGGACGGCGGCGCACACCCTGGTCGACATTCTCTATGGCAACAAATCGGCCAAGAGCACGCTCTTGATCGGGCTCGTGCCGTGGAACGGTGCCGTCAACGTGTGGTTGAACGGAACGACCACCTACGACGAGACCCAGACGACCACCACGGCGGAGCCCAGCTTCACCAACCCCTTGAACGGCACTCCCCAGTCCGTGATCTATCACACGCCCAACACACCGGTGCCCTTTCTGGGTAGCCCGGATGCTGATTGGAAGGGTTGCGCCTTTGCCCGTTACATGAACTTTCTCGACAACCCCGACGGTATCGCCGACCATCTGCTCGGTCCCATCACCACGGTCGATGGCACCGACTGGCTGGCTTGGCAGCCCATTGATCCCACCACCGCCCCCGGTAGTGGTTGGTGGGGCAGCAGCGGCGGTTATCCCGACTGTCTGGACCACGGCATTACGCCTCTGACCGACCAGAAGTCGACCATCGAAAGCGCGATCGACGATCTGACCAACCCAGACGGGGTTACAAACATCGCTCAGGGCCTGGCGTGGGCCTGGCGCGTGGTCTCGCCGGGCAAGCCGTTCGACGAAGCCGACCCCTTCCCCAAAGGCCTTCACGAGCGGGCCATCGTGTTGCTCACCGACGGCGAACAAACGGGCGGAAACAACGACGGCTACGATGACGAATTCGGGACCGGTTCGGGCGCCGGCGCCGCCGGCATGGACGACCGCCTGCGCGCGGTCGCGGCGAGCGCCAAGGCCGGGGGCATCAAGGTCTACGTCATCCAGTTCTTCCACAGTTCCGGGCCGCTGCAGGCGCTGCTCAAGGAGGTCGCCACCGAGCCGAATGCGCCCTTCTACCACTTCGCACCGGACGGTGCTGCCTTGGAGCAGGTGTTCAAGGAAATCGCGGACGATCTGTCAGCCTTGAGGATTTCAAAATGATCGACGCTCTTCGCCATACGCTCGGCCGCCTGAGACGCCGTGCCGACGGGTCGACAGTTCTGGAGTTCGCCTTTGTCGCTCCCGTCCTCATCCTGCTCCTCTTCGGAACCATGGAAGTCGGCATGATCTTCTTCGCGGACAGTCTGCTCGAAGGCGGGCTGCGCGAGGCCTCGCGTTTCGGCCTTACCGGTGCGCCGCCACCCACGGGGACACGCGAGGACTACATCGTCAAGGTCGTCAACCAGAATGGCGCCGGCGTGGTCAAGATCGATGCCAGCAACATCACCACCCTTGTCTATCCGAACTTCACCTCGGTCGGCGAGCCGGAGCCCTATACCGATACCAACGGCAACAGCGCTCACGACGCCGGCGAGCCCTTCACCGATATCAACTGCAATACCGTGTGGGACCCGGATATGGGCAAGTCCGGGCTCGGGCACGGCGGCGAGGTCGTGCTGTACACCGTCAACTATGAGCTGCAGCTGATGACGGGGCTGCTCGCCCCGATGATGGGGAAAGACGGCAAATTCCCGCTGGCCGCCTCGGTGGTCGTGCGCAACGAGCCCTTTGACGATGGGGACCCGGCATGTTGAAGCA
>CALZGZ010000066.1 GCA_945787105.1 uncultured Gammaproteobacteria bacterium
ACATACGGTCTTTTGACTAAGTTGATGTTGAGATAACGCGGATCGTGGCTGACTTCTTTACCGAGCCATTCGGGGGCATCGAAGCGCTGATGCTCGGACGTTAGCTCGACTTCCGCGATGATGAGCCCGTCGTTGTCGTCGGCAAATTCATCAATTTCCCAAACGAGCCCGCCATACATGACACGATACCTAGTTTTCACAATTAGCGGTTGTATGCATAGTTTATCCAGTAGCTCGTGGGCATCCTTGGTCGCAATGGCATATTCGAACTCGTGCCGCGACAACATTGATATCTTTCCCTTGATGTTCAGCGATCCCGTGTCCGCGGCAAGCCTTACTCTTACCGAACGGTCTGGTTCCAGTGATAGGTAACCCTGACGAAAAACGACACCTGTATCCGCCAGGGACCGCCAGTGGTCGCCGATTACTAGAAATTTTCGTTCGATTTCGCGGCCCATGGCGGTTTGTTGTGGCGCTTCGTCAGGCATGACTTCACCTCGGTCCACAGTTGCTCGAAAGCAATCGCGGCATGGCTGTGACCCGCGTAAGTGGCCAATGGCGCGCGGCGCACACCCATTTTTTCCACTTCACTGGCGAACGGGATAAAGGTCTTGAGCATGAACGAAAGCTTTTTTGGAGGACGCTCGAGGATTAGTCGATGCAGGTTTTTACGCCGATCGACCATCGAGAAGAAGGGTAATAACTGGACGTCCGTGAGTCCATGCTTGAGGCGGAAGTCGATCAGTGTATTGAGCGTCCGCAGCGAAAGCGTGGTGGGAATAGTCGGCACCAGAAGGGCGTCGGAGACATCGAAGACGTTTTCGGATACCAGAGAAATACTGGGAGCACAGTCAATGAGTACGTAGTCGTAATGATCGCGAAGTGGCTTCATGACCTTACGTAAGCCTCGCCGGCGCTTCTTGCCGTGATCCAATAGAAGCTCTAGATGACGGTTGGAAAAGTCCGCCGGGAGTAAATCTAAATTACGATAATCGGTGCCTTTGATGACCTCGAGGAGTTGGCGCTTGCGTCGTAACAGGCGTTTGCTTCCCCCCTTGATTTTCGGCTTAACGCGAAAATAAAAGCTCGCCGCGCCCTGAGGGTCGAGGTCCCAAACCAGCACACGGGCGCCTTCACAGGCGGCGAGGTAACCGAGATTGACCGCAGTAGAGGTCTTTCCGACCCCCCCTTTGATGTTGTAACTGGCGAGAACCTTCACGGCGCCTGATTATTTGTGGCGCCTTCCGCAGCATCGTGAAACAGGCGGCGAAAGTGGGCCGCCACCACCGGCCGCGCAAATTTTTCATATCGGCCGTAAAATGCCTGCCGTTCCAATTCTCTTTGCTGTCTCAAGGTCGCCACCAGATTACCGATAGCCATCAAGGTTTCCGGTTCGGCACGGCCTTTCGCGTATATTTCCTTGCTGAATTGTTGTAAGACTTCGGATTGGACTTGAAGATCATTGAAGTCGCCGAGGTTGTCTTGCAGTTGTTTGAGTGCACGTATCAGCTTTTTAATTTCTCCTGTTGGATAAATGCTGTGAAAGCACTCCAACATATAACGCAATTTTTTACATGTCTTGCGGAGTTCATGCAGATCCTGCGCGGGGGAATTGTCATCGATTGTCCGCCCCGCTTTGATTGCGCGCCGATATAAACGCCAGATACGTTCGTTTGCGACATCACCGATCGGCCGGGTAGCGTTTTTTGGAGTCGTCCTCTTGGGTGGCGGTTGATCGAGGAATGCACGCCAATCGGCAATCAACTTGTTGTAACGCGCGGAGTCAAGTCCACTCGTCAAGCGGCGGTACTGAATGTTACGTCGCTGTTGGAGAAAATTACGTAATGGAGCTAATCCCGAACGCAATGGAGGCGCCACTAAAGCGTGGTAATCCGCAAACTTCAGCAAATACACGTCAGTATCCCGTGCCGGTCCGGTAATCTGCTGCAGCCATTGAAAGCCGCGACGGTATCGGTTTTGGCTGCGATCGGGGAATACATTCTTTAGCTGCATGAGCGCCGAACGGGTACGCCGGACTGCAACCCGGAATTCGTGCAAAAACTCGGTATCGATGTTGTTGCGTATGCCGTGTTCGTTGGCCTGCATGATGTCAAGCAGTCGGCGCAGTACGATTTTGCTGGCGGCATCGGCACGCATGCTCGGATCGAGATGCAGATCGAGCTTGGAACTGTAATCGCCCGGCCGCCGGCCAGATGCCGCTACGGCTGCAATCAACGGATCCGCATCAGCGGGTTCGAGGCCAAGATCCTTGGTTAACAAACGAGACAGCCGGCGAGCGCTGGTGGCGTAACCCCTGACCGGAACCAAACAGGCGCGGCGTATGGCCTCGCCTTGGGTGTGACCGGCGGCATTCAACATATGGTTCTCTTCCAGCTCGAGATAGGCCACTGTTTTCTGGTTATTGTCGAGCAGTCGTAGCGATGTCATACGGCTGCGCATGCTCGCAACCGGCAGCAGTGCGCGCATTTCAATTATCGAAGCGAGTTGCCGTCTCACGGCGCCGGTCGGTAGATCTT
Source organism: uncultured Gammaproteobacteria bacterium (assembly GCA_945787105.1). Taxonomy (GTDB): domain Bacteria; phylum Pseudomonadota; class Gammaproteobacteria; order Arenicellales; family JAANXG01; genus CALZGZ01. The sequence goes on from CALZGZ010000066.1 coordinate 2,538, forward strand.
GTAAAAAACGTAACGAATTTCGCGACGTTGTTGCAACGGCTTGCGCGTTAGGTTCATTTAATGAACGCAAGTGTAATGTCGCGGTGTTATTGTTCATGCACTGTTCTTCGAGCGCATGACCACTCGCGTACACACGCCAGTCGTAGGTGTCATAGAAAGTTCTTTTCGTAGATTGCTGGGTATCTATCCTGCAAGCCACGAGTCTTTGCAGCCGCTGGGTAAGGCCGCCCACGCTAAGGTTGCTCGGTATGCTGTACTGACAAGCCCAACTCATTATGTTTGCGGCCCCGGCGGCGGGTCCTTTGAACGAAAGACCACCAAAAGACTAGCACAGTTACCTTTTTGCTTCCGGGGTCGAGAAATTGGCGCCGCAGTCGAAGTCCCAACGCGAATGTTGCCAAGCCGATAAGATGGTCCAAGCGGATCAGCAGCCAAGTTTCACCGCCAGATCGATGAGATCATCAGCAACTACATGCCAATCACACGTCGGCTCCAAGTCCTTGGTTTGACCCGGGCCGTACTCGGTCGGTCGATAGACAAATGCGGTCTGAAAGCCACAATCGCGCGCCGCTTCGAGGTCGTAATTGTGTGCCGCAACCATCATGCACTCGCCCGGAGCCAGTCCCAGAAGCTGCGCAGTGACCAGATACGACTGCGTAAGCGGTTTATAGCACCGCGCCGTTTCGGCGCCAAGGATTGCATCCCACGGGAGCCCTGCATGCCGTGCCATGTTGACCAATAGGGCGACGTTGCCGTTGGAAAGCGTGGCGAGAATGAATTTCCGTTTCAAGCGCAACAGTCCCGGAACCGTGTCCGGCCAAGGTTCGAGCCGGTGCCAGACCCGGTTGAGGCGGTCGAGCTCGGATTGATCGAAGCAATCGAGCCCAAATTGGTGGGTCAGCGTCGCCAGGCTTTCCCGATGGAGTTGATCCAGGTTGGCCCACGGTCGGTCGCCGTTGCGGACCTGGGACAGGGATGGTTGATATCTGGCGCGCCAGGCATCCGCGAACTCAGACCAATTGATAGTTAAAGCTTTTTCACGATTCAGACGGCTTCCCTCGTGGATAATAGAGCGACGCCAGTCGACGACGGTGCCGAATACATCGAACGTCAGGGCCTTGATTTGTAGCGGTGTCACCGGCTGATCGATGATACGGTTGGCGGTTCGTATGCTTGTACGATCCCGTTGTGCTGGGACCGGAATGCGAATTATCGCGGATATTCCTAGCGATTGGCTATTTTTAGTTTAAAATTAGTACACATATGAGGCCAGCAGCCAACACTCTAGGCTAGCTAAGATAACGAGAAAATCGCTCTTCAGGGAGATCGAGCGATGCAATTCACTGAGCGGAACGATGGCAAAGTCCGGCGCCGATGAGTCATAGCACCCTGCAAGTTCTGTCCGACAACGTCAAGTTACTCAAGGCATCAGCAAGCAAGCACGCGATCTATGGCGTGCTGATCGCGGTGATGGCCATTGTTGTTGCCACCTTTATGGTGAGTTTCGTTGAACATGGAGAAGTCACACTCGACGGTATTGTCAATGCTCAAAAAACCAACGTTGCCTTGTGGCTGTTGAACTTGTCTCCATTTGGGTTCGCGTTCTGGGGTCAGTATGTCAGTAATGTCATGGCATTCCAGGCCGGGGCCATGGTGGTGGATCAGACCAACGAACTTCGCGCACAGGCCCAAGCGATTGAACGCCGCGCTACCTATGAGGTGACCCACGACCGACTTACCAACTTGCCTAATCGCGTTCTGCTGCAGGATCGTCTCGACCAAGCCGTGCACATCGCGCATCGGGACCAATTAAACATGGCGGTAATGGTCATGGATCTGGACCGATTCAAGGAGATCAATGATGCCCTTGGGCGCGATCAAGGAGACCGGCTGCTCAGGCAGGTTGCGGCGCGACTGAAGGCTGCAGTCCAGGAAACCGAGACCATCGCGCGTTCCGGCGGCGATGAATTTGTCTTATTGCTGCCGAAGATCTCCGGTGAGCAGGACGCAATTCACACTGCGGTAAACATCAGTAACGCCCTGAAGGCGGCGTTCGACCTCGGTCAATCGAAACTAGATGTACAGGCAAGCATAGGCATCGCTTTGTTTCCGGAGCACGGCAGCAGTGCGGAGGACCTCTTGCAACGTGCCGAGGTCGCAATGTACAGCGCTAAACAGGAGAAATCCGGATACACGATCTACGAGGATAAGCAAGAAATAAATAGCCCGCGTCGGGTAACGCTTGTCGGTGAATTACGGCAAGCATTGGAGCGGGACGAATTGTTGCTTCAATACCAGCCAAAAGTCGATGTTAAAAGCAACCAGGTCACCGCAGTAGAGGTTCTCAGTCGCTGGCGTCATCCCCGCCACGGCGTTATTCCGCCGGAGGAATTCATTCCATTGGCAGAACGCACCGGATTGATCAAGATCGTCACTGCGTGGGTGTTGAAAAAGGCCTTGCATCAAATTGGAGAGTGGTCGCGGGCCGGAATCGAGCTTGGTGTTTCGGTAAATATTTCGACCCAAGATCTGCATGATCAAGAGTTGTATGATCGGGTCACCGGCCTGCTGGCGGCCAACCGTCTTGACGCCTCCCAGTTGGTGTTGGAAATGACGGAGACTAGTATCATGATCGATAAAGAGCGCGCCACGAACATGCTCCAACGTCTGGCCAGTAGTGGTATCCGAATCTCTATCGACGACTTTGGCACGGGATACTCGTCGCTCGCCCACTTGAGTGTGCTGCCGGTAAAAGAGATAAAAATCGACAAGTCGTTCGTGATAGATATGCAGGATAATCCCAAACATGCGAACATTGTTCATGCGATTATTGATCTCGGTCATAATTTGAACATGAAAGTCGTTGGGGAGGGCGTGGAGAGCGAATATGCCTACCGGGAATTGCAGCGACTGCGGTGCGATAGCCTGCAGGGCGAATATCTTAGCAAGCCACTTATGGCCGACGAACTGGCTGCGTGGGTGCTGGATACATCGCGCACGCGAAAGGTTCATAGCATTTAAGGACATCAGTATGCGTAAGTATTTTTGTACCTTGGTAGCCGGTATCGTGGCTCTGTTAATCGGCTGCACGGACAACGGTTCCGGCGCCGTGGACCGTGGTGACCATGTGTGGAAGGCGCAGACGGATGCCCTCGACAAAGCCAAGCAGGTAGAGCAAGTTCTGCACAACGCGGCACGCAAACGTCACGAGCGCATGGAACAAAGTCAATAAATAAAAACGCGCGCGGCGTCGGTCGCGCCCAATCGCTCGCTACGGATGGTCTCGCATCGCCTCTTGCCTTGTACCGACCTTAGTTTTCCGCGTACGGCTAACCGATGTTTCGGTCGGACTACAAGCCGGCCTGTCCGGTAAACAGCGTCGATACCAGTTTGTCCACCGGGGCAAAATCGTCACTCAGTATCGGTAGGCGATCGAGCGGCGTGCCGGCGGTATCCAGCATCGCGGTGACTCGATACCAGATCCGGGGCGCGCCGCGTCGCGCCTCGACTGAGTCCGGGGGTGGAAATCGATCGCTGGCGGAGATCACGTATGTGAGACGAGTCGGCACGGTAGGTGGCTGTTCTAGCCAAACATGGACGTGCCGAAATTGTGTCTTGAGTGTTTTTAATATGGCTTTGACCAGCCGCGGGTCCGGAAACACATCCACCACATTCAAAAGGTACAACCCACGTTGAGTCAGGCGGGATTTGACCAACTGATGATACTCAACGGTGGTAAGATGATACGGGATCGCGAGATCATGGAAGACATCTGTAACCACGACATCAAAGCGTTCATTCGCCAGCGATTTCAACGCCACACGGGCATCGGCGTGAATAATGCGGATGTTCTGCGAATCAAAAAACAAGCTAGAGCGTGCAATCGCCGTCACCGCTGGGTCAAGTTCGCTGACCGTAATGTCAGCGCCTTGATAACGATAGCGCAACGCTCGTGGATGCGTATAGCCACCGCCGCCGGCAAAGAAATAACGCAGCGACGCAGCGTTGGGTGTGTGAAAATGAACGATTTCATCCATCGCATGAACATACGGCACCCACAGATTATCTGGGGAATCTTTCACATTGGTGCTGTGATTCATGTGGTCGAGAATCAGCGACCGGGCCGTAACTTCATCGTCGAAATCATGTTCATCAATAACTCGCAAACAGTAGTAGTTACTTTCTCGATCGCAGGGATTCACAAAGCCCTGTACTTTATGGGTAGCAACGAACAACGCACCGAAAACGAGCACCGCGCCGATTATAATCGGAACCCTGGGGCGGAGTTGGCGTAGAAATGGGATGGCTAAGATTGCAAGTGCTACCGATGTGCCGATGACAATATTTTTAGTGCCGATGGTTTGCACCAGCCAATATCCGGTGACGAAGGTGCCGGCAATGCTTCCTAAAGCCGCAAGGGCGTGCATGCGCCCCACAACGTGGCCAGTCCGGGTGTCGAGTTTGAGTGCTATCGTGGTCAGAAGGGGCGTTACAATGCCCAGCAAGATAGCCGGCACAAAGAACAACGCGAGCACATAGATAAAACTTGCGCGCAGCAGACTCAACTCGACGGACTGCAACGGGCGTGCGATAAGCATTAATAGCGACAAGATACCAAAACAGGCGATGGCGCTGACAGCCAACACAACACCCACGGTCAATTCACCGGCGCCGCGGTCCGCGATGCGGCCGCCGACCCAGTTACCCAAGGAGAGTCCCGCGAGGATGACACCAATTATAGATGTCCACGTGTATAAGGACACGCCAACGTAGGGCGCTAGTAGGCGGCCGGCAACGATTTCCAGTACCAGAAGAAATGCGGAACTTAAAAAAACCGTTGAACCGTACCAAAATAAAGTACCGCTCGACCGTTTGGAATGGAGACGCATGTGGTGAATACTGCAATTAGACGATTGCGAATTATTGTATACGGATGTATCGCCGAATGTCTCGGGGGCAGGCAAATTGTAAAAAAGACGACGACTCACACATATGGCGCGACAACGCAAAGTCTAGCCCGCATATTGCACCAAGGATCCCGGATGATGGCGAATGGACTTATCCTGCGCGTAGTCGCCGGGATAGTCCCGCCCCTCTTCATGGTATACAGCAGAGAGATCCGTAGGGTCGCCTCCGTAAAATGGCGGCATTTGAGTGTCCGGATTGCCTGGCAAGAATAAGTGCGGGGCGACGTGGCGCAATATACGGGTTAGGATCTTTGACAACTCACGTTCACCGCATCAAGGACGAAATTAGCGGAGTCATGCTATTTATGACCGTGATTTGGGTGGTATTTATGTTGGATCATGTAATACCGCTGCAACAATACGGTTTAGAGCCGCGCAGTTTATCGGGCCTGAGCGGCATTGCCGCGATGCCATTCTTACACAGTGGTTTGAATCATCTCGTGAGTAACACCATTCCGTTGCTGGTGTTGCTAATGTTGTTGGCGGGATCGCGTGCCCGTTCTTGGTTGATTGTGTTAACCATTGGTTTACTTAGCGGTGGCCTGTTATGGGTATTCGGAAGACCCGCACTGCATATCGGTGCCAGTGCCATGATATTTGGTCTTGCCGCGTTTCTGCTGGTGTCCGGTGTGTTAGAACGCCGGTTCCTGCCCCTGGTGATCTCGGCCTTGGTGGGTCTGCTGTACGGTTCAACGTTGCTATCGGGGATCCTACCAACAGTCAACGGGGTGTCGTGGGACGGTCATTTGTGCGGCATGATCGCGGGAATACTAACTGCTTCGTGGCTAAAACCGAGGTCTCAATCATGAGCTATCCATCTTTGGAATCGATATTGTCATTGTGTTTGGAGCCGCAGGTTGATTGGAGCACGATCGAGGAGTTGGCCAGTGATGTGTACGCGGGGTTAGATGCCGCCGAACAGGTGCTCGAGCGCGGGGCAGCGCAGCCGGCCTGTCAACCGGCGGTGGACAAAGTTCGTAACGCACTGTCGTCGTTTCATATTCTCAGGTTGGCTTTGGCTAGTTATCTGCAGGATTATGAGAATTGGGGCGATGACTGGAAACGTTACGCCGAGAGGTATGTGCCCGCGGAGCATAAGGTGCGGCTGATTATCGAGCGTGCCAACATCCAAGACTGACGACGACAATAAACAGTCGGCAATGACATTGCTGGCGGAGCGAGTGCGATGGGCCTATGGGGGAGTTCCCCGGTCCGGACACCACGGGTTCCGGGGTCAAGGGCCGGCTTGTAAAGAACAATGAATTCATACGTAACGGTGGAAACAAGCATTTTTGTTTAAGGTATTATTTATACGGGCGCGGCCAGTTGCTAGAATACGCCCGCTTCACCATGTGGCACAGTGGGCAATAAGCCGTGGGAAGCCGGTTCCGCTTGACAATAATCGGTTGGCGCTTGGCTGTGACGCAAGCGCGCTGCTCGGGAGGTTTTGATGTTGTTTCGTAAATTTGTGACGTTCGTCCTAGCTGCTGTTTATGTCGGTGCGACGTCTTTGGCGAACGCGCAAATTGTCGCGCTGGTCGATACCGGAACCAATGCCAGCGTGAATGTGGTATTCGGTTTCGATTTCTTCTCAAATACAGCGGCTGGTTTTGATGCAACGATAGGTCAGCACGGTACAACGTCCTCATTGATTATCAATCAAATGGCGCCTGGGATTGGTATTGGGAACTACAAAGTGACCGACGGCGCATTCAACACCACACAAGCCGCAACGGATGCCGCGATCTTATCTGCAGCGGCCAACCCGGAGGTCGTGAGTATTGCTTTGAGCCAGGGATCAGACGGCGTGTCGGACACCATCGACGATGCCTCCGGTGCGGGCAAACTTATTGCCGTTCGGGCCGGTAACGACGCAGACGCCAACCCCAATGCCATGTCCATTGCGTCGTCCAATCTACCCGGTGTCGTCATCGTCGGTAGTACCGATGGCGTGGGTGGACTGTTGGTAACCAGCAATCGGGCGGGCGTTACCGCAGAACGTTACCTGGCGACCTTGGGGGTGACTGGCTTTTCATCGGTACAGGGGACATCCTTTGCCGCCGCCCGGCTGGCGGGTATCGCCACCGAGGTGCACCGCCAGTTTCCGTTCCTTACCGGAGAAGAATTGGCGCAAGTGATGTTCGCAACCGCCATTGATTTTGGTGCACCGGGCACCGACTCCGAGTATGGCCGGGGGGTGGTGTTCGACGCCGCTCAGGTCATCAATAGCCCGGCCGGGCCAATGTCGGTTGCTACCGGCGACAGTTCCGGAGGTGGGGGTTCCAGTCTGGCATTACCGGCGTTGTTAGTCGCGGCGGCGATAGGTGGCGCGCTGCTGTATAAGCCGGAGGAGGAACTCAAGAAAACCTTGGTTTTGGACTCTTACGGTCGGCCCTACGTGATCGATCTCACTAAGGTGGCTACGGTCAATGATCATAAGCCGACGGTTTCGGAATTGTTAGCCGGCATCGACGAACGTTTTAACGGTCACCGTTTTGCGCTTAGAAACGACATCGACCTCGATGTGTATTACACGACGGTTGATACAATGTTGTTTGACATCGAGCGTCACTTTGCATTAGCAGAAGATTCTGCGTTCGCAGATCAATCCCTTGATTGGTCTTGGTCCGTGCGGGGTGGTGACAGCAAGGGTTTTAACTATCAAATTGAGTCGAATACCAATCCCGATTACAACTTTGGCTCGGTTCGTTCGTTGCAACGGCAATCCGACGTATCGCCGGTATCATTTCTGTCCGGTCAGACCTTCTCTACGCCTTATCTCGGGTTCTCTCATCGATCGGATAGCATGCGGCTGGGCATTGCCAGCGGTACCGGATTCAACATGCATTTCGGCCTCGTCTCGACACAGGAGGATTCTGAATACGGCGAAGACAGCTCGGCGGCGATCATCGAAGGTTCGTACAAGTTTGACGACCTGGGTGAGTTGAACCTGCAACTCGGGCGGATGGAAGAATCCGGCAGTCTGTTCGGCGGATCGTCCGGCGGCGCGTTCGGCGTTGCCGATAGCGCCACCTATTCCCTGAACCTGACCGGTACCCTACATGTGTCCAGGGATATATCTTTAATCGGTAATTACGGTCTGGGTTACAGCCGTGTGGACGGTGCGCGTTACAGTCTACTTCACAACTTCTCTGATATTCGCACCAATTGGTATGGCCTTGGTCTGGTGACAAACAACGTATTTCGCGAGCGTGATCAGATCGGAGTCGCGTTCTCACAACCGCTGCGTGTCAGTGGTGGTGAAGTCGACGTGCACATACCCTATGCGCGGGATTTCGACGGTAATATTTATAAACACGTAGACAGAATCGGTTTGAAGCCGAACGGCGTTGAGCGTACCGTGGAGACTTACTATCGATTTCGATTGGGCAAGAATGCCCTATTCGGGGCACACCTCATGGTGCAGGATCAACCCAATCACCTAAAAGATGCCAATACCGAAGTCACGTTTCTGACCACCATGAAGTTGCGTTTTTAGTTCCAGCTTTTGACCGTCCAGCCGCCTGACCCTGCGCTTGTCCCCGTCTTGTCCCCGCACAGCAGGGGAACAGCCGGGAAACTCCGCACAGGACAAGTCCCTTCGCTGTCATCCGCATCCTTGGCGCCAACTGCGCCCCAGCTAGAACGGTTTCTGCATCTGGTCCGGTGGCGAATGATGGCTCTCAACCCGATAGCTCGTCATGTCTTTGTCTAACTTTCTTCGCATCGGATCCCCACCACGGAGTCGCAATATGAAACCAGTGGGCAACACGATTAGATAAAAAACAATGCCCAGAATAATCCTGGTCACCAACGCATTGATCACCAGGCCGATTTTCATCCATAGTATATAAACCGGCTTCAGGCTATTGGGTGCGGCGAGGGCCCACCCTACGAACACGGCGCCAACGAACCACGGCCACCATGGAAAGCCGTAACTGAACAGCCAAGGCAGCAGCAAACCAAACAGGACGCCAATGATGGCGCCGAAGGTAAGTCCGAAACTGCGCAAACCGGTGCGGTCAAGCTCGGGTATCTGTGTCATCAGTCCAACTCAAATTCCTGCTTCCATGAATCGTCCTCCCCCCAAGCAGGTTGGTCGTTCTTAGCGAGCAAAAAGTTTTCGATCACCAAATAATCCATATCGGTGCGCATAAAGCATCGGTAAGCGTCTTCAGGGGTGCACACGATCGGCTCCCCTCGAACATTGAAGGATGTATTCACCAATACTGGACAGCCAGTGAATTGGTCGAACGCCCTGAGCAAAGCATAAAAACGAGGATTAGTATGCTTGTGGACGGTTTGGATTCTGGCCGAATAATCTACATGAGTGATCGCGGGGAGTTCTGATCGGGGAACTTTGAGCTCCTCGATCCCGAATAGCTGTCTTGTTTGTTCTGATGCGTCCAGACGAAGTTCTTGTCGTACCGGGGCAACTAACAACATATACGGGCTGGGGCGGTCGAGTTCGAAATAATCCGCAACCCGCTCCGCCAGAATCGCCGGGGCGAAGGGCCGAAACGACTCCCGATACTTGATCTTCAGATTCATGACAGATTGCATCTTCGGGCTACGCGGATCGCCAATTATGGAGCGTCCCCCTAAGGCTCTTGGACCGAATTCCATCGGACCTTGAAACCAACCGACCACTTGTTCATCGGCGAGCACTGCCGCCAGCCGCCCGAACAGCGGCTCATCCGGGATTTCTACGTACTTAGCGTGAAACTGGTCCAACTGTCGACGTATTTGTTCATTGGAGTAGCGCGGACCCAGGTAGGCACCCCGCATCGCATCACCGTCGTCGACATGGCGGGGTTGATCGTTGAATTGAAACCAACCGGCGAGGGCGGCGCCGATAGCGCCGCCTGCATCACCAGCGGCGGGTTGGATCCAGATGTCCCGATACGGACCCTCTCGTAACAGACGGCCGTTGGCGACACAGTTCAGGGCGACGCCTCCGGCAAGGCATAATTGATCTGTTTTCAACTCACTATGGACGGTGGTCCCCAGGCGCAGTACTACCTCTTCGGTGACCTCTTGTATCGAGGCGGCGATATCCATTTCTCGTTGGGTGATGGCAGATTCTGGTTTGCGCGGCGGTCCACCGAGCAGTTGGTCAAACCGGTCGTTGGTCATGGTGAGGCCGGTGGTGTAATTGAAATAATCCATGTTGAGACGAAAACTACCGTCTTCTTTGAGGTCTAACAGATTGTCATGAATTAGCTTTGCGTACTTTGGTTCACCATATGGCGCCAGCCCCATCAATTTGTACTCACCCGAATTGACTTTGAACCCGGTGTAGTAGGTAAACGCCGAGTACAACAGCCCCAGCGAATGAGGGAAATCGATTTCCCATTGTGCTTCAAGGGTGTTGTCTTCACCCAGCCATACGGAGGTTGTCGCCCACTCGCCGACGCCATCCATGCACAAAATGGCAGCCCGCCGGTAGGGGCTCGGAAAGAACGCAGAAGCGGCATGCGATTGATGATGCTCGGCGAATAGAAGCGGCGGCAGCTCTGCAGTCTTCATACCACCGATATGCGCAAGTTCCTTTCTCAATAAGGATTTGAGAAAAAGTTTCTCTTTGAGCCACACCGGCATTGCCGCGAGAAATGACTGAAAGCCTCTTGGCGCATAAGCCACATAGGTCTCGAGTAACCGTTCAAATTTTATCAACGGCTTGTCATAGAAAACGATCTCATCGAGGTCGGCGATACTCAGCCCAGTGTCATTAAGGCATGATTGGATCGCATGAACAGGAAAACGTGGGTCGTGTTTCTTTCTTGTATAGCGCTCCTCTTGCGCTGCATATTCGATGCGGCCATCGCGAATAAGAGCGGCTGCACTGTCGTGGTAATAGGCTGAGATGCCGAGAATATTCATGTAACTAACGATAGCAAAGCGTTGTTCTGATAGGACGGCTTGCGAGCCGTGAGTGTGAGTGTTAACTTCGCCGCACCTCAAAACGGGGCGTAATCATCACTAATTCGTGACAAATATGCAACAATAATAAGGTGCAGAAAGAATTTGTATTTGACAGATTTGCGACTTATAAATGCAAAAGAATAGAAGTTGACAAATAGCTTCCCTACGGTAACGGCCATCGCCACAATGAATATGTTCTTGTACAACACCAAAACCCAACGCAAGGAACAATTTTTCCCTCAAGATCCAAGTAAGGTGACGATGTACGTGTGTGGTCCCACCGTATACAGCTATGCCCACATCGGTAACGCTCGGCCAGCGGTCATATTCGATGTGTTGGCGCGGCTCCTGCGCCGGGAATTCCCAAGCCTAGTTTACGTCCGCAACATTACCGACATCGACGATAAGATCAATGCGGCGGCTGCGGATCAAGGTGTGTCTATCGCTGATATCACCACGACGTACACACGGGCATACCATGAGGACTTGGAGGCGCTGGGTGTGTTAGCACCTGACGTTGAGCCGCGGGTGACCAACCACATCCCGCAAATCATTGCAATGATAGAGGCGCTTTTACAAGCCGGTAACGCCTATGAAGAACAGCATCACGTGCTTTTTGATGTGCCGTCGTTTATCGATTACGGCGAGTTGTCGCATCGAAAACGGGAGGACATGCTGGCCGGCGCGCGCGTGGAGGTCGCGCCCTACAAACATGATGCGGCGGATTTCGTGTTATGGAAGCCCTCCAGCGAGGAGCTTCCCGGATGGGATAGCCCATGGGGACGCGGCCGGCCGGGGTGGCACATCGAATGCTCGACCATGGCGGAAGCCCATTTGGGAGACACCATCGATATCCACGGCGGCGGACACGATCTGATTTTTCCACATCACGAAAACGAAAATGCGCAAAGTGTCTGTGCTCATCATGGTGTCCCGTTTTGCCGCTATTGGGTCCACAATGGGCTGATTACCGTCGATGGCGAGAAGATGGCCAAATCGGTGGGCAATATCTTGTTGGTCCGCGACCTGTTGACACAAGCGCCCGGCGAAGCGATCCGCCTGGCGCTGTTGAGTGCCCACTATCATGGACCCCTGGATTGGACCGAGGAGGGCGTACTGCAAGCCCGGCGCAGTTTAGACCGTTTGTATCAGGCGCTGCGTGATATGCATGACGTTCCAGTGGTTGATAGTTTACAGCGCGATATACCGGATACATTTCTAGACTGTTTGCGCGATGATTTGAACACGCCCAAGGCGTTGGCGGTTTTGTTTGGATTGGCCCACGAGGCGCATACCGCCGTGGACAAGGCGCAAAGATCGCGGATTAAGAACGACTTGTTGGCCGCCGGCGACTTGCTCGGTTTATTGCAGCAAGACCCTGAGGTGTGGTTTGGCGGCGCGGACGCCGGTTTGGACACCGCGCGCATCGAAAGGTTGATCGAAGAGCGTGAAGCGGCGCGCATCGCCAAGGATTTCGAGACCGCAGATCGGATACGGGATATGCTGCTCAAGCAGGGCGTTATCCTGGAAGACGTGGCAGACGGTACGCGCTGGCGGGTGGCCAGCTAATTTTGAATTAACGGTGACTTATTACGCTGGACCGGACTAGATGACCAAAGTTGATATAGCAATGTGCGAAGAAATCGCCCAAGCGCAAGAAGAACTGGTGAGCGAGTTCGGTTTGTTCGATGATTGGATGGGTCGTTATGAGTATCTCATCGACTTGGGGCGACACCTCCCGGAGTTTCCCAGCGAATGGAAAACCGCAGAGAACAAAATCCACGGCTGCCAGTCGCAGGTTTGGTTGCGCACCCAGATGCAGAACGGGCGTTTGCACATCGACGGAACCAGCGATGCGGCCATCGTATCCGGCTTGATTGCGATTTTGCTGCGGGTTTTTAGCGACCGTAAACCGGTGGATGTTCTGGCCACCAAGCCTGACTTCATCGCCAGCATTGGATTCGATCAACATCTCAGTCCAACGCGAAGCAATGGTTTGTATGCGATGCTCGAGGCGATTTATCAGCGTGCCAGCGAAGCGGCCGGCGGTCATTAACGCGAAACTATGCCGGTAACTACCCGTTTCCCTCCCAGCCCTACCGGTTATCTGCACGTAGGTAGTGCCCGTACCGCGTTGTTTTCCTGGTTGTATGCACGCAAACACGGCGGCAGATTCGTGTTACGCATAGAGGACACGGATCGAGAACGCTCCAGCGAGGAATCGGTGCAGGCGATATTGGATGGCATGAATTGGTTGGGCCTGGACTACGATGACGGTCCTTACTTTCAGACGCAGCGCATGAACCGATACCAGGAAGTGATCGATCAATTGCTAAACGGAGGCCACGCATATCATTGCTACTGTACCCGAGAAGAACTTGATGAGATGCGCGCACAGCAACGGGCGCGGGGTGACAAGCCCCGGTACGATGGTCGCTGCCGGCACCGCAACCAGTCGCCGCAAGACACACATCCGGTGGTGCGGTTCAAGAATCCGCTGGACGGGAACGTTGTGTTTGACGACCTCGTCAAGGGCCGGATAATAATCAGCAATAATGAGCTCGATGATCTCATCATCGCTCGCTCCGATGGTACGCCGACTTATAATTTCACCGTGGTTGTCGATGATATGGATATGCGAATCACCCATGTTATCCGCGGTGACGATCACGTCAACAACACGCCGCGACAGATAAATATTTTAAAAGCGCTTGGCGTCGAGCTGCCTAGATACGCTCACCTACCCATGATTCTTGGAGCGGACGGCAAACGCCTGTCCAAACGTCACGGTGCGGTGGGTGTTATGCAATATCGCGACGATGGTTACCTGCCCCAAGCATTGGTGAATTATCTGATGCGTTTGGGCTGGTCCCACGGAGATCAGGAAATATTCACTCGACAAGAGATGATCGAATTGTTCGATTTCAGTAGTGTTCAGCGTGGATCGGCGGTGTTCAATCCGGAAAAACTGTTGTGGCTCAACTACGAATATATTAAGGCGGGGACGGTGGAAGAAATACGAGATCATGCCCGCTGGCATTTTGAAAATGCCGGGATCGACATTGATGAGCAGGCTAACTGGGAGGAGGTATTTCGTGTCAATCAGCAACGATCGAAAACTTTACTCGAGTTGGTGGATCGCAGTCTGTTTTTCTTCCGAGAAATTGACGACTATGATGCCAAGTCGGTGAAGAAACATTTCAAGGGCCAAGCGGGTGAGATTCTGATTGAATTCCGGGGCCAATTGGAGCGGCTAGATCCTTGGGAACCGGAACATATACATCTATGTCTGCACCACCTGGCGGAGCGACGTTCGATCGGATTGGGGAAAATAGCCCAGCCGCTGCGGATTGCGGTTGCCGGGGTTGCGGTTTCACCCCCGATCGATGAAACCTTGGCGATCCTCGGCAAGGAGCAAGTGTTGCGCCGCATAGATGCGGCGGTGAACTACATCAACACAATGATGTAGCAGATGGCATGCGCCGTCGCGGTGGGTGCGCCCGACTCCGGGTAACAAGCGCCCGCTCTGTTAGTCACGGTCCGACTCCCATGTACGCTTTGTCATCCTGCGGCGCATCGCGCCAGCTTGTACTGCGCGCAGTCGCAGTAAAGGATCTTACCCGGTCCGATTGACCAGCGGCGATAAACGCGGCGAGATTCTTTGCTGACGCTCAAAATGACAACCTGAGGAAGTGGCAACCCTAGCCCGCATATTTCTTTGCTGCGGTGGAGGGGGATTTGCGTGTATTGCCAAGTTCGCGTGGGCGCCACGGCGCGCGAATTGAGGCAGTGCTTCGCTGGAAAATTCATAAGTATTGTCTAAACTTAACTGACAAGGGGGTGTATGTTGGGAACGGCTCCCGTTCCCGAAAATACACGCATAAATCATTTTGCCTCGTTGCATTGGCAGTTTGAGCCGGTTGGCTTAATGAGCCTGGAGGACGTATGAGCGATCAACGGTGCGAGAGCGGACGTTGGCAACGCCGTGAGATACGCCGCAAGATTGTCGCGTGGGGTGGGTTCACACTCATAGAAATGACTTTAACAGTCACTATTGCCGGGATCCTGCTGGGGCTCGGCGTGCCCGCATTCAATCAATTCATTGCGCGCACCAGCCAATCGCGCGCGCTCGAAGACGTGTATACCGCGATGAGCATCGCCCGCAACACGGCGATGGTGACCGGTACACCGGTGGTGGTGTGCCCGAGCGCCGACGGTAGCGCATGCGGGGGTGACTGGGATGAAAACTGGCTCGCGTTTCGCGACTGCAACGACGACGGCGCTTACGACTCCAGCGCGACGACTCCGGGTTGCGACGACGATAATGATGGCACCACCGAGCCGGAACCGCGGATTTCCAATATTCCATTCCCCAGTGATTTAACGCTCTCGGTGGAGGATGCCAGCAATAATGTCCCGAGTATTTTACGTTTTTCGCCCACCGGCCGGGTCACGAGCATCGCGGGCGATGATCCGCTGACCGTCACGATTACCAACCGGGAAGCAGAGAACAGGGAAATAGATTTGTGTAGTAACGGCCGTACCTATTTCATCGATCCCCACGGTTCCACAACTACTGGATGTTGAGCAATGCTGATGAAGAACATACATCCGGCAAAGCTCCCCGCGACACAAACAGGTGTCGGTCTGATCGAGGCCATGGTGACGATGTTCGTCTTGAGTATTGGACTGCTCGGCATGGCGTTCGCCGAAACCTGGAGTCTGCGCTATGGCCAAGATGCCTATATGCGCACCCAGGCCACGTTTATCGCTTACGAACTCATCGACAAAATACGAGTACATAATGTTCCGGCCGATGACAGCGGCTCCAGTCTCTATACCCAAGCGCGTGCTACGGGCAATGTCGGCGCTTGTGTCTCTACCGTTGCCTCCGTGGATAACGCCCGCAACTGTTTCTACGATGCGCTGGACGATCTTCCCAGTGGCAACGCCGAAATTACCACCGATGGTAAAGATTTTAACATCACACTCGTATGGCTCGACCGTGAAGCGGCACAAAACCCGAGCATAGACACACAATCGGAGTGCGAAGCCGCCGGGCGCGTATGGTCGTCGACGCTCACGTGGCCGGCCAGTGATAATCCCAGCCCCAATCCGGCCACTTGTCTACAGGCAAAGACTTGGGTGGCAAGAATATGAGCCGCTATGCGCAAAGCCACCGGCAGATGGGATTTAGCATGGTCGAGCTACTCGTCGG
>CALZGZ010000067.1 GCA_945787105.1 uncultured Gammaproteobacteria bacterium
CGGCGATTTTCATAATACGCGGCGAGCTTGTCGACCTCCTCGCCGATGAGCAAGTCGGTCATTGCGTACATCATCGCGTTGTCGCGCATATGCTTGCTCTGGAAGTCGCGCATCTCGTGGGCGAGATACTCTTGTCTTTGTCCCGCTAAGATAGGGTGCTGTTGAATGGCATCTTGATTGTATTCGTTCGGCTCGTGACAGCGGTCGCATTTCTCGACCAACTCGGCAAGCTTTGGACTCAGGTCGACAGATGAGCCGCCGTCGGTGGCAGCGCGCTTGACCTGCCCCTGGGCCCAGTAGTAAGCCGCGATATCCTCGATTGACGTTTCGCGGAGCGGCATCGCCACCGCGTGCATGCCGGGATTGCTTCGGGTGTTATCATGAAATGCCCGCAACTGATTCATCAAATAGCTCCTGCGTTGCCCGGCGAGATGAGGGACATAACGGGTATTACTGACGCCGTCCTCGCCGTGACAGCTCGCACACTGAGCGACGACCTGCGGCATCGGAGGCACATCGGTCGTTGCGGAGGATGCGGTGTCTTTGCTGGCGGGGGTCTTGGCGCCACGGGTTAGTTGCCCATAGAAAACGGAGATCGCTATCGTCACTGCGATTGTCCAGGTCAAAGTCTTCATGATTTCATACTCCGCGGCGGTTAGTTTCGAGCCTACCAAAGCACCAGCCGCATACTTTGGTCACCGTTACAGCCGTATCCATTTTAAGCGCGGTCACCCCTAAAGGGCGCTGCTGCGACCGGTATGAGCCGGTACGGATACGTTCCCAGAATACCCCCTTGTTACGTCCCCCGCGCGGTGGGCCATCGCTAACAAACTTCGATGATATGGCAAGTCGGTGCTTGCTTTTGTATTGTCATCCGGTCAATGATATGGCAATTCATTGCGGCGCGAATCCGCCGGTAACCGCCAGTTTGCGGGGGCAGACCAGATTGCTTCAACGTCGCTGGTTTCGGTTGTGAGCGGTGGCTCGCGCGTGACACAACGATCAAGAATCAATCCTATCTCGCATCCTGATTGGCGTACAAGGAAGCGACACTTTCTATGATCGCCTCATTATAGGGCAAGCTCATGTTGTGCATCAGTGAACTGCCTCGTTTGCCGTCGCGGTACGCCCGCAGCGCCCTGATGAGGTAGTCTCTATTCTGCCCGTGGATCTTTGGAATCGCCATGGTGGGGTTTTCGATACCGGGCGCATGACACCGGTCGCATTTCGCGGACAGCTCGTGCACGGTTACCGGACCGCTTTCCGCCGCTTTGGATTCTTGCGTTGCGTAAAACGCGGCGATGTCCGCGATTTCCTGATCGGTGTTGTCATCGAGCATGACGTCGTGGACTCGTGTCTGGTCCCGGTAGGACTTGATTGCGCTCACCAGGTATTGTGCATCCTGTCCGGCGAGTGTCGGTGTCATTGCGTCGTGACTTACTCCGTGGGCTCCATGGCAACCGCCGCAGCGGGCGGTTAGCGGCTCACCGGCGGCCGGGTCGCCGACCGCGGGTGAGCCGCGCCGGACCGGCGTCTGGGAGGCGTAATAGATCGCCATGTGCTCCATATCAACCGGGTTCAATCCGCGCAGCATGGTTTCCATGGTTGAAATGTTGCGTCTGCCGTGCAGATAAGCCATCAACGCGGACACGAAATAACGCGGTTGCTGGCCCGCCAGGCTCGGCATGCCGGGTTCGGTGGCGTTGCCGTCTTCCCCGTGGCAACTGGCGCATACCTTGGTCGCTGCCTTGCCCTTTTCATAGGGTGACAGGGTGAGGGCTTTTTTATCCGTCTTCGCCTCGAGTGGGGGTAGGGTGGAGTAAAAGGCGACGACATCGTGCATTTCCTTAGTGCTCAATTGTTTCGTCATGTCCCGCAATGCCGCATGGATGCGTTTCCCCTCCCGGTATGCGACCAAAGACGCGAAAAGATACTCGTCCACTTGGGCCGCCAAATGCGGAATACCTGGCGCGATCCCTCGGCCGTCAAGCCCATGGCACCCCGCGCAATGCGCCGCGGCCATAGCCTTGCCGGCGTTGACGTCGGGTTGCGCAGTTTTCGCTTCCTGTTGGTCGGCACAAGCGACCAACAACAGTGGTAATAAGGCAAATAAAGCAAGTTGTCTCATTGAATAACCTCGAGGTTCACACACGCCGCCTGACAATCCATAGCCCAGGCTAAACTTTGAAAATACGCGTAATCATAATTTATCATCGCATAACGAAAGAGAGTGTAGCAATATATTCGTTAGCCGCCGCCGTCTACCGCCTCGTCAATGCTGCCGCCGTCCACCTGCGCCGCTCGCCCTGGTTGATAAGCGGGGTTTCGCCGCCCGGTGGTCCGGTTATTCCCGAGCATACAACTACGGATAACGGCTCATGCCATGACCACATTCTCCCAGAAGCCAACCAGGACCAACACCAGCAGCGTCAGTCCGATGAAGATCAAGGTGGCGCCCAAAATCTTGGACCCGAGGGTCATCGGCCGCGACGGCGCATCCACCAGGTATCGGTCCAGTTCACCGCGCTCGAGTAGGCGCTTATATTCCAGGGTGTGCTCGTGTTTGTACTCTTCCAGTGGCATCACTCCGGTGAACATGACGATGTCCTGCGGCAGCTTGTCGGGCCGGAAATGGACGTTGAAGAAATGCACCGAGAACAGAAATACCGCGGCCAGGAATGCCTCCTCGCCGTGAATGATGGTCGCCACATTGAACACCCACCCGGGTAACACCGATGCGGTTGCCGATGGGAACCACAACATCGCGCCGCTGACACCGATGATCGCCATACCCCAGAACGGCGCCCAGTAGTCGAATTTCTCCCAGTAGGCCCAGCGGTCAAACACCGGCCGCGGCGCCAAGCCGAAGAACCACTTGAACATGGCTGATGCTTGTTTGAGGTCATCGAAATTGGGCACCAGGGAATTAGGACCGAACCACCGCCAAGTGTTGCGAGTTTTTGTGATGTGATAAGCAAAGAAAATCAAGTGCCCGAAAAACAATGTGATGAAGGTCAACGCCGCAATGCGGTGTAGCAGCGCGGCTATTTTGGGTCCACCGATGAATTGCATCACCGCCTGTGCCCAGCCGCTCTCCGCGAACAGCGCAGACGTGCCGGTGAGCACCAATGTCATCACCGCCAGTGCCAGCAACAGATGCGAGATTCGCCATGTCAGGCTCCAACGCTTGATGTATTGCTCGTTGGCTTCGGGCAGTTTATCGGTTTGAATGTGCGGCGCGTTCTTGCCTTGCTTGCGGTCTTGGTATTCGCGGTAGAACCATAGCGCCGAGTGCAACCAAAAGAAGGCAAATACCCCGACAAGCAGCCCGATCATGAATTTGGATGCGACCCACATAAACGGATAACGGCTGAAGTCGGCGGTATTACCGTGCGGATGAAAGCTTATGAATCCTTGCGTCGCATCCGCGTGACACTTACGGCAGGTCTCGAGGCGGTTGTTGACATGCATCCTCGACGCTTCGTCATTCACCCGCTGAATCTGGTGGTGTCCATGGCAGTCATAGCATTTCGCGGTGTAGGCATAACCCAGTGTGGTGACTTGCCCATGATATGTGCCGGTATAGGTTTTCAGTTGTTGGCCATGGCAGTTTCCGCAGTTGGAGGTAATGGCCAGTTTGGTCGTATCGACCCCTGGAGATTCGATTTCATGGGTCGTGTGACAATCGACGCAGACGGCGGCATTCGGGTTGCCTTCCTGCGTTACTTCCCTGCCGTGTACCGAGGTCGAGTAGGTCTTGGCGATGTCGGCATGGCACTTACCACACAGCTCGGGTATCGCTAAACGAAAATCCCAGCGGGCCTTGGTACCCAGGGGCGCGAAGGTGTGAGGATTGTGACAATCGGAACAATAGGCGTTGGGTTTGGAGAGGTCTTGTTTGCTGGGCCGGGCATGAATGGAGCCCATGTAGCTCTTGATTTTGTCCACCACCACATCGACTCGTTGATATTCTTTAACTCCGTTTTTGTTTTGCGTTGCCATCGTGTCTAGATGACAGTTAACGCAGTTCACCGCATCTCTTTTCTCGTTTCTGCGATGCGGAATTTGCACGATATCCCAGTGGCAATCCACACAAGCGCGCCGCGAGTGCACACTTTGTTTGAACAATTCCGGGGAGACATATAGCTTGCGCATTGCCTGCTCACCGGGCTCTCCGGTGGGAACGCCAAATCCCGCGTAACCATGACATCCCAAGCAAAGTTCATTCTTGGGTTTCGCGTCACTGCTTCCGGTAGCCGCGTCGCCACGAAGATCTACCTGGGCGTGGGCGTCCGCCAACCAGCCGTCCGGCGCCGCCGCCAGAACGACGACACATGCAAGAATCCATGTTGTCGATCTTAAAACACGCATTTTCTCGTAACAGCCTTTTTGCCACATGGTCCCGATGCCCGCCGTATTGGCGACGGTGGTTAACTTCTCTTATCTCGACCACCGCAGTCAAAGACGAAGCACCGATGGAAAACACAGAGACTTCTCGCTACCAATAGAGCTTGTCAGCCGGGGTTTTTTGATTTCCGATGAATTGTGGAGAAATCGCCCCCGTGGCCTGATTGCATGTCAATATATTTACGCAGTCCTGCTGACCCTGATTCCCGAAGCCCCGCGAAAAATAATACATCCCATTACTGTATGTGCCCCGACGCCACGATTCACCGCAGCGCACCAGAAATTCACTTCGTCCTATCGCGGGTTGGCTCGCGACTGGATGGCGTGAAGCGGAAACAGCCGTAACCCCTGGATTTTGTGTTACTTCTTATGAGGCTGTCCAGCCCATGACAACCTGTATAACGCATGCATTTTTCAACTTCCGTGACCTAGATCAAGCGATAGTGGCAATGTTAGCGTACTCCGCCCCGGGCTGCGAAGTAAAAGGGCAGGCCCGGACCGGTTACCCGGTTACGTCGGTTTGTCCGCTACAAGACTAAGGAACAGGATACGGCCGTCCTACGGCCGCCGGCTGCGATGGGTTACTGCGGAGTCGACAGGTCCGTAGCCGCGATCCTATGCGCGGCCACCAACGGGTCTAAGGTTTCGGTCTCAACCATGGGAAGCTGGTCGCGAGCAATGGCGCTGCGAACCTCGAGGTTGCGGCGCAAAATATTGAAGATCAAACGATGGCGGGCGTATGATCCGCTCTCGTTAATAGTGCGTTGCCAGAGTAGGTTGATCACCCGCAAGCTGGTGTCGTGACCGCGATCCGTCGCATCACCGGCTTCGGTGTTGGTGGGCGAGAGAGCGGGTTGAAAGAACAACGCCGGGAAATACTCATGGGACCCATTGGTGTCCACGTAATGTGCCAGATAATTTAATCCACGGTGGACACTGCATGCGCCGCGCAGCTCCTCCACGGTAAGATTTTGTAGTGACGAGTCCGCTGCACCGTATTGGTGTTTCTCTTCTTGATCTAGTCGTATTGCGTCGATGACCTCGTTGTGTACCATCAGTGTTGCGGATTGCCATACGTGATCGTTGTCACCGGCTGGCAGGATATAGCCGAGTTCCACACCGGTTTCGGCGCTATTTAAGTAAATATGAGACAGGTCCTGTAGGGCCCGCAGGAAATTCTCCAGTTCGGACACAAAGCTGGGATGCTTACGCGTGAACTTGCGATCATGCAGCTGTGGAAATGTCTCTTTAACCGGTTTGGCATCTGCTGTGCGGATGAAACCTAAGTCCGCATTGCGATTCACGAAATAGAATCCTTGCACGCCTGGATAGCGATGCACAAAGCGGGACACGGCTTGGGGCGACATAGCTAGCTCTACCCACTGACAAGTTAATGATTGATGTTACTTTACTCAAATGCATGCCTGCTTTATAAGCGTCGTCACAAACAAACCGTTCGTCTGATGAAACAGGCCCCAATAACAGCGATAATTGGACGATTTTGGTGGATAAACGAGACGATTTCCTCATCAAACGGTAGCGTGCGCATCGCAAGCGGTATGCGCGCTAGATGTGCCACCGGGACGGATTAGTGCGGAGCAAACGGAGGGCGATTTGCGTTTAAATCTGGATAGCGGGTTGGTAGCCGAGGCCCGCTTCGTCGCGTCTCCAAATTGTGACGCGCGTCCCGCAGCCGCCGTGGTGGATGTTGTCGTGATTCATTGTATCAGTCTGCCGCCTTATCAGTTTGGGAGCGATGACATCGAGGCGTTCTTCTGCAATTGCTTGGACATTTCGAGACATCCGTATTTTCGCGAAATTCAAGACCTCAAGGTCTCAACACATTTTCTTATCCATAGAGGCGGCGAGTTGACGCAATTCGTGGCCACGAACATGCGCGCATGGCATGCGGGAACCTCTGAGCTTCGCGGCCGTTGTGATGTCAACGATTTTTCTATTGGTATCGAGTTAGAAGGTAGCGATGACCAGCCGTTTGAAGAAGCTCAGTACGAGACCTTGATCCAGCTGACGCGGGTCTTGTCTGCCGTGTATCCGGGCATCGTCGCCGCGAACCTGGTGGGCCATTGCGACATTGCCCCGGCTCGAAAAACGGATCCGGGACCACATTTCGATTGGAACCGGTACCGCAGCGAATCCTGTGCCGGCTGGCGGATGGGCCCATGAGCTGCCGATTCGCCATCCGCGCCCAAATCTTGCTCGGCGCTGGGCTAGGCATCGCGATGTGGAACGCCGCGCTGGCGGTTGTCGCTGTCGATGACCGGGGACAAGCCATCGAGTTCGTGAATCCACCACAACGTATTATCAGTCTCGCGCCGAATATTACCGAGCTGCTATTCGCGGTGGGCGCCGGATCCCACGTAGTGGCGGTTTCGGAGTACAGCGATCATCCGGCGGATGCGTTAGCCTTACCTAAAGTCGCCAATGCCTTGGGTGTTGATTTCGAGCGTGTGTTGGACCTTCGGCCAGATTTGGTGATCGCGTGGCTAAGCGGTAATGGGCGCCGCGTGATCGATCGTCTGGAGCATCTTGGAATCCGTGTTTTCGTTACCGAACCGCGGCGCTTTGCCGACGTTGAACGGTTACTTTCCGTGTTCGGTCAGATCGCCGGTTCTCCACGGGAAGGATCGAGTCAAGCGGCCCGTTTCCGGGAACAAGTCGCATCGCTTCGAGATCGGTACGCGTGGAAATCTTCAATGTCGGTGTTTTATCAACTCTCGCAGCGGCCATTGATGACGATAAACCGGGAGCATATTATCAGTGAGCTATTGACATTGTGTGGTGGCGATAACGTTTTCGCTGATTACCGCTTATTGGCGCCGACCGTGAACATAGAAGACGTCATGAAGCGGGACGCGGATGTAATCCTGATTAGTTCGACGGTGCCCAACGTCAATCAGGTTCGCGCACAATGGTTGATGATGACCGACCTCAAAGCCGCAAAAACAAAACGAGTATTTGTCGTCGATGCGGATCTCATCAATCGCCAGACGCCAAGGCTGGTGCAAGGCGCGGAACAGATTTGCCTGCTGATCGATCGAGCGCGTTCGAGTTGACCGCTTAGTCCGCCGATTGCACCCAGGAATCGGCACGACCCACAACAGATCGGAATCCTCGACGCGCTTGGAATAACAACAAAGGTTCGCGTCGCATATCAGTGGAATAACCATCGGGCCGGAGGCGGTGACTCCGATCCCTATTTCTCGCCGGATTCTTCACGGTGTCGGCAGAGAATAGGGGCGGGCGCTGTTGTGCAAGGCGGGTTAGTCCCGAGACCACAATACATCCGGCTGTTCGGCGGCACGGTTCAGCGCCCGGGCCAATACGAACAACAGATCCGACAGCCGATTTATAAATTGGCGGGAGATCGGGGAGACGTCATCCGATAGCTTGGCCAACGTGACGAGGCGCCGCTCAGCACGGCGACAGATACCGCGGGCAACATGGCATTGTGCGCCCGCACGGTTGCCGCCGGGAAGGATAAATTCTTTGAGGGGTTCGAGTTCCGCATTGAAATCGTCCAAAAGCTGCTCGAGTTGCTCAACCTTGGGCTGCGATACCATGCGATGGCCCGGTATGCTGAGCTCTCCACCCAGGTCGAATAGCGTATGCTGGATGGATAACAAGCACTCCCGGACCGGATCGCTAAGGGTTTCCGTCAACAGTACCCCGATGGCGCTGTTCAACTCATCCACCGCGCCCATCGCCTCAACCCGTGCGTCGTCCTTGTCCACGCGGCTGCCGTCGGCGAGACCGGTGGTGCCGCGATCACCGGTTCGGGTGTAAATCTTGGATAATCGATGACCCATTTATTACTGGCAGTGAAACAGTTTTCGATGCTTGAAGGATAACACGACGGTTAGCCCGCATATTGCACCAACGATTCCGGATGATGGCGACGGGACTTGCCCTGCGACTACGCGCGGAGCGAAATGCATAGCCGTAGCTATGGGCTGAGTGAAGCGCAAGTCCAGGCGTTTGAGACCAAGCCAGCGCTGGGATGAGCTTAATTTCGGGTACGCAACGTGGTACCGAACATTTATCGAATTTGTTATCACAAACAAATGTTAGTCCCGCTTTTTGCTGCATTGGTGCGATCTACGGGCTAGATCTCGGATCACGTGGTTGAGGCCCGCGGTAACTTGTGCGAGGCCGGTGAAATCGATCTTGTCGGGGGTGTCATTCGGGGTGTGGTAGTAGGGATAACGAAACGGGGCGGTGTCGGTCACCATGATCGCAGGATAACCATGTCGCCAAAAGGAAGCGTGGTCCGAGCGGCTAATGTCGCGCAACAGCTGCGGTGCGGCGATGCCCTCGGAGGCGATCGTGGCATGACGGCGGAAACTGGCGATGGCGGTGCGCACAAGTTGGCGGGAGCGCAGGTTGCCGATAAACGCGACGAAGTTGCCCCGATCGGGATATAACCACGCCAACGGTGCAGGGTATTTTTGTGAGTTGGGTTCATCCGTATAGTAGCCGATGGTCTCTAACGAGATCATCGCGAAAATATTTTCACCGTTTTGCTTGGTCCTACCCGCATACGCCAGGCTACCCATCGCATCGGTGCCACCGTGCGGCAGTTCTTCGTTGGCGAACGCCACGAAATGTACGGATTTGCAGAACCGTTGGTCGGCATTGAGTGCCGCCAATTTCAACAATGCGGCCACGCCGCTGGCGTTGTCATTGGCTGCGGGGGATCCAGGGACCGAATCGTAATGAGCACCGACAACAATCACCTCATCGGTCTCACCGCCAAGTTCCGCTATCACGTTGCGAAATTGCGTGCCGTATGCGGTGTACGTTTGATTACTTACCGCCAATCCGGTGAGTTCGAACTGCTTGGCGATGTAATCGGCGGTTTGGTTTAGCTGCTGCAGTTTCCCGGCGTGTCGCTCGCCAATGGAAACGGCGAGTGCGTGAACATGACGTTGCAGATCGGCGGTATCAACTGGCTGTGACCCTAGCGGGCGCCGCCCAGTTTCACCGGGCATATTGACGATCCAAAAATATGCCGCCAGCAACGACAGCGCCGTCGTGGCAATGAGTATGACTAATATGCGCATGGAAAAGGAGTCTGGACGCCTCGCCAAACAGGGGAAATACTACCAACAAGGTGTTTGCGCTGGCCGCAGGCCCGGGACCGGATTGTATCGAGTGGTTGGCGGTATTGCCGCGGGTTCACAAGGCCTTACCATTGCGCACCACCCCCACACCCAGTCCCTCGATTTCCAGTACGTGATGGCGTAGATCCACCAATATCGTTGCGAATTCCGGGTTTTCGGGCAGTAGGTAGACTTGATGGCCCCGGTGCCTATAGCGCTTGACAGTCACCTCCTCGTTCACCCGGGCAACCACGACCTGTCCGCTGGTGACATCTTGAGTGCGGTGCACCGCCAGTAAGTCACCATCGATGATGCCGGCCTCTCGCATACTCATGCCGAACACCCGCAGCAGATAATCGGCACGCGGACGAAACAGGTCCCCGCGGACGTCCAAATAATCTTCGATGTGTTGCTCCGACAGGATCGGACTGCCGGCGGCAACCCGCCCGACGACAGGTAAACCGCGCGCATGCCCGTGACGTTCAGCCAAGCGGATGCCGCGGGATGCCCCGGGAATGAGGGTGATGACGCCTTTGCGCGCCAGCGCCCGCAGGTGATCGTCGGCGGCATTGGGCGAACGGAACCCGAGCTGCTGGGCAATCTCGGCCCGCGTCGGCGGCATACCGGTGCTGTGAACGCACTCACGGATCAGATCCAGCACCTGGATCTGACG
>CALZGZ010000068.1 GCA_945787105.1 uncultured Gammaproteobacteria bacterium
GTGTTGGGGCGTTACGATAGTGCAACGCCACGGTGGTGCCCTTGTCTTCGAGTAAGGTACCCGGATTCAGTTTAGTGAATTCCCGTAATTCGTGTATTGCCTCATTGAGCGGCGATTCGGTCAACGCCTCCAAATGGATGCGGCCTTGAGCATCACGGCGTTCGAGGCCGTGAAGTCCCGCCGCAGGTAATCCGGTCAACGGCATGAACAGATTGTCCAACTCGGCGATGGTGCGTCCGCTCACCAATGCCACCGCACCGTCGGTGGTCAGACGCAGATGGGTAACGATGGCCTTCATGCGCGGTGTCGGATTGACCGCGTTGGGATGATCCGCGATCTCGATTAGGGTGCCATCCACATCAAGAAAAAACGCCCAGTCGGGGGCATAGTCGGGTAAGCTTGTCGACGCCATAACTGCCACTCATTGTAAATGCACCTGCGTTCGTGAACAAAACCGGCGCGGATCGAAACATCGCTGGGATTACAACGTATACGATGCATGGCGGCCGCGCAGTACCGCGGCCAAAAGATATCCAAAGATTTTGATCCCTTCTTAGTTTGACGCGCGTTGCAAGTGCCTGCGCACGAATGCCGCGGTGCGTTGCATGGCGTCTTTGGCGGCCAGATCATCGGCGAAGGTGCGCACATGGGGCGGGCGAAAGTCAAAACCCCGTCCCACGCCTGGATAGACGATAAGCCGCACATCCCGCCCTTTTTGTTTCAACGTCTCGTAAACAAAGATGATCGGGCGGTGGCGCTGATATTGTTCATGCTCGCCAAAGAACATCAATGCCGGCACCTTGAGCTCTTCGGCCTCCGGCGCGTATTTGTAGATCTGCATCGGCTCCGGGGCATCCGGGTCTTGCAGGTGCGGATAGTATGACACCCAACACGCCACTTCCTTGTCTTGCTTTTTGTGGGTGACCAGCGCCTTGAGCGAGATATAGCCGCCGCGGGTGTGGGACACGGTGCAGATCTTGTCGCTGCTCAGATGCGGCAAGGTGAGCAGATAATCGATGCTGACCGCGGTGTCGCGTTCCACCACTTCGTCATGCTCCATCGGAAACTTGTCAATGAAGTTCGCGAACCACAGGTCCGGGGCGAGCACCACGAAGCCCCGTGCCGCCAGCCGCCTGGGCTGCCGCAGGGTCAGCTCGTCCAGGCCCCGGCGACCGTGCACAAACAACACTCCCGGGTATTGCTTGTCGTCCTTGGGACGAAATAAATAGGCGGGGATCTCCTTGTCGCCGGTGGTGATGGAGATCGTTTCCATGGCCACATCATGGTTGGCGGGCTCGCGAATCTTACCGTCATTCCACCAAGCATCGTCCCACCACCACTTTTGCTCGTCTTGCGGATACAGATACCGCACCCAGCTCTTGTCATATACATAACCCCAGTCATCGGCCATCACCCCCAGGGGGAGCCATACCAGCAACATCAACCAACCGCCCAGTTTCACGCTATTCACCTTTGATTTAATGTGCATTTTTCCGCATCAGCCGCGCATCATGGTCATATACGGCGTATGGGCCAATATCCTACTAGCAATATACCTGCGCTTGGAGTGATCTCGAGGGAATATTAGCGCTGCTTTGGCGGTCTATTTAACTTAAGATGCACCGAGCGGGCCCATGGCCGGCCGCAAGCGGCGTTCAGCAATTGAGCCGCCGGCCCCCCAGCGCACCGACACCCTAAACGAGGATCAATTGTTGTGAATATCGATGTGAAAGCCCTTTTTACCCTTTGTCTGATGTTGCTATTTCCGCTTCTGGTCTTCGCGGGTGAGCAGGCCAATACCTCGAAGCCCACGTCGGCGGTCACCGAGGAGGGAATCGTCCTCACCGACTTCGAGGGCAACCGGCGCGCTATAGAAGAATTTGCCGGCGACGGTAAGTGGCTGGTGGTGATGATCTGGGCCTCGGACTGCCACATCTGTAACACCGAGGTCCCCGAGTACATGGCGTTCCACGAGGCGCACAAAGACAAGGATGCCTCGGTGCTGGGTATCTCGATGGACGGTGCATCGCGGAAAAAAGATGCGCAGGAGTTTCTCGACCGGCATCTGGTCAATTTCCCGAGTCTCATCGGCGAGGTCGTGGCGGTGACCGCGTTGTACGGCAAACTCACCGACTCGTTCCTGGCCGGCACCCCGGCCTTTATGATCTATTCCCCCTCCGGCGAAATCGCCGCCAAGCAAGTCGGCGCGGTACCGGTGAAACTCATCGAGGAATTCATGGCTGCCAACACTAAGGCAGCGAACAAGGGATGATGATCTAGCCGGATCGGCCGGATAAATCGGACCAACTAGTCCGGAAAGGTGTCAAAGAACTGTTGAGCGGTGGGCCGGCTATACCATGACCGCCGCTTCTGTCCGGTCCTGAACACGAGCCAGGCAGTCACGTCGTCCACGTCGCCCCCGTCGTAGACATGGTCGCGGTAACGGTTATAGGTGACATAAAGCCCTAGTTTACGATTACTGCGCTTTTTCTTATCCAACGACCAGGTCATTCCTGCTTCGCCATAAACGCCGTCGGTGTCCAGGCCCCAGGCGTCGTTGCGGCTATCGTAGTAGGAGACATAACCCTCGATACCCATGTGCCGCTTGGGAAATGCACGATCCAGCGATACCGAAAGCGAGCGATTCAGTGAGTGCGAACTGTCCTCTTCGTAGAATTCCTCGTCGATGCTGATGGATGGCGAGATGCTGAAATGGGGGGACGGATAACACGAGGTGCTCAGGCTGTGACCCATTAGTTCATACCCCCGATTGGAAGTAAGATCTTCGGTGCTGACCCAGTACGAATCCACCGAGGCGTACCAAGAATCGCTGCTGTAGTACAACGAGCTGTCCAGACTCTGGGTGGGCCCCTCGTAGAATTGGTAGCCTTCGGGCTCGTAGGTGCTCTTGCGGGTTCCGCTCCCATAGCTCAGGGAGTAGCCGATGCTGGGCCAGTCGGACCACTGGTAGGTCAGCGTGGCCTGCGCCTGCTGATCGCTGAAACGCGGCTTGTTCGGGTTGTTATGCAGGTTGTCTTGCTTTGTTACCGCCGCAGTTTTAATACCAAACTTCCCCGACCACCAGGAGGACCAAACCTCCCAGCGTTCCTGATCCTTATCGAGTTTCTTGTCTTCTTTTTTGGTGCGCGTGTGGAAATCCTTGCCTATCGAGCGATAGCGTGTACCGTAACTAAAAGACCCCAGCTTCCCGCTCACCCCGAGTTTCATCGAACGGTCTTCGGCTTCGCCGAACCCGTCACGGGCATCCGGATCGAAATAGCTGAACGCTATTTCGTTCTCGGTCTTCAACCCAAAGTGGGAGACCTCGGAGCGTAGCTTCATATCCCAATAGGTATCGAGTTGTGCCGGATTGAACTCCACGCCGGGCATGGACCCCTGGTGTTCCTGGTATCTGGTCTTGAGAGATAGCGGGATTTTCGTCTCCGGGGGATCGGGGAATACGGCAGAGGTTGTTTTGGACTCGGAGTCCGTCGCCGGCTGTTGCGGCGCGTTGGTGATACGCCATAGATCTTGCATTGCCTGCTCTGCTGGCTGCAGCAGAGTGGACAAGGGCTCCAGCTGAAACAACGGATAAGAGTTGGGCTCGGTCTGGGAAGCCAAGGCGTACGACGACCCTACGGCGAGGCACAAAATTACCGCCCCTTGCACCATCCGGGACCTTCGTCGATCTCCCCTCATCAGTACTCCCATTTTGCCACGACTTTTCTCTGTAGTCCGTTAACTATACCACTACTTCGAGCAAAATATTCCATTTTACAAATGCCAAACATCACATAACGAGCGGCTCTTCACAATGATTCTAGTCAACCCTAACGTGTGGTACACAACCCAGAATAGTACTGAGGTTATGGGTCATTTCGAGGTACTTGCCTACAACTCAACTAGGCTTTGCGATTTTGATGCAAGAATAGATACTTGCAGGCCTCTAATTGCGATTAAGGATAAATCAATGAGCCGCAGGGTTCGTTATGTTATCTAGACTACAACCACTATATCCTGGGCAAGCAAGCGCCAACGCAATACATAATATATTAGAATCCTAATTCATCCAGTAAGTTAGCAAGTACCCGTTCTGCTTTGAAATATTCTTCAGATATCTCGAGAGCAGCTTGGCTATGTTTAGTGTAATCTCTAGATATTGCTTCGAAAGCTTCAATGATTTCATCCATAGAGCTATATGCAAACAAACCTACTCCAGTGGGAAGGATTGTTTTTATACCGGTGTCTTGAGTTATGACGGGACGACCTGCAGCCAAATAGCAAGCACTGCGTTCGCTAAACCAACCGGATCTTAGGCGCACATTTTGGTCTTTTGCTACAGTGAATTCGCCTTGAGAAGTCTGGATGTAATGCCGATAAGGCCATGGATCAGTTGTAAAAGAATGAGCGTCCTTTAGTTCCCACCCGTGAGATTCGAGAAGCAAGCGGTCTTCGGTACTTAATTGATTTAGACCCATAGCCAGCTCAATTTTTTGATCGATGTGTGCTGGGAGTTCGATTATCTTTAAGATTTCGTAGTGTTTACTCCAGTAGTAAGTGTCACCCCTATAATCAATATCTTTACCGATTTGTTTCCAGTTTCCAACCGTCGTAAATCGATCATTTATTGGCGTCCCATCTTGCCAAAGATCAAGAAGTACCGGTTGACGTGTTGTGGCGCGAAAATTCGGAAGCGCCGGGAGTCCAGACTCTTTAGTACCGATATTTTCGCCGTAAGTCACAACTATATCGTGTTCATTAATGAGGGTGACAATATCTTCGTCACCATTCGCGTACATAATCTCGTGATACCCGGGATCTGTACCAAAGTAGATCAGGCGTCCCACTTTGAGTCCTTCTTCTGCGAAGCGAGTGGCACCGGAGATGTTTAGTACCATATCCGCGTGGGTTAACATTTCTTCCGCGTTACACTGCGAAATTCCAAACCATTCCTTATCCGAATAGCTTCGTCTGTAAGCCCAACTGTCTTCTACACCGAAACTCTTCGCGATATGTGCGAGATAGGGGAGTGCATAGTCGGAATCGGATACTCTACACTGTCTTACAGGGTCATATGGCCAAGACGACGTTGTCTCAAAGTAATATACGTCGTGTCCAAGCCGCTTTAGGCCAACCACTATTTGCATATGCATCCACGCCATTCCAGCGTATGGATCAGACGCTGCGGTTCCTACAACTATGATTTTGTGTCGCCCCATAGTCTCAAGCTTTGTGCTACTGTCTTGCAATATTGACAAGCCGCTGCAATGGAAAACTGCGAAGTCAAGATTGACTGGTATTGAGAGCGTCGACAACGTATCTGCGCTCTACGTGAAATCGAAAATACCGTACAGAAAAATTTACTTACATGAATCCGATTCCGTTCTCGCGATATTCTTTACTCTCTCAGCGACCAAACGATTCTCTTCACGCGCATGCTCTACGAATCCCCGCACGTGTTGATGAGTATTCATAGCCTTTTCAAGATAATCAGGCAATAGATGAATCTGGGACCGTTCGAGAACCCATTGTTGCAGTTTTGCGGTACGCATGAAGGATTCGACTTTATGATCGCCCGATACCGCGATGAGTTTCTTTCCCTTTGCTACTGCGACGATACAACCATGAAGCCTGGAGCTGACGACCAATTCGGCGTTAGCATAAGTTTGTAGCGTGTCCCGCAATGCTTTGTGACTTCCTGCGGATATTATGTTGTTTACGTGTGTATACTGGCGAGCAGATTGATGTGCGAATTGTTCGAGTATTTCAACCATGGCTCCATACACTACAGACCCTACATTATCGTATGCATCTACGTGCAATATATCTGATCCTCTCTTATGGGTCGGAGCAATAGCGTTAATCGATGGACACGGTATAGGCGATGGCAAGTTACAATTGCTAAGAAGCTGATGTGTCAATAGATCTCGGACCACGCAAAATTGGCTCTTGTTTATACATTCTCTCATTAAGTCTATTGGAGGTCGTGATGGTTTGCGTTTCATGTCGCAATAGCCAACCCCCCATAGACAGAAGGGGGCGCGATCTAATAGAAAACGAAACCCCTCCCAAAACGGCAAAAAATAGTCCATAAACAGTCCGCCCCCGCCGATTATGATTAGGTCATTTTTTGGAATTTTCGAGAGTCTATCTAGAGTTTCCGGAATGAATGGGACGTCACAAAGATGCTCTAAAACTTGATTAGGTTCCAATAATGATTGGATTCCGATCGCGGAGAGCCAATCGCCGATATTTGATTTATTAGCAAATACGTGGTGGATCATTCGCATTGTATGCTGAATACTTCCGCGTACTTGCATGTCCCAGTGCGTTCTATTTTTGGCCAGCAAAAAAGTTCGCCCCGGTAACGAGCTAAACCACGACATGCCTCATCAAACCTGAGGACACCGCATTGGCTTTTGTAAGCGCGGATTGCGGCTATTTTCGTTTCGAGGTAAGGAGTAATATCGACAATCTCATCGAATGACGCGAGCAGTGTCCAAACCTCGAACATGAGTATCCGAGGATTGCCTTCGTAAATCTTTGTCGCTCTATGAATAAGACGTGCGGTCGCTCGATGATCCGCATGCATTTCTTTCTCGTTGGGGACGTATACAATATCTGGTGTATATTGTGTCATGTACTCGACAACGCGATTTGTCAAAACTTGCGTCGCTCGCAATTCACCATCTGCAAGTCGCCAAAACGCCACTTCTGATATCCCTAAAATCTTGGTCGCCTCCCGGGCTTCCTGCTCCCTCACCTTTCCTGTTTTGCTCACCGGTATTGAATGTCCCCCTTTCTCTCCCGAGGTTAAGAAGATGACTTGTACACGGTCGTCATCTAAAACATGCTTGCGCAATGTTCCACCGCAGCCGATTGCTTCATCGTCTGGGTGAGGACTGAGGACCAAAACTCGCTGTGGCATGCTCTGAGATTATTGTTTCGAAGTTAGCGCCTCAGGCGCGTAGACTCCCCAGGTTCTCACCAACTCGGAGCCTGTTGCAAAACGTTGCTTAAATGGTTCACCGCCTAAACCAAGATCGAATATGGATACTTCTTCATTGATGGCTGCAAACAGTAACTGTCGGATGAGCACCTCGCCAGGCGACCGCCTGGCTAGATCGATATCAAAACTTGGTTTGTACCAAAGGAAGGTTTTTTGGTAGCTGAATCCAAAATGAAAGGCGATCGGATTGTCGTTCCAAATTAACTCGGTAAATCGTAACCATCCCATATTTGCCATTGCTTGAACTATGTGTTCATAAAAGCGGCATTGCTTTTGATCGTTAAATAGACTTGGATACGAAGTACCTCCCCAGCGTTTGATATGTTGGCTGAAGAAAATCTCTAGTCTTGGCATGATTTCTTCGACGCTATTGAGATTCCGTACGTCAAGGTCACCTTCACGTTCAAAATATCTCTGGTGCCTTACGAGGCTTTTCTTTTGGATCACAGACTCAGCAACTTGATCTAAATCGATGAAAGGCGCTGCCAGACTTTGTTCATCGAAACACTTGAGTCGCAATCGTTCTGCTGATTCCTGAATGAACTTGCTCGTGAGCGACTTATCGAGTACGTGATGGAATCTAAATCCGACAAAATTCGAAGTCTTTTGACGGGCTGTTGTTAATAGTGCATCCAACACATCTGGATCACTAATATTTCCTATAAAGTCAAGATAATCGGAGCCTCCAGAGCCGACAAAAAACACCATTCCGCTGTCAGTAAAAAAAGGAGCAATGGCAACCAAGGATGTGCCTTTATATGCGGCGATCAGAAGGAGGTCACCGCGCGCGAAGTTGGCCCACCACGTACGTTGCCAGGGTAGGGTAAGAAATAATACATTGACTGCACCGTTACTTAGTAACCCGTTCCAAGTATCATCGTTTATGATGGGGTCATGAAAACCTTTTAGTACGTGCGTTTCAACGTTGTTCATCAGATGTTTGCAGAGTTCGTGACTGCGCTCGAAAGCGAGCTACAACGTCCTCGTAAAAAGCAGCAATTTTCTTTATACACGCTTCACTGTCGGCATTTTCCAATACAAATTGCCGTGCTCGATCGCCCATTGATTGACGCTGTTCTGAGGATAAAAGTAATTGATGAAGGGCTGCTTTCAGGGCGCCGACATTTTCTGAGGGTACCAGTAACCCATTGTCACCATGTCTGATGATTTCAGCGACCCCGGATCCATCACATGCAATCACGGGGAGTCCGCAGGCCATGGCTTCAAGATATACGAATCCTGGGCCGCCTTCATATTTTGATGGTGCAGCAAATATATGAGATCGCGAGAGATAAACTGGGAGATCTTCTCGTGGAATGCGGCCGGGTAGGTTAAGTAAGTGGGATAAACCTCGTTCATCGGCCCTAGTTCGTAGCTCAGTAATAACTTGTTTTTCACCATCTCCTAACATTTGCAACCTAAGATCTGGGAATTCCTTCGAGAGTTCCAAAGCTACGTCAAGCAACATGTGCACCCCTTTGTTGCGAACCATCTTTCCCACGAAGATAATAGTTAGTTGCGTGTCCTTTGCTATGTCAAGGGGTTGAAATATTCTTGTGTCAATTCCTGAGTGAATACGAGGGATGTTCTGCTTTTTAACTCCGTACTCCCGTGAACACCAATCTGACGAACAGCTGCTAGAGGAATAAATCGCATCCGCTAGCCGTAAGCACGTACCTTCCATATGAATACCTACGCGATAAAACTCAGAGTCATGTTGGGGCCAACCTATCGTATTTGCCAACATTACAAGCGGACCATGTAGGTGAATTACGGTTGGTATACGATTCCACTCAGTTTGATTCAAAAGATGGATGTAACCCTCGCATCCCCATTCTGGAATCTCCACAATGTCAAATTGGTGTATTTCATGTTGCCGAATGAGTTCACTTGCCACCATTCCGCTATGGGTTATCCAGTCGGCAATATCTGTGTACGTAGGCATACGGTTGGTTGGTAGCCGGGTGACGACCACAGTCCCTTCGTTATATATATGGCGGTTATTATCCGTGCCTCTGGTAATGACATACACCTCGTGGCCCGCTTCGGCGAGCCCATGCGCCTTCATATAAGTCTGGGTACCGATACCGCCAACTGAAGGTCCTGGGGGGTACTCTTGTGACACCAGGCAGATTTTCAACTTACTTCCTTGATTAGATTTGTCCAACAACTGCATGCAGCCAAGTAGATTTCTAGTTGCAAAAGGTTATTTCAAAATCTATGACTTGGTCGCAATTCGGTCATAATAAAAAACGATTTCCTCCTCAGTGATATCGCTCTAGCTCAATGAGAAGTTGCGAAGCCAATCCCGAAGTTCCGATTCATAAATACGCATGTTCTCCATAGAACGGCCAATCCATTCAAACTCAAGACTCTCGCTCTCCCAGTTGATGGAGGCAATCAATCTAAATAGGTTCCCAATTCTTGCGATAATCTCAACGTCATCGATTGTCAGATATAGGCCATTCTCATTAACGGCATTGCGATATGAATTTAGATCTGGGCTTATCGTGCCGTCTAGATTTTGAGCAAGATCAGTCGCGGGAATGCTCCAGCCCCCTGTCGTACCCCAATCAAAGGGCATCAGTAAGTAACCTTCGTGAGTTTGAACTATTTGCACGTTCTTGACGACTAAGTCTCCATGCACTAGCGTCCGTGGCGAACCCCTGCAAAATTTTACGATCTGTGACCAAATAGATTGTACGTCTTTAAAATATGTCAAAATGCTTTTCAGCTTTTGTCGATCGATCTTTCGTAGCATTGAGTTGCTCATACATTGATCAATCATCTTATATGCTATTAGCATTTTGCGCAGGTAGTATTCATGGCTCCGATCAGGCAGGGTGACTGAAGCTAAATATGTTGTTGCGAGGGCATGCATTGTTCCAAGCCAATTTCCTGCAAGTAAACGATGTTCGCGATTTTTTGGCGAGTAGTTTTCGCCTGTAACGTCCTCAAGAAATATCCACCACAAGTTTGATTGAGGTTCCTCTACTAGTCCAATAAACCCAGGATGGGAAATGGGCAGGTGTCGTAATACTCGATTATGAATTACCTGTTCTCGGAAAGCCTCTTTCCTACCGAGGCGTTTCGCAACCACTTGCGGACTTCCCTCGGAGAAACCGCTTAGGCGAAATACGCCCTGGCGCCGACCTACTTTTAAGTTCTGTACGGCTTTGGGAGCTGCGTTCCGGGGACGTAGTGTGTTCCATGCTAACACTGCTGGATGCTCCTCTACTTGGAGTGTTTCTGCTTTCGCTCGGAGTGTATCAAGCATTTTTCCTGCGTTCATTATCTGCCCTTACGCGAATTAATCTCGTAGCGATGTTTTATTAGACAGCAGTGACGCGAGCTACCACGGCGTCGGTTTTCACAAGTTCTCCCCCTTCTACCCTAAAGATCCAATCACATCGTTCAAGTGCTACTAAGCGGTGAGAAATCATAAATGTTGTTCTGCCATCCATCAGACGATACATTGCATCTAAAATCATCGACTCAGTTCTTACGTCAACCGAACTCGTCGGCTCATCTAGAATCAATATAGGAGCATCTTTTAAGAAGGCCCGTGCCAAAGCGATGCGTTGACGCTCTCCGCCAGACAAACGTAGTCCTCGTTCTCCTACTTGTGTATCGTATCCTTGAGGTAAATCGCAAATAAAATCATGAGCGTTAGCTGCCTTCGCGGCATCCTCGATTTCGCGCTTGTTAGCTTCTGGTCGACCATATGCAATGTTTTCTGCGATCGTTGTATGGAGTAAAAGTGGGTCTTGAAGTACGATCGAGAATTGATCTCTCAGGTCATTGATTTTATACTCACGTATATCAATACCATCAAGAAGTATCTGCCCACTCGAAGGATCATAAAAACGCATTAAAAGATTAACGAGCGTTGACTTTCCGGCTCCTGTTTTACCAACGATTCCGACCTTTGCTCCTGGCGAAATCACTAATGAAATTTCTTTTAAAACTGTGACTACGTCATCGTAGCTGAACGAAACATTCTTGAATTCCACGGTACCGACGGCCTTTGTCAAAGACTTTGGGTCTTGATGTTCATCCACGTCGGGCGCTTCGTCCAGTAAAGCAAATGCACGCTCTGCACCGGTCAGGCCTCCCTGTAACTTCGTGACTTGTTGGCTCAATGTTTGTAGGGGTTGGTAAAGTTGCGCGAGATAAGACATGACGAGCAACAGTTGCCCTAATGTTAACAAGCCTGATTGCACATGTTGCACGCCGATAAATAGAACTGCGGCTGTACCAATAGCAATGGTTAATCCAATAGAAAGACTAAACGCACTTTCTCGGAAAATCACTCGTAAACGCGCACCAAGACCTTCACGCGAGCGATGCATAAATCTTCCGTGCTCACGATCCTCTTGCCCAAAAGCTTTGACTATACGAAGTGCGCCGAGAACTTCTTGAATTATGGATAGTGCAGACATCTCAAGTTCTTTTACAGTACGCCATTGTCTGCGAAGCCGCTTGCGAAAAATTTGAGTCAAAAAGAAGACCACTGGCGAAACTGCAAGCGCGACCAACGCTAATTTCCAATCGATGCGAGTAGTTACGTAAATCATACCCGCGAGAGTAAAAGTTGCAGTAAGAAACGGAGTAAGCCCGTACACAACAACCCATTGTATAGACGGGGCATCATATTTGATTCGGTATATCGCGTCCGCCGTTCCTTTTGCATCGTGATACGATAGTGATAAACGTTGTGCTTGTTGTAGTAGGCGCGACTGAAACTGTAATACAAGTTTTTCGCCAGTGTACGTCTGCAATAACCATGTAGAAAGGTTTTGAAGCCGCGTCAGTAATGCAATTAACACTACAAGCATCGCAACTAATAAGAGCAATTTATAGCCTGAGTTCTCAACTGTCTCTGGGATAACTACGGACAAGAATACAGGCAAAGGCTCAGAACCGATGACGCTGTCCACTGCCAACATTAACGGAAGTGGAGTAAGTAGAGCCAGCGGTGTTGCGAGCAGACTGAGTCCAAAAATTGCGGTTAAATGCCACCAACAAGGACGGGCTTCCTGAAGCAACCGCTTCAGGATCCGAATGTCAGACTCCTTATCGCCTACCTTTACCAAGTCCTTATAGCTGCTTGATGGCCTTCACCGTCGCCGCAACGGCGGCCGAGGACTCGTACAGGCCGCGCAACGTCAGGGTGAGCGCAACGGCGACGAACACGGTGCTGGAAAGCCAAGCATTGTCGGCACCCGCGAGCACCGCGAGAAGGACGAACAGGGTCACGGCTAGAACACCTTGCATTTTCCACTTCGGCCATACGCGGAACTTTAACATCTGGCGGCCGGAGCCGTGTTCTTCCACCGCTATCAGCAGGCGCGCGCGGCCCAAAGGTCCGGGCCGGACTTGCAGATCCCAGGAATCGTACTCGTTGCCGTTGTCGGTGACCATGCCGTTGGCTAACACATTGTCACCCAGCCGTCTTAGTGTCTCCGCAGGGTCCTGCCATTCCTCGCGCCACAACTTTGTAGTCCGCGAAGGTTTGGGGCTGGCCCACTTCCATACGCCGCGCCGCCGCCAAGGGGTGAGGCCGTGTCTGAGGCGTCCCAACAGGCGCGCGACCGGCTGCATACAATGCATGAGACCCGTCACGGCGTGCAGTTTCATGCGCTGCCAGGGTGATTGAGGATTGCTGGTGAAACGGGATTGGGCGGCGCTTTGCATGGCCTGTACTAACGGTAGCACGATGGCCAAGATCAACAACGGAATGGCAAATGCCAGCGGGGCCCAGTTGAGGCTCAGCAACGACATCGCCGCGAGACCGGCGACGAGCAGATACCACTCCGGCATCATGGTCAATGATCCCAGTAAAGTCGGCGCCGGTTCATAGATGGACTGAAACGGTGCGCTGCCCCAAACACCCTGATAGATCCGTGCCCGTGATGAGTGCACGTGCAGGGTGAGCCCCTTGCCATACAGTCGGCCGCCCCAACTGATATGGCCGAGTGAGTTGTACTTCTGGGGCCATTTCTCCTCCAGCAGGGCCTCGGCCTTGCCGTATCCCATTTGCTGCCGCCAGTAGGTGGCGACTGAATTGCGCCGGTGATGCCACACCAGGGCCGCCGGGCTGAAGCCGATGGTCCAACCCCGGTCCTGTAGACGCCAGCAAATATCGACATCGTCCCCGGCTACGCGAAAGCGCCGATCGAACCCGCCGATTGCCTGTAATGCGTCTTTGCGATACGCCATATTGCACCCGGGAATATGTTCCGCAATCCGGTCGGTCAACAACACCTGCACCGGTCCGCCCGGGGAATTGGCGAC
The DNA here is from genome assembly GCA_945787105.1 of uncultured Gammaproteobacteria bacterium. Lineage (GTDB taxonomy): Bacteria > Pseudomonadota > Gammaproteobacteria > Arenicellales > JAANXG01 > CALZGZ01. Next base: position 13,307 of record CALZGZ010000068.1, read on the forward strand.
ACAATCGGCAATCCAACCGTCTCCGGGCGGCGCCAAGTTGGGACCGCCAACGCCGACATAGTCACCGCTCGCGAAGGCCAGGGCCAGGTAATGTAGCCAGTGCGGGTCGGGGTAGGCATCGTCGTCGATGTAGGCGACGATTTCGCCGCTGGCCGCTTCCATGCCGGTGTTGCGCGCATTGCTCAGGCCGCGATTGTGGGTGACGATCAGTGTGAAAGGATACTCGGATACGATATTGCTGACGTTGTCCGTGGAGCCGTCATTGATGACGATGACCTCGAAATCGGGATATTCGAGCCGCATCAAGTTTTCCATGGTGTCGCGGATGGTCTTGCCGCCGTTAAAGCTGCACACCACCACCGAGATCTTTGGCCAGGCGAGATTAGGAGAGAATGGTGTTTCGTCCAACGCCTGTGCCACTGTATCCAACGCCAGTTTCGGCGAACGGTCACGCCGGGTGAGCCCGAAGTCCCAGTCGTCGATATCGTGGCCGCCGCGGTACCACTCGTCGGTCCACGCAAACACGAAGGCCCCGCAGCAGCCTTCTTTAAAAATCGTGCGTACCTGCCAGTCGAGCACCATGGCCTGGGTCTCTTCGCCGTTACGCTGGCTGTCCAGGCCGACCTCGGCCATCAACACCGGGCGGTCGTCGCTCAAATTGTGGAGGCGGGCAAGATAGTCTTCCAGGGATTGCTGAGATTCTAGGTAGACGTTGAAACACACCAGATCAAGAAACGGAAGATCGAGGTATTCGGTAGTCGGGAAGTTGACGTAGGTGACCAGCGCGGTGGGGTCTTCTTCCTTTACCGCGTTGTAAAGGCGGTGCAGGAATTTTTCGATTTTTCGATGGCCGTGCCAGCGTACGATGGAGGCGGGGATCTCGTTGCCCAGGGTGTAGCACAACAACGCCGGATGTCCGACGCAGGGTCGAACCGTATCGCGTAGACGCTTTTCGATGGACTGTGCGGTGCCATTGTTGTCGAGAAAGGTGACGTGTTGTTCCCAGGGCAGCCCCACCATTACTCGCAGGCCGTGTTCCTGTGCGACGTCGAGCAGCCAACAGGGCGGCATGGTATAGGTTCGTACCGCGTTGAACCCACATCGCGCCATGGCACTGAAGTCGTTCTCGACGATCTCCCGGAGCGGATACTCATTACTCTCTTCGTCGGGCCGGAATGTCCCATAGGTGACTCCCTTGACCCAGTACTTTTTGTCTCCGACGTACAGAAATTTACCGCGTACAACGGGGCGTTCAACGACTCTTTCGGACAAGGGACCGAGTTCAGCGGACACATAAGTCCGCTCAGCCTGAAGGGTTCGTGACAGCGGTATTGGTAGCTGTGTGGCTTTATTCATACTTATTTAGTGAACTAACTACGTTAAGAGGATCGCTGTTACATTCCATTGCGGGGCGAACCGCCATTGGTCACGGTGACCGAGAAACCAGCAGGCTCGACTGGACTGGATGTAGCAAAGGTGTGCTCCCCCCGTGTGCCCGCATAAAGCTCCCGCGAGCAGCAAGGGCGTAAATTATATAAAAAAAGTCCTACTTGCGGGAAAAATCCGACCAACGCGACTTTTGTGACGATTGTCACAATACGAGATTTAATTGGTCCGCCACGGGCGATTGAGGATTGATTTCCTACACACGAACTTGGTATGAAACTCTTGAGTGGGACGAACGATGGGCCGATCGACGTACTGGTGTGTGTTTGATGATGGGCGAAGGGTATGCGGGTACGTGATGATTCTCAAATAAGAGCGAGTGATCCTCGGTCGTGAGGAGCACGACCCGGTGCGACGAGATGTTCCGCAGACCGCGCTATCTCACCAAATGGTGAAACAGCAGCACGACCAGCAACGAAATGGACACGGCGACCAGAACTTCAGTCATCTTCTCACCTCAGTGTTGACCCGCCATCGCCGACGACCGCGGAGAAAACTAGGATCGTATTCGGTCTTACTATCCAAATTATTGACGACTCTTGCGGGACTGCAAGGCACTTCACGTTAATTCAGGTAAATACCGGGGTTGTTGCATCGCAACAACAAGTGTCACCCGAGTCGCGGCGGTCATCACGGCGGGTCCCCAGCGTGCGCTAACTGCGGCGTTTGACGCTAGACGCTCACAAATTGCGCCGCCTTGATGGGTAGGGATTTCATGGCGTAGAGGATCGCTTGTGGGGCCCCCACAGGTTAAAGACCCAAAGTAGAAATCCGACCTTCCTGAGGTGGATGCAATACTAGTGGCGAAATTTCACCACCGTGCGGGGAGGGGGACACCGACGCCGAACTGGATCGTGGTGACGCTATTTGTACAGAGCGCTGGCATTCCCTTATGCTCTATGCGACATGACGGGTCTGTTTTCGTTTGGTCGATAGATCGCCCGCACCGGATCAACCGATACTTGTGGATTGATTCGTTGTCGGGTCCTTAAACTCGCTGAATGCCGGCAACACGGTATAAACGTAAAACACGAAATTAATTATGAGTACAGAATCCCCCAAACCCACGCACTCCAAGCCGGGTGCCATTCCCAGAGGTGTGAAGCTGCTCCACGACCCGGTTTTGAACAAGGGCACTGCATTTACCGAAGAAGAGCGCGAGGCCTTGGGCTTGCGTGGTTTGTTACCACCTCACGTGCACACCATAAAAGAGCAGGTCATGCGCGTGATGGAGAATTTCCGGCGCAAACCAACGCCCCTGGAGCAATACATCAATATCAGCGCACTCCAGGGACGCAACGAGACCTTGTTCTATCGCGTCGTGCTCGACTACCTCGAGGAGATGATGCCGATTATCTATACACCGACCGTCGGCGAGGCCTGCCAGCGCTATGGACATATCTTCAACCGGCCTCGCGGATTGTTCATCACCGCCAAAGACCGTGGGCGTATTGTCGGCGTGCTTCGGAACTGGCCGCGCACGGATGTGCGCGTCATTGTAGTTACCGATGGCGAGCGGATCCTGGGTTTGGGAGATTTGGGAGCCGATGGCATGGGGATCCCAGTCGGTAAGCTCAGTCTGTATACCGCGTGCGGTGGCGTGCACCCCAATCAGTGCCTGCCGGTGACCCTCGATGTCGGTACCGAAA
>CALZGZ010000069.1 GCA_945787105.1 uncultured Gammaproteobacteria bacterium
AATAAACATTAACCTATCGGTTCGTTGACAAAATGGCTCTTAGTCCATGTCCCTTGTCTGGCTCGACCACGTAAACATCCGCACTGCAAACCTCGAGAAGATGACCCAGTTTTACGTGGACGTTCTCGGTATGGAGATCGGGGCTCGGCCGTCGTTCCCATTCAACGGCTGCTGGCTGTACTGCGGCGACAGAGCTGCGGTGCATTTGGTGGAGGCTTCCTCGACGCCGGCCGGTATCGAGCCGCGAATCGAGCATTTCGCATTTCGGGCTCAACACATGCCCACATTTCTAGGTACGCTGCAAACGCACGGCATACCGTACCGCATGGCCACCGTGCCGAACCTAGAACTCGAGCAGGTCCACATCTTAGATCTGGATGGCAATCACATCGAGGTCACTTTCGACACACGCAACACCGGGTCCTGAGGCGCGGAGCCGGTCTCGGATTCGCTCAACTCGGTACCGTCCCGTGCAGCATTCCTTATTATTTTTCGCTACGGACATCACCTCGACAGTCTATTTCACTCACATCAGAATGTCAGATCTTCCAGATTGATCGGATATTCTCCATGAGCTACCCCCGCGACGATGTGCAGAGGTTTTCCATCATACGTATGCGTCTCCTTGAGTAGATTGACCACTGGATAACTCCCATATGGATTCTTGTCTGCGTCTAACAGCAGCACCACACGCGGTCTTAGTCTGCGTCTAGGGTTCTGGCCAACAATGATGGCAATCTCCCCTGAACTCAGCTCTACTAAAGACCCTGTCGGGTAAATCCCAATTGCCTGTATGAAATTATCCACTAACGACGACTGGAAATGTTGATCGCGCTGCTTGAACAATGTCTGGACGGATTCCTCGGATGTCATCGCTGATGAGTAGGGTTTAGGCTCAGTGGACGCGACGTAACTGTCTACGATCCCGGCCATCTGTCCGAATGTGGGAATACGATCACCCACCAATCCCGCGAGATAGCCACTGCCGTCATAACGCTCATGATGGGTTGCAACCATCCACAGTAACCGCTCGTCGATATTGGATGCTTGTTCCAATAGGTCCATACCGTAACGAACGTGTTGTTTTACCAGTTCCCATTCATCATCCGTGAGACGTACCTTTTTATCCAATAAGTCTCGAGGCAACTTGATGTTTCCAATATCCAGAGACAGGCCGCCCATCGCCAGTAAGCGGAGTTGTTCATCATCAAACCCCATTTTCCTGCCGAAAGTAGTCAATCCGGCAGAAACATTAATGGCATGGCGATAAGTGGAGGAATGATGTTCCTTGACCCGGCAAACCCAGTTAAAGGCATCTGGATTGCGATTAATGCTGTCCACCATGACAGCGACACACTCGTTGATGTCGTTGATATCTAGTGCCTTGCCTTCGTCCAGATCGCTCCAGATCTCCATCGTTATATTTTCGATGGACTGATGCACGGATTGAGCCTTGGGTAACTCCTCTATAAATTTGACTCGCGGCTTGTCGGATTTGTCATAATGGCCGTTAACGAGTTCGTCGATCGCGGACATCGACATTACCGTTGGTTTTTCTTGGGCGCTCTCCAAGGTGTATTCTTCATCGGGCACGACGATATAGACATGGCGACAAAGCTCTCTAAGCTTTGCGATCTCATCGCTGTCCTGGATATAGAATCCCTGAAAAAGAAACGGAGTCTCGCGCCATGGTCTATCCAATCGCGAGATATACATGCCAACTTGAAGTTGCCCGGTGTTGATCCTCTCAATAGGCATATCGACTTTCGACTGTCCGGATTAGCGCATTATCAACCGCCACTGGAAGCCGTTGCACGTTCTTGAATTTTGCACACAAGTGACAGTGCACTCCCGATTCGCAGTTCCTACCACACATCTCTATCCATTTAAAATATATATGGAGTGTAGTAGAGGCATCAGACAATCGCCACGAGGCGCCACAGTGCCAGACCCAACGAGCGCAACACCAATATATCTATGTGCGCGTCATAGTGGCCGGTCGAGCCGCCCGTGCGCGAGAATCGTTTCGTTGTGGAACAGTGTCGGTTTGGCGAACGCTGGCACAACGACCGACGCAGACTGCAATCGCCGGCAGGTTCCGGATTGCCCGCGTATGCCTTGGATCGCGTTGGAACCTGCCGCGTGAACGATGGCTGCGCGTCTTCAATCGGAACGACGCTGGGTACTGGCAGTTGCGCGCTCAACAGATCAATACGGCCCACGCGTCGAACTTCGTATGTCCCAAGCGGGTGCCCGTTAGTGCGCTGACAGGCCTCACGCGGCCGCGCAGCAGCTCGCGCTCTAACGACCCGGCCATGCCTACGAGTCGGGACGGGTGCTGCGACAAAACCTATCGTTCGGCGCTGCGAGCAATGGCAATTTATCGAACAATTTCTCAAATAATCAGCCAATTCATATAGTTGCCTTGACTTTAATCGTTTTTTTGCTAACCGTTACATATAGGGGTATTGCATTTTTTTGGGGTGTCGATCGAGGCGTAGCGTCCTCGGCGCTGAGCGCAATTACAAGGGGCAGCAGTCCATGCCGGATGTTCGCGTCAACCAACACGCTGTCTCAGTCGGGGGGCGTCGACCGCGCGTTGCCTGTTCTTCGCCGCTGGCCGGCGACTCATGAACCGCTCGGCTTCGCAATCCGCACGGGGTGACAGCCCTAAACTACAGTTCACGGCATTGCGCTACTTTTCGCTGTCCAGCCTCCTGGGAGTAGCGATCGTCGCAACGGTCCTGGCCGTGGTGCATTACAAGATTTCAGTCAACACATACATCGACAACGTCGAGCACAAAAACATCCTGGTTGCCCAATCGGTACGAGCGCTCATACGGCATCACTACGAGATGTTGTTTGCAGCCGAAGATCAGGCCGCGGACGTGCTGGGGCCTGGACCTAACCAAAAAATTGATACCGACATCTTTCACGATCATAAGCTGCGACTGGGATTGCCGCCTAACATTGAAAATCAGCTGCCGCCTATCTTGGCACACTCCAGCATAATGAAACTCAAGCTTTTCAGTCTCGAGGGCCTGACACTTTATTCCACCAACAAAGAGGAGATAGGAGTCCAGCGTGCCGTGAGTCCTGGATTGCGGCAAGCAGCGAGCGGACAGCCCTACTCCGTTCTGGTCACCGAGGAACAACTCCATGAGAATCTGTCTGACGAATCAGAATACGTGGAAACCTACACACCGGTATTTGCGGCGCCGGATGGTAAGGTCGTTGGTGTGTTTGAAATCTATACCGACGTCTCCGATGAATTGACCGCCATAAGGTTGAGGAGAAAACTAGAGTCCGGAGTATTCGCCTCACTATTCATATTTCTTTTCCTCGCACTATGGTTTTCTAACCGCGTCATACACAAACGGGACTTGGCTCGTGCGCGCATGATTTTCAGGGTACATAACGCGCTAAAAGATAGCGAAGCCAAATTTCGTAGCATTTCCGAGGCCGCGCAGGATGCAATCGTATTGATGGACGATCGTGGGATGGTCACTTACTGGAACCGTGCCGGGGAAAAAATGTTTGGATACGATAAGGGCGAGATTGTTGGTCAACAACTGCACAAATTCATTGTGCCGAAGCGATATGGCAATCAATATAAGAAAGGAATCGAACAATTTCAAAAAAATGGAACCGGCCCGCTGATAAACAGAACTGTTGAGTTTCACGCGCTTCGCCGTAATAATACGGAGTTCCCGGTGGAGCTTTCGATATCTCAGGCAGTCATCGACGGCAAATGGCATGCAGTCGGAACGATCCGGGATATTTCCGAACGACGACAAAGCGAACAACAACTCGTCCACCTCGCCACCCACGACGCCCTCACCGATCTTCCCAACCGTGCCTTACTCCGCGATCGCCTGACACAGGCAATCATCCATGCGCGGCAACATGGAGGAACAATCACCACTCTATTCCTCGATCTTGATCAGTTCAAACTGATTAATGAAAATCTCGGTCATGACGCCGGAGATGAATTGATCAAGATCGTCGCGGCGCGTTTGTCTTCACTCGTACGGGAAGGAGATACAGTGGTCCGGTTTGGAGGAGACACATTTGCGATAATTCTTTCCGAAATGGAAACACAAGAGGACGCCGAAACTTTGATTAAGGATATCATGCGGGGTATCAAAACTCCGGTTGACATCGGCAAGCAGCAGATGAGCATCACCTGCACTGTCGGTGCCAGCCTATTCCCCCGGGACGCACTAGACATGGAATCCCTGGTCAAATGCGCCGAAATCGCGCTGCATCAGGCCAAGGCGTTGGGCGGCAATCACTTTCGTTTTTTCCGCCGGGGAATGGATTCCGGGCTGTCCAGGAAGATGCTTTTGCGTGGCTCAATTCAAGGTGCGTTGGAACGCGGTGAATTTTTGTTGCACTACCAACCTGTTTTCGACCTGCACAACGGCAATTTGGTGGCTGCAGAGGCGTTGCTGCGGTGGCAACGTGCCAACCAGACGTTTGTCCCGCCAATTGAATTCATTCCAATCGCCGAGGAAACCGGCCTGATCGAGCCCATCGGGGAGTGGGTATTGGCGACCGTCTGTGGACAGGCCTACGCATGGCAGAAAGCGGAACTCCCTAAGCTGCGCCTAGCAGTCAACCTTTCAGCACGCCAATTGGATATGTCAGACCTCGCCGATATGGTGGAAACAGTACTGGCGGATTGCCGTCTAGACCCCCAATATCTGGATCTGGAACTTACCGAGAGTCTAATTATGCAGAACCCCGAAAAGGCCATTACCACGTTCATTAGGATCAAGGAGATGGGGATCGGCCTGTCGATCGATGACTTTGGTACCGGGTACTCGAGCCTCAGTTACTTGAAGCGCTTCCCACTCGACCGGGTAAAGATCGACCGCTCCTTCGTGCGCGAATTGCATAATGATCCCGACGATAAGGTGATCGCGTTGACGATAATCTCCATGGCTCACAATCTGCGCCTCAAAGTAGTGGCGGAAGGTGTGGAGAATGACGCCCAGCTGCATTTTCTGCACGAGCATGGATGTGATGAGGTGCAAGGATTCTACTGCGGCAAGCCGATGCCGGCTGAGGATTTTACCCGGTTGTTGTGCGAACGATTTTGTCTAAGTGATCGTGAAAAGATTCAATCCGTGTCTTTACTCCCCGCATCGTCCGGTCCGTGATTCCGCTATGTAAGCAACCCTGAAAACCAAATTGAGGTCACATCCTCCGGGATCTAATCGGAATGTTAGTTCCCACTTGTGTTGGGGTTGAACCATCTGCATTCAATGCAGTCTCAAGTTTCATCCCTTACAGCGAAAACACAATTGGCCCATCCACCTAAAAGCCTTTTCGCCGTGCTTCTGGTCGGCATGTTGTGCATTGGGTCCAACCCGGTGTCGGCATCCGATACCCAGCTTGCGGTGATCGAATTGTTTACGTCCCAGGGATGCTATTCCTGCCCCCCTGCCGATGCGTTGCTGGGAGAACTGATTCACGCGGACCGCGGTATCATCGGGCTGGAGTTTCATGTCGATTATTGGGATGAATTGACTTATGGACGCGCCGGGAACTGGAAGGACCCATTTTCCAGCCCCCGATACACCGACCGTCAACGCAAGTACCATGGGCAACGCTTGTCCGGTCAGCGCGGCGTCTACACTCCTCAGGCCATCATCAATGGTCGATCCGTTATGGTTGGCACGAACCGCAGCGCCGTTGAGTCGGCGCTAAACTCAGCGGCACGATTCCCGAGGGTGGAAATCTCGCTGCGCAACACCAGCGATCACGGATTTACCGTTTCTCTCGAAGGAGACGCGAACCAATCGGCTGCCGTCTGGTTGATAATATTCGATCGCAAGCGGGTCACCAGCGTACCCACCGGTGAAAATCACGGCAAGACACTAACGAATCACAACGTCGTGACAGAAATGAGGCGCGTCGGAGATTGGAATGGTCAATCTACTGCAATCTCGATCGATGACATTGCGATTGCCGGCAATCGGGGCTGTGCAATCCTGGTACAAAGTGAGAACCAGGGTCCAATACTGGGCGCTACCCTATGTTGAGGTGACTCATATGCTGTTGAGTCCCTAATGATTTAATCAATCACCGCATTCTGTTGGCGTGTCATTGACTCATTAACGTACCGGAGTTCGTCACCAAGATAAGTAGCAACTGCATGCATTCCCGCAACACCTGCCTCAGCCTCGGCGTTGCGATTGTAGTTGGTGTTGACGTTGACATCATACGTGAACAGTTCGCCATTACGGTCGAGAATAAATTCAATGCCGGCGATGTGGATATGGTTGACCTTCAGAAACCGCGCATAGCGCGCGAGGATCGGATGCGCAAACCCTTTTACGACTTGAAACTTGGATTTTTGCTCCGTAGTCGTAGCGCATAAAGCCTCCTCAAGCTGGCAGTCGTCCGCTGGGCATAGTTCGAATCCTTGCGCGGTGTCGACGCGCACAGCATAGAAAAATTCGCCACCAATAAACTCACAGCGTGTAATAAACGGTTCCGGTGCGTCTATATATTCCTGCACCAGCGTGATGCCATCGACCGGAGGATCGAAATCAGAACCGTCAACATAATGCTGTAACGCTTTAATGTTGCGGAATAATCGAACCCCAAGACCCCGGCCACCGCGATTGTGCTTGGTGACAAAAGGGCCATCAAAAACACCCGCGGCGGCAACGATCTCATCTCGGGCGGCGACTGCAATCGTGCGTGGCGTGCGAATCCCTTGCGCGTCGAGCGCCGCGTATTGTGCGATCTTACTGATTTCGAGTTGCAGGGCACGGCGCGAATTAATTACCCGTCGATGGTGGGACTCCAACCAGTCGAGGATCGCGGCGGTGTACTCGGGCGCGTAGCGATGACCTCGGGAGTGCGACGAGGCACTTATGCGGTTATAGAACACCCCTTGCGGTGGCGCCGCGGCAAGATCAACATGGCCACCATCAACAAACCACTCCTTGTAGGGCAGTCTCAAGTGGTCCAACGCGGCACGCAACGGCGCTGTCCACTCGTGGTTCTCGTGAATGATGCAGATATGGGCCATCGCTTAAATATAAGGGCAAAGTGATACCACGGATGCAATCGTCTTTGATTGCACGATAGGACACAAGGGTTTTCGAACCTAATAAGTAATCTCTAGTGCTGAGGTCGTGCCTTGCCTAGTAGCATTTCAGGCCCCAGCGTCTCAGATCGCGACATTTTCGATAATTCAGGCGCCGGTTCAAATCGACTCGTCGGCGGTTCAGACCAATGGAGCTTTTGGCTCTGCGTTTCGCTTGTTGTTGTTTTCTGGCTGCGTCCCTCTGTCTGAGGTACTCTTGGATTTCTGACAGATCATCCTGTGTCTGCAAACCATCCAATTCGTTTTGTGCCTCATCGAAATCCGGATCTGCAACATAAGTGACGTTTCCATCTTCGTCAACGTGCTTGCTGAATTGGGCGGACGAGGTTAGACAAATACTAAACAGTAAAACAAATAGCACCAATCTCATCAGATACGCCCAGTTACCTACCTGTTACTAGCTTAGACTAAAATCAACAATTTCTTGGGCAATGCTTTACTATCAAAAATTAGTTGCCTTCTCCTCGGTGATGGTCAACACTTAACCATAACGCGAGTGCCATCGATTCTTACCAGCGTTGGCAGAACAGGTCATTCTGTTAGAGGTCCCCCAAGGTGATGACAAGGCCGCGCCCACTAGGAATGCTAGTACTGACTGCGCTCATGGTTGCCGGGTGCGCCGATCAAGACGCGGCGCAAAGCACGGTCAACTCGAACCCAACAAAGATCGGCGAATACAAATCCGGAGCGAGCCCGGTGCCACGATCTGCCAGCAAAGTAAAAGCACCCTACAATCTCAAAATCGGCAGGTCAGTGTTCAATAATAAATGTCTCTCCTGCCATGGGGACGGTATCAAGGGCGCACCGCAGCTTGGGGACGTTGCCGCGTGGACGGATCGTGTTGAGCAAGACCTGGATATGCTCATCCAGCACGCCATCAACGGACATGGACGGATGCCTCCGAAGGGTGGTTTTACCGATCTGTCCGATGTGCAGGTGGCGTCAGCGGTTGCGTACGTGGTGAAGAAGAGTGAACGGCTAATCAAGGTCGCGGAACAGCGCAAGCGCGCGATGGAATGTCATCCGATTAACAATCCATCATTATGCACCAAGGAAGAATTGCAGGACGCATTGGCCCTGCACATGATGTGGCTGTTGCGAAGCAAGGACCGTGGGTCTTGATACCGGGTCAAGCATAACCAGGGGGTTGGCGTTTACAGACTGACTTTATTTATAAGTTGACTCACGATTGAGCGAAGTACGTTGCTAGATACTGCTCAAAAGATATGGCGTCGGCTGCTTCAATCTCCTGCTGATGTTTTAGCGAGTCCTTGGTTATGTTCTCAAAATAAGCCATCCGATCCGCCGGCATGTCCGCTGCTTTGAAATATTTCTCGTGCTTTTCGGACATGTCGAGTGCAAAGTGAAAAAACGATTCCCTGTCTTGGTGCATTTCATCGAGCAGTATTGCCGAAGGTGTGCGTTCAACGTCTTCAATTACGGCTTTCTGCGCCACGAGGGCCTTCGAATACAGACGCTCCGGCTCATCGTCATCCAGCAATTCCGCAATAGGCTGCATCATCTCGCATATTTCCGCGGCCCATTGCCGGAGGGGTTGTCGTGAACCTAGACGATACAACTTTAGCGACGGATCACGCCCGCAGCACGCCACCATCTGTTGGTTGCGTTCAACTTCCTGTTGCTCATCCGCGCTGATTGGAGGGCTCTCGTGCAACAAGCAGTAAATGACAAAGACTTCCAGAAACCGCAGTTGAGGCTCGTTCACTCCAAGAGGATGAAACAAGTCGACATCGAGCGCGCGGATTTCCACATACTGCACTCCCCGGTGCTTCAGTGCGAGGGTGGGCTTCTCTCCCGATTTCATGACCTGTTTCGGACGCACGAAGCTATAGTATTCATTTTCAATCTGCAGGATATTCGCATTGAGTTGCCGATACTCCCCGTTGACCACCACTCCTACCCGTGCGTACTCAGGATCGGGTGTCTCTATCGCCTGGGTCAGGCTTCGCACGTAGTCCTCGAGATTGTTATAGGAAATCCCAAGATCCGCTTGCGCTTTATTCTTATAGCCGATATCACTCATACGCAGCGAAGTCGCGTACGGTTGGTAATACGTGCCGACACCAAATTCATCAAATCCTGACGGTGGTTCATTGAAGAATGATCTACATACGGCGGGGGAAGCGCCAAACAAATAAGGAATGAGCCAACCTTGCCTCTGAAAGTTGCGTATAAGACCAAAGTAACTGTCAGAGACAAAATCCTTGAGCGCCTTTGAGTTGTTTTCCATGTCTTGGAACACGGGCCAGAAGCGCTCTGGCAGTGAGTAGTTGAAGTGCACGCCCGCAATCGCTTGCATAGTTCTACCATAACGGTACTCCAGACCACGCCGGTAGACATGCTTCATCTTGCCGACATTAGAAGTGCCATAATATGCGATCGGGATGCTGCTCTCTCCTTCTAACAAGCAGGGCATGCTGGTGGCCCACAGCATTTCATCGTCCAACTTTCCGTATACAAATTTATGAACCTGCGAGAGGAACTCGAGTGTCTCGTTAATTTCCGTAAACGGGGGTGTTATGAGTTCGAGCAAGGCCTCCGAATAATCCGTAGTGACATGAGGATTTGTCAGTGCCGAGCCCAGCGCCAACGGGTGCGGCGTTTGCGCGATCTTCCCATCCCGGCTTACCCGCAGGCTTTCTTTCTCAACCCCCTTCTTGCCGCCTGCTAATAATCCTTTGTGGCCATTCTCGAGAAGCCGGATCATGCGTTGTTGCAACACGTGATTCAAACTGGCGGGTATCCTTTACAGATTGTTCCTGACTGAAAGACAGAGTAAGCGATTATATGCCGGATCGGTACCCTCGGCTTGGGCTTTTTTCGCTATTTCGTTAGCGTCCATATGCCGCCCATCATCACGTTTTTCAACAACGCGATAGGAGGTCAGCAGATCTGATCCTGGATTCGATATCAAGACGGCCCTAATCTCACCGATCTCGGTACGCGGATATATTTAGGTCTTGCAATGATGCCGACGAAATGGTTTATTCGAAATCGCCGGTGCGATCATCCTCAGGAGTAACGTGTATCCCTTAAAAATTGGCGGATCTGTGTTAAAGACGGCCGATGGCATCTGGTTGGGCGTGAATCGGGATGTGGTTCGGTTGCATTGGTTAATTCCTTCAAGGACTTGCGTATGCCGTACGTGATAGCAATCAACCTCTCGTATGACCATCACTCACAGGATCAATGTGCTCAGATTTGGGAACTGATCAGTAAAGCAATGTTGGGTGCCGGATTCCAGACTGACGGCCGCTTGTTCACGGTCAACCTCTCCGAAAAGGATGCCATCATGCTGGCAAGGAGAACATTCGAACAATTGGCGAGTGATCTCCACTCCCGAAACCAGAATATCTACGACTATCTCAAACGATTCTATGGGTATGACGTCGCGCATACCACGAATTTGCTGCTGCCGCCTTTAGACAGTATTGAGGTGAAAGAGGACGCATAGGGTTGTCGTGGGATGGTTGCCGGTGTGCATGTTGACCTTGACTCGGTAACTGATTGAATCTCCCCGTGCTCATGCACGGGTTTTTGTTCCGCAATAAATATCTCATTCCAGGTGACGAAGCCTGCTGTGGGCAATCTGCTTTCTGTCACTTGTGCACCACGCGATTCACCTTCTCTCCGCTTGGGGAAACAGCGTTTTCAAGAAAACCCGAGTCTCGGGAAAACGCCAATCATTAGTGATGATCGTACCGTCGAAATTCCGCATAGAATGAGGGTCAAGTACAACGACTTTCGATATCTCCCACGTGTCCTTGGACCGCAACATCGAATAATCGGTGATGGGCGTTTTGGGTATGCACAAAAAGAGAAAAATCTGGTTGTTCTCGAGCGTCAGGATCAGCGCATCAACATCCACATCAATACCGGTTTCCTCCAACGTTTCCCGGGCGGCGGTTTGTCGCGGATCCTCACCGGCCACATGCCTGCCCATCGGAAGCTGGATCTTACCCAAAACGCGATTTATCCCCATCACGATCCCCTTGGGCGTCGGAATTAGGCAACCGGCGGCTCTGATGATCGGCGGCTCCGCGTCGACCTGGGCCACCGGACCGATCACCAACAGCGGTGCCCACAACAACAAATTCGCGACCACCGCGGTAGCTGTTCTATTCACTAGACACAATCCCAACTAGCGACGTATTGCCGTCCCAAACCCTACATTCTGCACCAAAACGCATCAATTCATATAATATGCAGAATAACTAACCGGCAGGCACATGGAACGACTGGCGTGGAACAGGTGCCGCGCTACAACGATTAGATTAACGGCCTTGGGCGTCAGGTTAAACGGTCTGCAGTATGCCACCCGCACCTTGCTCTACTGCCGGATCTCAGTTATAAATTTGTGCCTACTCGGAGACTCACCATATGGAAGAGACCGCCAGCATGGAACGCAAGGACAATCGAAGCAACCAGGATCGGCGCACGTGGAAGCCGATGCCGCAGGCTCCGTTTCGCGATTCAAACGGATATTTGGTCAGGAAAGATAGACGCCGAAAACCCGATCGGCGGCTAAATAACATTCAAGCTAAGCGCGTGAATCTCAAGTAGGCGAATTGGAGCCGAACCTTGTGACGTCGGCGCTATCTTCACGCGTCGTCGTTGGTTTCCTTGAGCGCTTGGGATGATTGAGGGGCGACGCCCATTTGCATCAGTTCTTCAGCCCACATGTCGTGATGCTGCTTGGCAAAGTTCACGTCGACGCGTCCGCAAATCATCGCCTCAAATGCCCCCTCAACACCGAGGCTCCCCAGATAGGTGTGTCCCAAAATAATAAGCATCCATGCCAGCGCGCCAATCAAGTGTAGCGTACCGGACAATTGCATCGTCTCCGCTGATTGGCCGTAGTCCGGGAATTCGAGAATCAGTCCGGTGGCACAAACGATGGTCCCGGTGATGACAAGACCCAACCAGTACACGAACAATTTATCACCGGCATTGACTTTTCCCGCGGGTGGATACTTGCCGGTGACGAATCCACCGCCTTGTTTGAAGAACTCCCAGTCATATCGGGCTGGGATATTGTTCCCCATCCACAGCACGATCATCACCAGGACGCCGGCGACAAACGCGGGGCCCAACAGCTTATGGGTCAATACGGCCAGACCGGCCCACGCTGTGAACGCCTCCTGACCGACGGCCGGGATCACTGTCATTCTTCCGAATAAAAGCCCACCCCCGGTCACAGCCAGCACAATAAAAAGTATTGCCACATACCAGTGAAGGACCCTCTCGAAGGGCGTCCAACGCGGAACCGTCTTATTGGCCCGGCCGGGTTGAATGCGCACTCGCCCCCGTATGGCATAGATGACACCAAGCACAAGTATCCCCAACCCAAGCGCTCCAGCACCGTAGCTAGCGATCGCATCGTCACTGATGTGTTCCATATCCGCTCAATCCGGTTAGTCGTAGGCCGGCATCTCGGCTACCGCTGTGCTTGCCATGGTCGCCTCCCACTCAAGTGGTCCCACAAAACGAATCGCCGTGCACAATGCCGAATTGTTGCTGATTTGCATCAAACACGCTTGATTGCCGCAAATCCTCGCCCAAGTCATGGGCTAGATCAAGTTTTACCGGCAATAATTGTGCTTCAATCCAATGAACCGCCGATGCGAAGCCTTCGCCAATGACATTCGGCCAGGCACGAATCGGCATCATAAGCCGGTTGTCGCTGCTTGGGTCACGTCGGGTTCCATCATTGGCACATAAGCGGTGACCCAAATCCCGCCACCACCGGGTGCAATGGCAAATTGACGGGTAACACGGAACCACGGGTTAGGGATCGAGAGCCACGATAACGCAAACCGATGATTGATTGAGCCAAGTGGAAAATTAATGTTCGCTACCGACATCGTCTTCCTTCATCCGCCGAGCCTGTTCGATTTTCGCGAGCGTGCTGTTCTGTTTGGCCCGATCAGCGACGTCATTCCCTCGACACCGATCTTTGAGATGTATCCGATCGGTTTCGTGAGCCTGTGCCATCATCTCGAAAAAGCAGGATTTTCCACCCGCATCATCAACGTGGCGAACAAGATGCTGATGTCGCCACGCTATGACCCGGCGCGCGAAATCACGCGGCTCAAGGCAAAGGCGTTTGCGGTGGATCTGCATTGGTTGCCTCATGTCCAGGGCAGCCTGGCATTGGGTGAACTGATCAAGAGTATCCATCCAGACCGGCCGGTGATCTATGGCGGATACTCCGCGACTTATTTTTCCGACGAGTTGATCCGCTATCCCTTTGTCGATTACGTCATCAAGGGAGATTCGACAGAGTTTCCGCTGGTCATGTTAATGCGGGCCATCGTTGACGGTGGTGATTACCGCCGGGTGCCGAACCTGACTTTTAAGGATGCCACTGGCCGCATTCATTCGAACCAGATCAGTCATGTGCCCACCGACATCGACGACATCACCATCGATTATGGGCTGCCGATCAACAAAGTGTTGCGATTTCTGGATTTCAAGGGTTACGTGCCGTTTCGCTCGTGGCCGCGGTACCCGATGACGGCGATTTTTCCGTACCGGGGATGTCAACACGACTGCGTAGCCTGCGGCGGTTCGAAGTCCACCGGCGAACGGGTATTTCAGCGTGTCCAGTTGGCGGTCAAGTCGCCACAGAAAGTGGCGGCGCAGCTTGCCCAGAGCGCCAGATATTTCAATGCGCCTTCGATGCTCATCGGCGATATCCTCCAGAATGGCCAGGATTACGCGTTTCGTCTTCTGGACGAGATCAACCGGCTGCAATTACGCAACGAATTTGTCATCGAGTTCTTCGCCCCGCCCCCCGCGGACGTGATCCGCCGCATCCAAACGTCGATCCCCAGATACAACGTCGAGATGTCGCCCGAAACACATGATGAGAGCATCCGCCACGCCTTCGGCCGTCCGTTTGACAATCGGCAACTGGAGGACGCGATTGCCAACTTCATCGAAACAGGCTGCGGACGCATCGATGTGTTTTTCATGATCGGCCTACCTAGACAAACCTGCAAGTCGGTGCTGGAAACGGTGGATTACTGCGAGTACCTGCTCGCGACCTACGGCAAGAGGAAAAACCTGCATCCTTTTATTGCTCCGCTGGCACCGTTTCTCGATCCCGGGAGCGCCGTTTGGGAACGGCCCGACGCCTATGGCTACCGGTTATTCGCCCATACCCTCGCAGATCACAGACAGTTGATGGAATCCGCGGTGACCTGGAGAGACTTTTTGAATTATGAGACAAAATGGATGTCGCGCGACGAGATTGTCGATAGCACCTATGAAGCTGCACTTCGATTGAACCGTCACAAGCAAAAATACGGCCTGATCCAAAAACACACGGCGGACTTACTTGAAGATCGTATGCACACGGCGCGCACGCAGCTCCGGCGAATAAAGGAATTGACGGAAAGCGGACAACGCGATTCTTTGGCGTGGCACAAGCTGCAAGATGAGTTACGCGGTGCGCTAATGAGCACGCTTTATCACAAGGAAGAGCTCAACTGGCCGGTTGGCGTGTCACGATTCAATCTGCCGGGCATACTTATGCGGTTGCTAAAGCGAGCATAGTGCCGCCAGGCACCACCGGGACTTGTACAGCGTATCACCCGGTTGACCCAAGTGATACAATCGCCAGGCGTGTGACGGGGTTGGGGCCGTTCCTGCATATGTCGAAACAAGCGTCCGGGTACTCTGCACAGACTGATATTTATTGAGCAAAGAATGCGGGCTTGTGAATATTGGTAATCACTGACGGAGGAGAGTAAAGAATGGTTGACGCGATAAAAATACTCGGCAGTCTGATGGGTAACAACGCGGTGTCGTCCGGCCTCGGCGCGCAGGTGTTAAAGAGTGTGTTGGGCGGGGCGTTGGGTGGCGGTTCGGGCGCGGGCGCTTCCGGAAGCGGGCTCGGTGGTTTACTCGGGGGCGTGTTGGGCTCAGGGGGTTCTTCGGGAGGCGGCCTATTGGGCGGCTTGGCCGAGGCGGCGCTCAAGCAATTTGGGCAGAATCAAGCGGGTTCCCCGGCGCCGGCCAGCAGCGAACAATGCATGCCCGAAGGCATGAATCAACAACAAGCCAACGAAGAAGCGACACTTTTAATCCGCGCGATGATCAATGCGGCCAAAGCAGATGGCCGAGTGGATCGCGAGGAGACGGAGAATGTATTGCAGCGACTTGGCGATATTACGCAAGATGAGATTGACTTCGTACGGCAAGAACTGGCGCAGCCTCTCGACGTCGAAGGCTTCATTCGCAGCGTGCCGCGGGGTATGGAACAACAGGTCTACGCGATGTCGTTGTTGGCGATCGATCTCGACACCAACCCGGAGGCGAAATATCTGCATCAACTTGCCCAGGGGTTGCGCATGTCTCAACAGGTCTGCAATCAGATTCACCAGCAATTGGGAGCACCGCAGCTCTACTCCTGAATGCGCAGGTGCTGCGCCGTCCATTGACTGCCGCTGCGCCGGGTGGGATCGAGTCGGATTGCGTCGGCGTTTAGCCCGCATATTGCACCAAGGATCGCGGATGCAGGTGGCGACTGAGGCGTATTGCCAACAAGACATTGCGCCGGCTTTGCCGCGCTTTTTGACATATGTCACGTTTGTCTGGTGGACCGGTGTGCTATATTTTCAAGATGAGTGGTCGAATCACGCCAACCGTATTGTGGGCCATGATGGTGACGCTGCTTATGCTGTCGACGGCCCCTGCTGCTGAGCACGGTTCTCTTGTTGTTGTGTCGGGTCCCGGCTCAATGGACCAGACGAGCACGGCCGGCATGGTATCGGCTCACACATATTCGGCCCACAATCCGTGCACGTCTCCGGACTGCGCCCTGGAATCACACTGTGCGACAAACATGTCGAAGTCTGACTGCAATATGAGTGGCACGTCGTGCTCACTGTGCGGCACAACCTTGTTAGCGCAGCGTACCGGCGAGCTTTGGTTCCAGCGCGGTGTTACAGTGGCCATTCAGGATCCGCCAAATCTAATCCTAACAACCCACGCAACCAGTATCTTCCATCCTCCACGACTTCTCTCCTGACCACGGTCGCCGGTAGCTGTGAGCTGATGCCAGGCTGCCGGATTCCACACTGATATCGAACACCCAGCTACAAATTTTTGACTATGGGTGTGTCGCTATCGACTCTTGCCTCAGGAGATAGAGTGATGATTACTGTCCATGCATGGTCCAAGCACAGCGGCGTGTCGGTGCACACCGTCCGTTACCACTCCCGCATCGGCCTTCTCAACCCGCGACCGAATCCCAGGCAGGAATTACGCTATGTCTGAGAAAGTATCGATCGAGGCAACGCGACGAGCGCCTCGCCCTCAGGCTTTCAAGTTCCTGGTGCCCCTGGCAATATTTTTCGCCATCGGAATCTTTCTCGGTATCGGGCTTACCCTGGATCCGCGGGAGGTACCGTCCCCGTTGATTGGCAAGCCGGTGCCTGAGTTCAGCCTGCCGCCGGTCCAGAGGCGTGCCGAGGGCTTGTCCAACAAAGATCTGGTAGGCGAGGTTTCCCTGGTGAACGTGTTTGCATCGTGGTGCACCGCGTGCCGGGATGAACATCCGCTGTTCATGCAGATGTATCAGGAGAACATCGTACCGATCCACGGTCTAAACTATAAGGACCGTCCACAGGACGCTGCCGCCTGGCTCGACGCCTTGGGTGATCCTTATACCCGAACCGGTGCGGATATCAATGGCCGGGTTGGGATCGATTGGGGTGTGTATGGCGTGCCGGAGACTTTCGTAATCGACCGGAACGGCCGCATCGCCTACAAGCACATCGGGGCCATAAATGGGCGGGTGCTCGAGGAGACTCTACTCCCGCTGATTGAGACATTGAGAGAATGAATATACATGCATATTCGTGTGGGCCAACAGCCGCGGTGTCAAGCGTAGACGACAGTAGCGGACGGCATTGGTAATGGCGGGCGAACTCTCCAGCCTGGCGCTTCCGGCAATCTTCTTTGCCGGTGTCATATCGTTTTTTTCCCCGTGTGTACTGCCGCTGGTTCCGGCGTATATCTCCTACATTACCGGCGAGTCGATTACCGATACGCAAAATGGACAACCGATCTATGCGCGATTACCCGCCGTCGCGCTCAGCCTATTCTTCGTGTTGGGCTTTTCGGTGGTGTTCATCGTCCTCGGGGCGAGCGCCTCGGTGCTCGGTGAGTCGTTGCTCAAGTACCGCTATGAAACCAACATCATCGGCGGTGCTATCATCATTGTCTTTGGCCTGTTCATGACCGGGCTGATCAAGCTGCCGCACCTGCACCGCGACACACGCTTTCACGTTGCCTTGGATGGCGGCGGTCCGGTGTCGGCATTCGTGTTGGGCCTGGCGTTCGGGTTCGGCTGGACCCCCTGCATCGGCCCGGTACTCGGCGCGATTCTCGCCGCCAGCGCGGTGGCGGCGACCTTGAATCAAGGTATTGCCCTATTGAGCGTCTACGCTTTGGGGCTCAGCCTACCGTTTCTGGCCGCTGCGCTGTTTGCGGACAAATTTCTCACCCGGCTCAAGGGGATGCGGCGTATCGGCAAGACACTGCACATCGTGGCCGGTGTGATTCTGATCGTAACCGGGATCGCCATGATCACCGGTTATCTATCTACATTTGGATTTTGGCTGCTGCAAACATTTCCGGTATTTTCAACCATCGGCTGAATCAATTAGTGTAACTTTCGACGCAAATATTTTGGAGGCATGCTCATGAAGACGTTCAAGTTTTTACCAATACTCGGATTGGCGTTGTTGATCACCGGTTGCGGCACCAACGCCGCACCCAAAGAAACGATCACCTTGTACAAGTCCTACACCTGCGGTTGTTGCAACGGGTGGAAAGACCATATGGAAAGCAACGGCTACAAGGTCGACGTCGTGAACATGGAGGACAAGGATCTGCCGGCCATTAAGAGCAAATATAATGTACCCAAAACCGTGCAGAGCTGTCACACGGCAATTATCGGCGACTACATCGTAGAGGGGCACATCCCGTCCAAGGTCATAGACAAGCTATTGACCGAGAAACCGGCGATCGACGGCATCGGGATGGCGGGTATGCCGTCCGGATCACCCGGGATGCCCGGACCAAAGAATCAAACCTGGAAGATCTACTCGATGAAAGACGGCAAGACCACCCTGTACGAAAAGCTCTGAGAAGAATTGAAGGCGTCTTGGCGCGCTTACCAAGCTGCTTGTGCGTGATCATCGTGCTCGGATGTCAACGCCGTAAACCGTCGGCTCAACGGGTTTGAATCGGCTACCTGAGCGCCATGCTCGCCGCAAGCCGGGGCGCACCAAATGGTTTGTTTCGTCCTCTATACTTGAATGATACGGGGGTCTGGGTTCGCAAATGGTCACGATGAGCTGTTTTGTGATTGGAGAGTGAAATGATGATTGGTGCAACATTACTAGCCGGATTGTTTGCGCTGCAGCTACTGCTGCCGGCGACGGCGCACGCGCATTGTCCGTTGTGCACCGCGGGTGCGGGGGTGGTAGCTCTTGGCGCCGCCAAGCTGGGAGTGGGGCCCATGGCTGTGGGTATACTCCTGGGCGCGTTTGCGGTGGCGCTTGGATTGTGGGTCGCACGATTGTTAAAAAAACAATACGTACCCAGGCAAAAAGCGGTATTGGCAATCTTCTCGTTTGCTACCACCATCTTCCCCCTGCAATCCGCCCTGGCCGATTACACCTCTGTGTATCTGCCCTTCTGGGGAGAATACGGAAAGACGTTGGTGATAAACCTATTTATCGTGGGTGCAATTATTGGTGGCGTACTGATACTGTTTTCACCTTATCTCAGTAAAAAACTGGCACTCGCACGGGGCGGCGCGATGTACCCCTTCCAGGGCATGGTTATTACGCTGGTGCTACTCGTTTGTGCGGTAGTTGCTATCGAGCTTGTGGTGTGAGTGACCCAGTTCTGGTGTTGTCGGTCATCGCCGCACTGTTTGTGGTGTTGTTGATTACCAAAAGCATTACCCAATGGAAGTTTTGTGTGATCTGTGTGAGTGTCAGTGTCACCTGGATCGCATTACTGGTGTTGTATTGGCTCGGAATGTTCAATCAGCCGGTAATCATTGCGGTGTTGATGGGACAAACCATTGTCGGCTTGTACTATTTTCTGGAAAAAAACACCGCCGAGGGATTACACATTTTCCGCTTGCCGCTGTTGCTGACTTTAACGCTGGCCGCTTTTATGGCACTCGGTGTTACTACTGATCTGGTATACGGCGTGAGCCTGCTGGCGGTATTGTGGGTCGTGCTGTCACTGTTATATTTTTACCGGCAAAACCCCAAAACAAAGATTGTGGTCGACCGCATCATCGCGTGTTGCAGAGATTGGTGAGCGTGATGAAAAAATTCCGTTACAAAAATCCGGGTATAAGCCTGTCCACCGTGTTTCCGGGCACATAGCCGGCGCCGCTTCAGCGAATAGTTACTGTATCCACAGAGTTAGCGGCACGGGAGTGGATAATCTTGCCAATCAACTGGCTGCCCGTCGCAGTCCGATTCGTGCTGGCGACGGGTTTTTGTGAAACTTCGTCGCCGAAAAACAGTCTATTGGCTCATGCCCAGATTGTGTTTGCACTGATGAGAACCCTGTTCGACAAGACAATACGCTGTGTACTGGCGGCTTTTCTGGTTGTCGGCACCCTGCAATGGTCGTTTGCAGGCAGCTGCGAAACAGGGCAACCCCACACCCTGGGCACCCATGCAGAATCTGCGGCGCCGTGCACCCACGCCGATCATCACGATGTTTCTAACGGCGTGTGTCAGCCGGGATTTTGCTGTCAGTCTGCACACTGCGGGCAGTGTGTGAATGGCGCGACTATGCTGCAGTCTGCGGCGTTGCAAATTTCACAAGATGACCGCACCGGTATACCTGCGTCCCACCAGCAAAGACACCACCAACAACGGTCCAAAACAGTCTTTAGACCTCCCCGGCCGTTAGCCTAATTGATCTGCCTTACTGTTGTACCAAGACCACTGGCAAGGTGTCGGTGGTTGATCAGGCTTATGAGGAGGTTTCATGTATTTTCAATTTATTCGCGCCGTACCAACACGAATACCCTGGCGCCGAACAAAGATCGCAGATGTGCCGCGATACCTAGCCCTATGCATGAGCGCCGTTTGGCTGACTGCGTGCGCGGGCAACATCACCGTACCGCTCGCCGGACCTGACCATCCCGCAAATCCTAAGGCACAAGAAGCACCCGAGCCACCCCGCTCGACGGCATTGGACACCAACGTGATAGCGGCGCCCAAGCCCGCCCCTGCGGGTCACGATATGCACCAACATCACTAGATGACAGAGAGGACGTAATGATTATATCCATCGGTAAGAATCGCTCCCTGGTGCTGGCGGTATCGGTTCTGGTCACCGGGTGTGCCACGGTACCCAAAGATGCCGGATTCAGCGAGGTACAGGAACAGGTGAACCAACGCGGCGGCTACCAGGTACGTTGGCATACCGGAGGCGCCGAGGACCAAGCGGTCGAACAGCGACTACGCGCAATGTTGCAACCGGGGGTTACCGCGGAGAAGGCAGTGCAGATCGCGTTGCTCAATAACCCGCGCCTGCAGGCGACCTACGAGGATTTGGGAGTGGCGCAGGCGAATCTGGTGCAAGCGGGATTGCTCAGCAACCCGTTGTTCCACGGTCAGGTCACTTATGGCCGCGACGAGGACGTCACCAACTTCGATGTCGGGGTGTCGTTGAGTTTCTTGCGCGTGTTCACCATTCCGCTGCGCAAGCAACTTGCCGGCGCTGAATTCGCGGGCGCCAAACTGAACGTCACTGCCGCGGTGTTGGACCTCGCCGGCGAGGTCCGCGCAGCATTCTACAGGGCTCAGGCAGCGGCACAAACCAAAGACATGATGGAGCAAGTCGTGGAATCCACTGCCGCCGCGTTATATGCGGCGCAACGTCTGCATGACGCGGGGAACATCACCGATTTAAGGCTTGCGAATCAGCAGGCGCTGCATCAGGAGGCACGGCTGCTAATGGCTACCGCGGAGATGTCCCTCCAACAAACCCAAGAGCGCCTCACTGTATTGATGGGCTTTTGGGGTCAGGACACCCAGTGGCGGATAGCGGGCAACTTACCCGGGCTACCCGAACAGCCGATCAAAACCGAGCACATAGAGAACCGTGCCATCGAGCGCAGCCTGGATTTGCAGATCGCCCGGCAGAAGCTCGCGGCGATCGCAACAAGACTCGGTTTGGATACGAATACGCGTTGGGTACCGGAGCTGGATCTTGGCTACGTCGTGGAACGCGACGACGGCGAGTACGAAGACGGCATCAGTCTCGGTCTGCAAATACCGATATTCGATTTGGGTCAAGCCCGCTTGGCGGCCGGTCGCGCCGAGTTTCGCCGCGCACAGCAACAATATCTCGCCACGGCAATTGAGGTTCGTTCTGCGGCGCGCATGGCCCGAGAGTCGGTAAAAATGGCACGCGCGCAAACGCAACACCTGGAAAAGGTATTGTTGCCGCTGAGTCAGCGTATCGTGAACGGCACATTGCTCGAATACAACGCCATGCAGGTGGGCGTATTTCGATTACTGCAGGTGCAAGAACGGCAAGTGGAACTGGGCCGGCGCTACATCGATAATCTGCGCGATTATTGGATCGCCCGCAATCAGCTCGAGCAAATCCTACATGGCAGAATGAGTCAGGGGGGTACCGGTATGGCTGCCTCCGCTTCTGCCGCATCGTTGAGCGCCGCTGGCGGCGCTGGAGGACATTAAACATGCAGTATTCACGACGTCATTTCCTCATAACTGGAGCTGCGGCCGCAGGCGGCGCGGCATTGGTGCAATCGGTAAATACCGCACACGCCGGCGAGTCACGAACCCGTTGGGAACAATCCTACAGCGGTGGCCCGATGCACGTCGAGCCGCTGCCGCCCGGCCAACCGGGCCGGGACTACCGCCCGGTGGTGGTGCCGAACGGCGCTGCACTGCCGTTCAAGATTGTGGACGGGGTCAAAGTGTTCCATCTCATTGCCGAAGAGTTCGAACATGAATTTGCACCCGGACTCAAGGCGACGGTGTGGGGATATAACGGGCGCCAGAGCGGCACGGTAATCGAGGCGGTGGAAGGCGAACGCATACGCATTTACGTCACCAATAAACTGTCGGT
>CALZGZ010000070.1 GCA_945787105.1 uncultured Gammaproteobacteria bacterium
AACCCGACGCCGTCATCGATATTGCCACACTTACCGGCGCGTGTGTCGTCGCCCTGGGCAAACACGCGAGCGGCTTGATGGGCAACGATCAAGACCTGATCGAGGAACTTCTGGAAGCCGGGCAAAACAGCCTCGATCGTGCCTGGCCGTTGCCGCTGTGGGATGAATATCAACCTCAGCTCGACAGTAATTTCGCGGATATGGCCAACATTGGAGGGCGCTACGCAGGTGCCATTACCGCGGCGTGTTTCTTGTCTCGATTTACCGAAAAATTTAAATGGGCGCATCTGGACATTGCAGGAACTGCGTGGCGGGAAGGCGATGCAAAGGGCGCCACTGGAAGCGTGGTCCCGCTACTGACTCAGTTTTTGATTAATCGCTGTGGCTGATGCCTGTCGGTACGTATCATGCCCCGGGTTGATTTTTATGTGCTTACCAACAAAGTAACCGAGGGCAAGCTGCGGTTTACGTGCCGTTTGGTGCACAAGATCTATACTTTAGGTAAGTCGGCGTATATTCAGGCGGCCAGCGAGGATCAAGCACAGCGACTGGACGATTTGATGTGGACCTTTGACCAAAGCAGTTTCCTACCGCATCAAAGATATGCGAGTGCGTGTAGCGATGAACCACAGGCGCCAATTATGATTGGCCATGAACCGCCACCGGAGGTTCAATCAGCGGATGTCTTGATCTCCTTGCTGGCGAGCGCTCCCGTCTATGCAGATCGTTTCGACCGGGTGGCAGAATTAGTGGATAATGACCCTCAAGACAAACAGTCAGGCCGGGAACGATTCCGACATTATCGCGACCGAGGTTTCGAATTAGAGACCCATCAAGTTTCCGTTTAATACGATGTTCTTTCGCCGCAAGAAACAACCGGACACGGATCAGACGGTACTCACCGAAACGCTGCGCTCCCTCGAGGATCTCATCGCCGAAACGCCCGAACCATCGCCAACGAACACCGGCCAAACAGCCGGTGTTGCCGAACCCAGCGAGGCCAGCAAAAAAACTCATCCGCACCGCGAGGGTAGGCCTGATTACCCGGGTCACTTCGACGTGACGGCGGCAGATCAAGTGCCGGACGTCACCGTTATCGACGACGTACCGGTGTTAACCAACGTGGTGTATATGCCGATACCACGCGTCACCGCCGCAGATACGACCGCCGCCCCCCAATCGTCGTCAATCGATACCGCGCACCAGACAATAGCAAAGGAATTGGTCAATGCCGTGGAGGGTCGCCTCGACACCAATAGCCAACCGCTGGATCCCGACCTGACTCAGGATCTGCAGGATGCCGTGTCAGCATCCTTAGAGGATTGGTCGATCCGGACTCAGGAAATCCTGCTCAAGCGTTTTACCCCGCCCGCCAAGAAATAACAGAACGTTTCGTTAGACCGAGGCTAGGGCCCCCACGCATCAATCGCTAAACCTAGGCTCCTGCCTCGCGTATAATCCGCTCGCTCGCGTCAATCCCTACCGGATTGACCCGCAGTCAGGGACCTAGCCCGCATATTGCACCAAGGCGGCAAAGACAAGAGCTAATGATGTTGGCAACAAAAACTTCGATCCATGCTCGATGTGAGACTTTGTACCCCAGTATGCGCCTGTCCGGGCTCTGGCCCGGTCTCGAACGCCTCTACTAACGCTTTATGACATCACAACTGAACAAGACATACGATCCAAGTGCCATTGAGACTCAGATCTACGAGCGCTGGGAGCAAGGCGATTGGTTTGCTCCATCGGGTGATGGTCCAGCTTATTGCATCATGATTCCGCCACCGAACGTTACCGGTAGTCTGCATATGGGTCATGCGTTTCAAGACACGATCATGGACACATTGATCCGGTATCATCGAATGCGCGGACACCGCACACTGTGGCAAGCGGGCACCGATCACGCCGGCATTGCCACGCAAATGGTGGTCGAGCGCCAGCTGGAGGGCGAAGGCCGTACGAGACTGGAACTTGGCCGTGAGGCATTTGTCGCGCGCGTTTGGGACTGGAAAGAACATTCCGGCGGCACGATTACCCAGCAGCTGCGCCGCATGGGGGCATCGTTGGACTGGGACCGCGAGCGTTTCACCATGGACGAGGGTTTATCCGCAGCAGTGCAAGAGGTATTCATCCGGTTATACGATGAAGGATTGATCTATCGTGGTAAACGACTGGTTAATTGGGATCCGGTACTGCATACCGCGATCTCCGATTTGGAAGTAATAGCGGACGAACAGGACGGTAACCTGTGGCACCTTCGCTATCCTTTCGTCGACGATCCCGACCGCTACCTCACCGTCGCGACGACAAGACCGGAGACCATGTTGGGGGACACCGCGGTTGCGGTACACCCTGACGATGAGCGCTACCAGGATCTGATTGGTCAACGGGTCGAGCTGCCGTTGACCGGTCGGTATATTCCGGTGATCGCCGACGACTACGTGGACCCGGAGTTTGGTTCGGGCTGCGTGAAGATAACCCCGGCCCACGATTTCAACGATTATGAAATCGGGTTACGACACAATCTACCACTCATTAATATTTTTACCGCCGACGCGGCGATTAATCTTCCCGATTCGCCTTATCATGGCATGGATCGCTACCAGGCCCGGGACCAGATCGTCAAGGATCTTGAATCACGGGGGTTGGTGGACAGCGTGCAATCGCATAAATTGGTAATTCCCCGTGGCGATCGTTCCCATGCGGTCATCGAGCCGTACCTCACCGATCAGTGGTATGTCAAAGCCCAAACGCTGGCGGAACCGGCGATCCGCGCGGTGGAAGACGGCCGTATCAAGTTTGTCCCGGAAAACTGGAGCAAAACCTATTTCGAATGGATGCACAACATTCAGGATTGGTGCATCTCTCGGCAGCTGTGGTGGGGACACCGGATTCCAGCCTGGTATGACACCGACGGCCGGGTGTTCGTGGCGCGATCGGAAGCGCAGGCCTACGAGCAGGCCCGTGCAATCGCGGGTCCCGATGTGGCGCTGACCCGGGACTCGGATGTATTGGACACTTGGTTCTCCTCTGCCTTGTGGCCTTTTTCTACCCTCGGCTGGCCTGCTCAAACCCCGGAATTGCGGACCTTCTACCCTACCAACGTGCTGGTCACCGGATTCGATATCATTTTCTTTTGGGTCGCGCGAATGATCATGATGGGACTCAAATTCATGGGCGATGTTCCGTTTCGCGAGGTCTATGTTCATGGTCTGGTTCGCGACGGTCACGGTCAAAAAATGTCCAAGTCGAAAGGCAATATTCTCGATCCATTGGACTTGTTAGATGGGATTGATCTCGACAGCTTGATAAAAAAACGCACCACGGGACTGATGCAGCCAAAAATGGCGCCGGGCATCGAGAAAGCAACGCGCCTGGAATTTCCCAACGGTATCGAAGCATTTGGGACCGACGCGCTTCGGTTTACCTTCGCGTCGCTGGCCTCCACCGGCCGCAATATCAATTTTGACTTGGGCCGTATCGAGGGCTATCGGAACTTTTGCAATAAGCTCTGGAACGCAGCTAGATATGTGTTAATGAACACTGAAGGTCAAGATTGCGGTCAACACGGCGGCGACCTGGAATACAGCCTGGCTGATCGATGGATTATCTCCCGTTTACAACTGGTGGAAGATCAGGTCGAACAGGCAGTAAAAGACTACCGGCTGGATAACATGGCCAATTCACTTTACACCTTCGTCTGGGATGAGTTCTGCAGCTGGTATCTGGAACTGTCCAAAGTAGTGTTGAACTCAGACCAGGCGTCCGGTGCCGCACACCGCACTACCCGGCGCAGCCTGGTACGCGTACTAGAGGCTACGCTACGCCTGCTGCATCCGATCATGCCTTTTATTACCGAAGAAATTTGGCAACAGGTGGCGCCACTCGCCGATAAACAGGGCGCTACGATCATGATCCAGCCGTATCCCAGGCGGGATGCTGGAAAAATCGACCAGGCAGCGCTACGGGAGATGCAATGGGTTCAAGGCGTTATCACTGGCGTACGCAATATCCGCGGTGACAGGAATATCGAACCCGGCAAAAAACTCCCGGTACTGTTGCAGGGCGGCGATGATCAGGATGGGGACTACCTGGACAGAAACCGGGATTATCTGCTGCAACTCGGCCGCTTCCAAAGTATTGACAAAATCAGCGCCGAACAGGTGGTCCCCAAGTCCGCCATGTCGCTGGTGGGTCAGTTGAAGGTACTGGTACCCCTGGGTGAAGTGATCGACAAACAAACCGAAGTAGAAAGACTCACCAAGGAGTTGGAGAAATTCCGCAAAGACCTGATGCGCTCGAACGGGAAATTAGAGAACCCCCGTTTTGTCGACAAGGCCCCCAGACAAGTGGTAGACAAGGAACGGCAACGGGTCACCGAGATTAACCTCGCTATCGACAAGCTCAAGGCCCAGTTGGAGGAGGTTAGTGGGCTCCCCTGAATACGCGCGCCATGACTAACCCGCATATTGCACCACGGCGGCGAATACAAGAGTTGAGAATATGTTTGAGAAAACAATTTCGATGAATCTCTGGTGTGACGCTCTGCACCCACGCGTGCCCCTATCCCTTCGCCATCATCCGAGATCTTTGGTGCAATATGCGGGCTAAGCCAATTTTAGTGATCGGAAACAAAAACTACTCGTCGTGGTCGATGCGGCCATG
This sequence comes from uncultured Gammaproteobacteria bacterium, assembly GCA_945787105.1. Taxonomy (GTDB): domain Bacteria; phylum Pseudomonadota; class Gammaproteobacteria; order Arenicellales; family JAANXG01; genus CALZGZ01. The sequence goes on from CALZGZ010000070.1 coordinate 4,666, forward strand.
GTTAGCGTTGAGATATCTGAACATCGAATTCGAGGAAGTTCGAATCCCGTTGTTCACACCCGGCTACTTGGAAAAACTTCGCGCTTATTCATCGGCAGGCCTGGTACCGATATACCGGGAGGGGGATATCACGATCTGGGATTCATTGGCGATCCTCGAATACTTGGCGGAGCAACACCCGCAACTGTGGCCCCAGAAGCGCGACGCTCGAGCCGTGGCACGTGCAGTGAGCGCCGAGATGCACGCCGGGTTTCAATCATTACGCACCCATCTTCCGCTCAATTGCCGCGCCCGAGGTCGTCGCATACCGTTCATGGAGAACGTCAACAAAGACGTCTGTCGAATTATGGACATCTGGGAGCAATGCCGTAACCTGCACCGGTTCGAAGGGCCCTGGTTATTCGGTGAGTTTTCCATCGCCGATATGATGTACGCCCCGGTAGCATTACGGTTCGTCACGTACAGTGTGACTACCCCAGACACCGTCCAAGAATATATTGACGCCCTGATGAATGATGCCAATGTAGCGCGATGGATGGCGGAAGCGGCAGCGGAGGAAGAGACGATCGATGCCTACGAAAACATCGGAAAACCATGATGAGATCCATGTCGGCCCCTGCGCTACGAGGATTTGTTTACCCAGGCACCTGACTCGGATCAGCCTAATGGTTTACCATATACGAAACAAAGGGACGCAATAAATTCGAAATGAAGCGATCTGACAGTCTATTTCAGCCTGACAGGCGTATCGCGTTTTTTAGAGGCTTTCTAAAGCGACCCGCCGAAGTTGGCTCACTGATCCCAAGTTCCCGTTTTCTCGAGCGTCGCATCGTAGATTTGGCGCACGCGACATCCGCAAAGGCTATCGTGGAGCTAGGACCCGGCACCGGCGGAACGACTCGCGCCTTATTGCGGTCCATGCCGCTCGACGCGGTCCTGCTCACCATCGAGATAAATCCGAGATTCCACAACATTATCTCCGCTATCCGAGATTCGAGATTAATCGCCCATAAAGGTTGTGCGGGTGATCTGGTAGATATTGTGTCGGGCTACGGAATTGATCCGGTCGACGCGGTGGTGTCCGGTATTCCGTTTTCGATTATTAAACCGGAGTTCGGTCGCTCGATAATCCAATCGATATCCGATTTGCTCACGCAAGATGGCCGATTCGTCGCCTATCAATTTCGAAATCGTGTGAACAGCCTTGGCCGTGAAGTGTTGGGACCAAGCCGGGTCCAACTGGAACTTCTGAATATTCCACCGGTGCGCGTGTACAGCTGGACAAAAAACGGTCATTTACGATTGGACTGACCGTCAGAATCTCGACTAATCTTTAAATAGCTCAAACCGACGACCGCTGCCGTTTCCACTCTCAGAACATGGATGCCCAGTGAGATGGGCAGTGCCCCAAGGGAGCGTAGTGTAGCGATTTCTTGCGCTGTAAAGCCGCCCTCTGGACCAATCAGTAGCGCTACTTCGTGTGCGGGCACATCAATGGCGGTGATGGGTTTTCCCGCTGGATGCGCGACAAAGCTTCCGACGTGGTTCGGCCGCATGTTATCGGCGAATTCCTCCGGTGTCTTGGGGTCGTGAATCTCCGGCAAGTAAGGTTGACGGCTTTGCTTGCACGCCTCCAAACAGGTTCTTCGCCAGCGGCCTCGCGTTTTGGTGGAAGGCTTGACGATCGACCGTGCGCACAATAATGGTGTAAAGCTCGCCATGCCAAGTTGGGTACCCATGTCCAATAATATTCTTTGGCGTTCCCCCTTAGGCATTGCCGCCGCCAGGTGCATGCGCGGGTATGAGAGCGGCTGCCGGGCACGAGTTAAAATCTCTACACTCACTTCGTGTCCACGTGATTTAATCGCGCGGATCACCGCTTCTGCAATAACACCGGCACCGTCGATGATCGATATGCGGTCTTGGGATTGCAACCGGCGCGAGCCAGTGACGTGTTTCGATTCCACCGCATCTAGTTGTGTACATTGGCCCGGAGGTGGAATAGGCGCACAGTAGAATACTGGCAGACTCATTATTCAGCTACTCCCGGTATCCATGCATGTACACATCGTAGCGCACCAGCTTCCCGGCATATGTTTCGTCTGGATGATCGGCAATTGGCGGCGCTTCGTCCGGCCGCTTCACGACGACACGTTTTGTTGCCGTTCGTAACGCGCTGGCGAACAACCGTAGACGATCTTCATCGTCTCCCACCACCTCCCGTAACAGCCGTAATCGACGCCGCGTCAACGCAGACTGCTTGCGTTTGGGCGGGAACATCGGGTCCAAGTAGACACAATCCGGTGGTGCATGCAAATCAGAGAGGTAGTGAACGGCGTCGGCAACTACCAGCCGTGGGGGTTCGAAAGGTCCACAAAATTCGGAGTTAACGGCGAGCCTGGAAAATCCGTCCTCCAGTAACATGGCCATCACGGGAGAGCGCTCCACTGCGGTAACGCGGTACCCCATCGCCACCAGCAAGCCAAGGTCTTGTCCCCACCCCGCCGTGGCATCGATAATACTACGAGTGCGTCTGCCTATGGCCTGCGCAAGGGGTCCACGCTTCGGAGCGGGCAACGACGGGTAACGTCGGATTGCCACTTCAATATCGACAAATACTGGTCTCGCACGGTGCTCCCGATGATCGCATAGCGTCAGCCGGCCGCGGTGAAATTCCAACGTCAGTGCCGGTCCGTCCGCGTGCGACGCATCAATGAGTGGTAGTCCAAGGCGTCTCGAGAGCGCGACGGCATCCTGTGCCTTATCCCCGTGCTCGCGTCTGATCGCAACCTTTGGCTGCATCACACGGGGTCAACTCTTGATTCCAACGGGGTTCGGCTCATCGACGGTGTATAGGTGGCAGTCGACATAGTGATGCTCATTGACTGGGCTGCGCCGTGGGTAGCGTTGTCTGCAAATATCCATGGACTTTGGACATCGGGGATGAAAATAACACCCCGTGGGCGGATTCGATGGTGATGGTATGTCGCCTTGTAGACGGATGACTTCGCGCTGCGCCTCAGGATCGAGTGTCGGCACCGCCGACAATAGTGCTTGGGTATAGGGATGCTGGGGACTTCGTAACACGTCACGTACCGTACCGCGCTCAACGATACGTCCCAGATACATAATAGCGATTTCGTCGGCTATATATGAAACCACGGACATGTTGTGTGTGATGAACAAATATGAAATTCCAAATTCCTTTTGCAGCTCTTGAAGCAGATTCAATATCTGTGCTTGGACCGACACGTCCAGGGCGCTGGTCGGCTCATCACAAATGATTAATTTTGGTTCCACGGCAAGCGCGCGGGCAATCGAAATCCTCTGCCGTTGGCCACCCGAAAATTCGTGTGGATAACGCGCAACACTGCGCGCGGATATTCCCACCCGCTGTAATTGCCTTTCTACTCGCTCCCGGCGCTTATCCGCAGTATCCCCAGCACTTTGCACCTTCATACCCTCGGCTACGATGTCACCGACCAACATCCTTGGATTCATTGATGAATAGGGATCTTGAAAGATAATTTGAAAATCTGATCGCCGACGGCGCAGTTCCGAGTGCGATAACCTGGTGAGTTCCGCGCCGTCGAACCGCACCGAACCTCCAGTGGGACGTATCAACTGCAGGATACTCTTACCGACGGTGGTCTTACCACACCCGGATTCGCCGACCAGTGCCAGCGTGCGTCCGTTACGGATAGCCATATCAACGCCGTCCACCGCGCGCACGTGTCCGACGGTGCGTTTAAAAAGACCCGCCTCGATGGGGAAATGGACCTGTAGGGCGCGCACTTGCAGCAGTGGCTCAGATTCTCTCTCTGTTTGGGAAAAACAACCAACCGGCGTGGATGTGATCGGCGGTTCATTCAATCGAGTCACATCCTCGCCGCGCGTATACAGATGACAAAGTACTTGCCGCCTTCCGGCTACATGCCAGGTCGGTGGTCGCTCATGACATACCGTCATCGCATGATCACACCGTGGCGCAAACCGGCAACCCTCGAACCGGCCCTGCAACGAAGGGACGAAACCTTTGATGACGTATAGCGCCTGGTCTCGCTTGGCCATCGTCGGAAGTGATTCGAAAAGCTTACGGCTGTAAGGATGACTCGGATTGGAGAAAAAGGTCTCACGTTCAGCTTGTTCCACAATTTGGCCTGCATACATCACCGCGATGTGATCGGCCATCTCCGCCACCACGCCCAGGTCATGGGTAATGAGGAAAATTGCCATCCCCCGCTGCTGCTGCAACTGCTGCATGAGATCCAACACCTGGGCCTGGATGGTGACATCCAGCGCGGTGGTCGGCTCATCTGCAATCAACAGGTCCGGCTGACCCGCCAGCGCGATAGCGATCATGACTCGTTGTTTCATGCCTCCTGAGAGTTGATGTGGATATTCATGGATACGCTTTCCAGGATCCGGTATCCGTACCGCATCAAGTAGATCGAGCACATGCTCTCGCGCGGTGGTGCCGGTTTCCCCAAGATGAACGCGTAACGCTTCCGAGATCTGTTCGCCGATTGTGAGAACGGGATTCAAGGACGTCATTGGTTCCTGAAAAATCATCGTCATTCCACCACCGCGAACGCCGCGCATTTCCGCCTCGCTCAACTTCAAAAGATCTTGTGAACGAAACCGCACCTCCCCCGACATAATCCGTCCCGACACGGGCAATAAGCGCATCAGCGATAGCGCGGTCATCGACTTACCACAACCCGATTCACCCAATAACGCAAACGTTTCGCCTTTTTTAATCTCGAAACTAATTCCATCTACAGCCCGGATCGGCCGTGTGTCACTCCCCAAGTGGGTGCTTAGATCCGATACCGTAATAAATGCGTCTGACATGTTTATCTCTGTTGCCGTAAACGAGGATCAAAGGCGTCGCGAAGCGCATCAGAAAACAAATTTGCGGCCAGCACCAAGCTGAACATAAAGATAAATGCCGAAAACAAAGACCACCAGACGATCGGCTCACGCGCCATTTCCAAGCGCGCGCTATTGATCATATTGCCCCAACTGTTCATGGTCGGATCCACGCCGATCTGCACATAGGACAAGACCGCTTCGGCGAGCACCAGGGCGCTGAAATCAAGCACCACTGTGATCAGAACGATATGCATGACATTCGGCAGAATGTGGCGCGTCAGAATCGTAAAGTGCCGCACACCCAAGGCGGTTGCGGCCTGGATATAATCAACCTCCCGCAGTTTCAAGGTCTCACCGCGAAGGTAGCGGCACAGGCTAGTCCAACTGGTAACACCCAATATCAAACACAGAAATAGCAATCGCAGATCGGCGCGCTCGGACACACTGGAGAATTCGTCAGCATGATTGTCCAGGTACACCTGAAGAATGAGTACCGCCGCTGCGATCAGCAAAACTCCTGGAATGGAACTCAAAGTGGTATAGAGGTACTGAATCACGTCGTCTACCCAGCCGCGGAAATAACCAGCCATAAGCCCCAACAACACCGCGAACGGGAGCATGATCAGGGTGGTCAAAGTACCAATTACCAAACCAGTACGAATGCTTTTTAGGGCCTGATAGAACACGTTCTCACCGACTTTGTCGGTGCCGAGGATGTGGTATTTCATGCTGAGGTCCGCAGCCACGAATGAAAGCACCACCAGAACGCCCAGCGTATAAAGCATCGATCGCCAACGCACAGTTGTCTGGCCGGCACGCATTTGCCCGAGAACCGACCGTAATGCCTGGTGCTTCCACTTTCCAAGGGCGGCGATGACTACGGTGCACAACACACCCCATACCAGCAGTCCTTTGACGGCTGCTAACATGCCGGTGGTAACGATGTCTGTAGTTTTCTCTGTTTCCGGATCGGTCAAATGACTAGCACCGTATTTCAATCTCGGAAATTGCCGCCGTTGGCGACCATCCGGCAGCTCTACCGTCTCTTTTGTATAAAGGAACGCGGCAAAGGGCGCCGAATAGGTTTTTTCTTCCCGAATTTTGAGCGGTGTCACCAGCCAATCGAAGACGCTCACAATCTCGTTGGCATATTTAACCTGGCCATTGTCCTCGTTGGGACTCAACGCTGGTCTGAAATGTATGGAATCCAATAACCCGATCGCGACGTAGAACACCAACACAACCAGCGAACCCATCGCCACACCACTGCGTCCCACCTCGCGCCATGGTGCACGCAGATGTTCCCGCCGCCGCGCATAGAGTACAAATATCAAAACCATGCCGACCAACAGAAAAATCAGAACATCGGTCCAAAACAAAAACAGCATTCGCCAAAAGCCTCGAATTGAAAGTAAAGAATAGCGGCTAAAACTACGTGTGATCTCGTTGTAGAGTGAATCTGTTTGTATTCTTGATTATTGCAATCGAACCCGCGGGTCCACCAACGTATAAGAGATGTCTGTGAGCAGAAGGCCTATGATGTACAACACCGATCCCAAGAAAACCATTGAACGAACAATCGCAAAATCTTGGCGTTGAATTCCGTCGATCGTATAGCTTCCAAGCCCGGGGACACCGAAAAACGATTCCACGATGAGACTACCCATAAATAACAATGGCAACACTACGACGATACCGGTGAGCAAAGGAATCAAGGCATTCCGTAATACGTGTCGAAACAACACCCTCTGTTCGCTCAGACCCTTGGCTCGTGCCGTACGCACATAGTCCTTGCCAATTTCCTCCAGAAACAAAGTTCGGTACCAGCGTGTCCCACTGCCGATGCCGCTAACGACACCGACAACAACGGGTAATAGCAGAAACTTGAACGCATTGACACCGGTGTCGTAGCCCGATATGGGAACCAGGTGAAACAGCTTGCTCAACAAATATTGTCCCCCGATGATGTAAAACAAGGAGGAAACGGAAAGCAAGATGACACATGTCACGACCCCCCAAAAATCGATGTAGGTGCCGCGGAAGAATGCGATCAACAGTCCAAACGTGATGTTTACCAAGATGCCAACCACTAAAGTCGGCACCGCAATCGCCAAGCTAGGCCACATGCGTTGACCGATGTCATAACCGATATCGCGGCCGCTGTCGGAACGACCGAAATCGAACGCAAATAGCCGTAACGACTTTTGAAAAAATACGGTATCTGTTAACTTGCCGAATCCCTGGGCGTTTCCGTTATAAATCATAGGCTTGTGATACCCATGAGAGCGCTTCCAGGTGTCGATGGCCTGCACAGTGACACGCCGGTCCCCGAGTTGCGAGCGGGCGATATCATCCGGCGTGTTAACCACGAAGAACAAAACGAAGGTCAGCAGATTAACGCCAATTAATATTGGCATCGCATACAGCAGCCGCCGAACGATATAGGCAATCACAGCGCGGTACTCTTCTCGCGGCGGCGGAAACTGATAATTGCAGGAATGATACTAATCCCCAACAGCCCGCCGATTAATCCAAGCGGCCACAGAGTTGGTTGATTCCAGTCTTGACGCCGAGTGGTGCGCAATTTCGGGTCAATGTGAACGTATTTCAACGTGTTGTTCGCCATGAGATTGGGTTTCGTGTTGCGCACCCAAGTATGGTACAAGGAGAAATCCTTCGGATGAAAGCCCCACATCCATGGCGCATCGCGTCGCGCGATGGTGACCATCTGATCGAGCAGTCTCTTCCGCTTAGCATTGTTTTCCATATTTTTTATCTGCTCAAACAAGCGATCGAACTCCGGGTTCGTATAATTACTGGCATTCTCCCCATTCTTTTTAGCCTTCGAATTTGGCCCATAAAGAAGAAACAAGAAATTCTCGGGATCTGGATAATCGGCATTCCAGCCCCACAAAAATATTTCACTTTTCCCTTTCAACATTTTTTCTCGAAATCGATTGTAATCGGTGGCGCGGACAATGAGTTGTATTCCCAACTTTTTAAACTGTTTGCGAATCCAATTGAGTCTGGCCTTTTCATCTGGTCCGGCACCGATGGCCTCGAAGTGCAACACCAGGGATTTACCGGTTCGGTTATCGATGCCATCGGGATAACCGGCCTCGCGCAAGAGTTTCTTGGCAATGCCAAGCGGTTTCCGCTGCGGACGGCCGTCTACCCAGTCGTAAACATAAGGATTAATCCCGGATTGCCCCGGGTGATGACCGAAGATACCGGGGGGAATAGGACCTTGAGCGGCGACTCCGCGGCCGTTACGAAAGATCGATATAAATTCCTCGAAATCGACGGCGATTGAAATTGCTTGGCGAAGTTTGCGCGCACGCTCGCCATTCCCCCCGAGTACCGGGTGTAAATAGTTGAATCCCATATAGTAGATGCTGGTGGCCACCGCTGTAGACAGGCGAATCCCTCTGTCACTCATCTCTGCTGTTAACGCCGCTTCGCCTTGGGGATTGAACTGAATGGCCTGGTCGAAGCTATCCGAAGCGATACCCGAGTTGTCGTAGAATCCCTGCAAAAACTTATTCCATCTTGGGATCGATTCTTTCTCCAGGCTGTACACTGCCCGATCCACGAATGGCATCGGTTTTCGTTTATCTGCCAATAAACCCTTAGAGTGATCCGCCTCTTCGCCTGCGACAGGGTAATGCTCACCGTGAAAATTTGGATTGCGGGCCATGACCATGCGTAAGTTCGGGTTATTCTCGGTCAGCATAAATGGACCCGTGCCGATTGGATACCAGTCCAAGGTGATGTTCTTTTCTTTCAATCCAGGTTGCGCATAAAAGCGCTCTACCTCCCAGGGAATCGGGGCAAAAAAGGGCATCGCCTGCCAATACAAAAATTGCGGATACTTACCCCGGATCCGGATTTGGTAAGTGTAACGGTCAACGACAGAAACACCCGCGAGTCGAAACTGACGCAGGTCCAAAAACACACCGTCCTCTAGCTCGCTGAGGGCGGTTTCAATCTGTTCACCTAACTCGGCAAATCCGACGATATACTGAGCCATGACCCCGGCGATGGGACTGTGCAATCGTGGATTCGCCATGCGTTTGATTTGATATGCATAGTCCGCGGCAACCAATTCACGAGCACCCGTTTCCTTGAAGTCGCTAAGCTCGTGTACTTGATTTACTTGCTCAGTACTCAATGAATGATAGAGGAATTGATCCTGTACGTTTTTTGCCAAGGCGGGATGCGGTTGGTACCGAATGCCCGGTTGGATTTGAATTTCATAGTCGCTGAACGCTATATCGATTACCGGTGTATCGTGTGGAAGTCTGCTTCCGTCGGCGCCGATGTACGTGACCCGCGGCATGTTCACCGCCGTTAACGGAACCAGAGTGTACGGTCGTCTTAGATAATGGTACTGCAACGGTGGTTCATATATCTGCGCAATGAAAGCATACTCACCGGCACTGTATGACCTAACCGGGTCCAGGTGTTTGGGACGTTCTGAGAACGACGAATAGAGAATATTTTCATTGGTCTGTGAATCCGGATAGGGGTTGTTCCAGAGTCCGAGCGATGCGGGGGAAAACGAAACGCAAAATAATAATACCGCCAGCCTGTGCATGGAACGCTATTCGTATTCGTGATGAGCTTTGACAGACCGTTATCGATGTTATACAAGGAACACAATAACGGAACCATGAACCGATTATAACTAAGTTTCACCAGCGAGGACGGAAACCCATGGGATTTCTAACCAACAAACGAGCACTCATTGTTGGGGTCGCGAGCGATCGTTCCATCGCATGGGGAGTTGCCAAAGCCATGCATCGCGAAGGCGCTGAACTTGCTTTCACCTATCAAACCGAAAAGCTTCGACCTCGAGCCGAAAAATTTGCATCCATCGTCGAATCCGATATCTGTTTTCCCTGTGATGTGAGCAGTGATGAACAGATTGATAACGTGTTCAAAGAATTGGACAATTATTGGGACGGCATCGATATCATTGTCCATTCGGTCGCCTATGCACCACGAGAAGAATTGCAAGGATTATATTTGGACACAGTAACCCGGGAAGGGTTCGCTGCCGCTCACGACATAAGCTCATATAGCTTCTCAGCGCTGGCCAGAGCCGGCCGTGACATGATGTCTGGGCGTAACGGGGCCTTATTGACGCTTTCCTATATCGGATCGGTGCGCGCGATGCCCGGTTACAACGTGATGGGCCTCGCTAAGGCCAGTCTCGAGGCCAATGTGCGTTATTTGGCCCAGTCCCTGGGGCCCGAGAACATCCGCGTGAATGCCATTTCTGCAGGACCAATCAAGACGCTCGCGGCGTCCGGTATCCGTGGTTTCAAAAAGATGGTGGAATACTACGAGAAGATGGTGCCATTAGGCCGTAGCGTGACCATCGACGAGGTGGGCAACGTCGGCGCGTTCTTATGTTCCGATCTCGCGTCGGGAGTGACCGGTGAAATCACTTACGTCGACGCAGGATTCAATATCGTCGGGATGAGTGACAGATTTTTGGAATAACGGTGTAGCGGGGTCACTTAAATGCAGGGGTCCTTAGCCCGCATATTGCCCCAAGGCAGCAAAGAAAAGAGCTAATTTTGTTTGCAATACACAATTCGATCAGTACCCGAGTATGCGCCTGTCCCGGCCCCGGCTGGTTCTGACACATCTGCACTTAGCCTTCACGCGACAGAAAAAACGGCGTCGCAGTCACCGCCTGTGACCTCCCTCTTTCATCGCTCCAGGCGCGGCGCTTGTCCCCGCACAGCAGGGGGCTCGTCCCCGCCTTGTCCCCGCACAGCAGGGGCACAGAAGGGGACTCAGCGGCATGAGCCCTACGCGATCATCCGCGATCCTGGTGAGAAATGCGGGCTCGCACCGCTTGTTTAATATCAGAGTTGGTCTTGAAAAATTTTGATTTCCGCCGCGGTTCGCAATCCGTTCTGGTAACTCAAGAAGTAGTCATAACCACGACGGCGGCTCAGCACTGACCGATAGCGATCCAAGTCCTCTTTATCGGCCTTTGCCGGGTCACCATCTTCGACATTACGCAATTGGAATAGTGCGTAATCCCCGGTAGCGGTGTTGACGCCGCCATAAACGGGCTCACCCACCTTCGGCCGTTGGGACTTGAAGACGGCCTCGATGACCTCGCGACTGGGGATGGACGTCTGTTCAAACCGTGCCTGGGAGGACTGGGCGACCTCCAGACCATGCTCTTGAATCAGGGCGTCCCACCGGCCTCCCTGCTTCAGCTTGTCGAGAAGTTCCCTACCCAGCTGCGCCACCCGCTCGCGGGCTCGCTCTTGTTTTAGTGTCTCCTCGATCTGGTCACGAACCTCCGCTAACGGAATCTGAGCGGCCGGTCGAGTTTCGAGTTTACGCAGCGCCACTAAGGTATTGACATCGAGCTCGATGGTTTCACTGTTTAGCCCTTCGATGAAGACATCATCCCCGAAGGCCGCGTCGCGTATACGCCGATTCTCTGCAATGCCGGTTCCACTTCCAAGCGAAAACCAATCCGAGGTTTGCAACGGCAGCCCCAACTCCTCGGCGACCGGTTCCAGGCTGTCGGGCTGCTCATAGACCAGATTCCTAAAGGTCTCCGCGTGCTCGATGAACTGAACCTCCGCCAATCGCTTGCGTTCGGCCAGTTCAATCTGAGCACGGATTTCCGCAAACGGCTTTACCAACTCGGGTACCAACTCAGTTATTTTGATGACGTGATAACCAAAGCGAGTCTTTACTGGATCGCTTATTTCACCTTCCTGCAATTGATACGCCGCATCCTCAAAGGGTTTGACCATGACGCCTTTGGCTATTACTCCAAGATCTCCACCTTTTGATGCGGAGCCTGGATCGTCTGAATGTTGCTTCGCTAATTTCTCAAAGTCCACCCCCGAGCGTGCCTGCTCTGTTAATGACACAGCTTCTTCCAAGGCGGCCTTCGCGGTCTCTTCGTCAGCGTCTTGCTTGACCGCAATCAATATGTGGCTGACTCTGCGCTGTTCCGGCGCTTGGTAGCGGGCTTGACCGCTTTCATAAGCTTGGCGTAATTCATCCTCCCGTGGAGTGATGCCGTTAGCGAGCTCGGCTACCGCAAGACGAACGTACTGAACCTTGATCTTTTCTGGCTGTTGATAGAGTTCTGGGTGTTCCTGGTATTGTTTTTCGATGTCCGCGTCCGTGATTTCGATCTGCTCCGCAAACTGCTGTGGCCGGATCATGGTGTAATCAAATTCCCTGCGTTGCAGTACCAGACGCAGCAGGCTATTGAGGTCGGTGTCGGTAACAAATTCGGAATCGGTGAATCCAATACGAATTTGATCGACGATATGTTGTTGCCGTAAACGGCGTTCAAAATCAGCGAGCTGAAAACCCTGTGTTCGCACCGAACTCTCATAGAGATCGGGTGCGAATTTTCCCTCGCGTTGAAACTGTGGTGCCGACTGGATGAATTGATTTAGCTGTTCGTTGCTGATGCGGTAGCCGCGGACATCCGCGTCCGCAGACAACAATACCTGATCGATCAAACCGTTTACGACGCTCTTTTTGAATTCCGGACTATTGGCCAGATTCGGATCTACGTTGGAACCGAATAATCGATTCACCCTGGCGCGCCGATCCTCCAATGCATATCGATATGTTTGCTGATCGATATCTTCGCCGTTTACGGTGGCCACAGTAATGGCATCAGCACCCTCAAAATATGAATTGATACCCCACAACGCAAACGGGATGGTTATCAGGATCACGATGAACCACGCAATCCATCCCGTTGCCCGACTGCGTATTTCGGTTAGCATAGCCCCCTCGGTCTAGCCCGCGTATTGCCCCAAATATCCCGGATGACGGCGAGGGGACTTGTCCTGGGCACAGTCGCAGGGTCGGACGGCTGTATGCCGTACTGGAGCAATAAAAAAAGGGGTCGGAGTCTGTGACTCAGACGCTTTTCTTTCGGTTGTTTTTTCGTTTGAGTGACGCGCACATCCAAGCGTTCGAGACCAAGCCAGCGCCGGAATAGGCCCAACCCCGGGGACCGAACGTAGCGCCGAATATTTATCGAATTCGTTATCTCAAACAAAGTGTTAGCTCCTTTTTTCACTGCGTTAGCGCAATCTGCCAGGCTAGTATTTCCGCTTTCCGATGTCTACCGGGTACAGAATTTTAATCAGAATCGAGACAAAATAGAAAGGGCGAGGAAACTCGCCCTGGTAACGGATTGGCAATTGTGGCGGAGCGGACGGGACTCGAACCCGCGACCCCCGGCGTGACAGGCCGGTATTCTAACCAACTGAACTACCGCTCCCTTGTTGGCAATAATCATCATGGTGGGTGCTGAGGGGTTTGAACCCCCGACCTTCGCCTTGTAAGGGCGACGCTCTCCCAGCTGAGCTAAGCACCCATAGTAATACTGAAATAACGGTTAATTTAGGGCATCCTTTAATGCTTTGCCAGCCTTAAATTTAGGACTCCTCGAAGCGCGAATCGTTATTGCCTCCCCGGTGCGGGGATTACGGCCGGTACGAGCCGCGCGCTCACTCACCGAAAATGTGCCAAATCCGACGAGGGTTACCGACTCACCCTGTTTTAAACAATTTGTTATACCACTAAATACAGTATCTACCATGGTGGCCGCATTTGATTTAGAAACATCTGCCGCCGAAGCGACCATATCAATCAATTCCGCTTTATTCACGGTGACTCCCCTTTTGTAGTTTGAAGCGGTGGAAAGATTTAAAACTAAGGACAGAAATCAACAGCCATGTGCGCCCGGCTGTTGGCAGACGAACGAGATTCCTCCACAGCGCGATTTATACAAGCGGTAAAAGGGCGTTGTCAAGGAAACTTGTCGGCTGCGATGCATCGTTCAGTTTCGGCTGCATCGACTCAAATTGATCTTCTTGCCAACGAAAACAATCGCCTACATCCCGAACTTGGAATTGTCTTTAATCTATGTTTAGTGGGTGGTCACCGGTTTCTGCGTCGCGCTATCGGAAACTTCCTTGGACGCCTTGGCCTTTTTCCCTTTGCCCTTTGCACTTGTTTTCACATCCGGTAAACGCTCCAACGCAATCTCTAACACCTCATCTATCCATTTCACCGGTCGTATGTCCATCTTGTCCTTGATATTCTTTGGGATATCCGCCAGATCCTTTTCGTTCTCATCGGGTATAACCACTGTCTTAATACCGCCGCGATGAGCAGCGAGTAACTTTTCTTTCAAACCACCAATGGGTAACACCTCACCACGGAGCGTAATTTCACCCGTCATGGCAACATCCGATTTGACTGCGATCCCCGTAATCGCAGACAGCAGTGCAGTGCACATCCCAATGCCAGCGCTTGGGCCGTCTTTAGGCGTGGCGCCTTCTGGCACGTGGACATGAAAATCGTGGGCCTGGAAGAACTCATGGGGATCAATTGAGAAGCTTTCGGCCCGGCTCCTGACGACACTCAGTGCAGCTTGTATTGATTCCTGCATCACATCACCGAGCTTACCGGTATAAATCTGTTTGCCCTTACCCGGCAAGATAACCGATTCTATGCTCAGTAACTCACCTCCGACCTCGGTCCAAGCCAGACCAGTGACCTGACCAACGCGATTCTTATCCTCCACTTTTCCATAACGGTACCTGCGCACACCTAAGTATTTACCGAGATTTCGCGGCGAAATAGAAATCTTGCTCTTGGATTTATCTAGCAATAGTTTCTTCGCAACCTTACGGAAGGTTTTTGAGATCTCACGTTCCAAACCACGCACCCCTGCTTCTCGTGTGTAATATCTAACGATGTCGTAAAGAGCCGCCTTGGAGATCGATACTTCCTCCGGTTTTAGACCATTGTTGTTTCGCTGCTTGGGTACCAGATACTTGATCGCGATGTTGATCTTTTCATCTTCCGTGTAACCGGACAAACGAATGACTTCCATTCGATCCAACAATGGTGGTGGTATATTCAGCGTGTTCGCCGTGGTAATGAACATTACCTCGGACAAATCATAATCAACCTCTAAAT
>CALZGZ010000071.1 GCA_945787105.1 uncultured Gammaproteobacteria bacterium
CACTGGGCCGCCAGCAGCGCGCCTCGACTCACATCGCCGGCAGAGGCGACGCCGCCAAACAGTAGGATGCCCAATAATCCAGTCGCAAGACCGGTGTGGGCGACTTGCTTAAAAGTCATCGTCTATATCCTCCTAAATCAGTTTTTAGGTTGTTTACTGTCATTAAATGACATTTAATTACACCACTTCGCCGGAATTACAACGGGTCGTGGAATACGGTCGTGTTTACCATTCACCCTTGGCGCCCGCCTCCATGATTTGCGTCATCGCATCGCGAATACGCACCGCGTCTTGTTGCAACTGCTCCCCGATCTGCGAGCCTGGCTGCCATGACTGCGCAAGCCAACTCACGTCCCAGTCTAAAGTCATTATCCAAATCTCACCATTGGCGTCTTCGTATACCACGATGCGGCAAGGGATGAAAACGGAAAACTCCGGACTGACATCCAGCATCCGCCGACCAACAATCGCATCGCAATAATGCAACACCTCAACGCGGGTCGTCGGCACACCGGTAATCGCGGCGATGTCTTGCCAGATCTTACTGTGCGCTGTCTTCTTGAAATTGACATCATTCGCCTTGAGGTCCATGGCCTCGATAATGTCGTCAAAAGCAACGTCCTCCGCGGCCTTCAGCTTCATGGTCATGAAGTTGAAGTAATCCCGCATCGACATCGGGCTCATGGACATCATCGCGGTAATAGCGGCCTTCTTTACTTCCGCCGGCACCGGAGGCATGACCCGGTTCGATTGCTTAATGAGCCGTTCCCGCAACACCTTTTGTGCGTCCGTGGAAAGTGATTCGATGGTTCGCTCGCCGAGCTCCGGCTGAGGCGCCAGCTCCTTCTCAACATCCGGCGATACCGTTTGCTCCGCAGCCGATTGCGCCGTCTGCTGGCTCAGCCCTGGCAGCGGCATGGCCCAAACGGACAATGCCAAGCACCAAATGACTGGTTTCGTTCCAGACTTCCGCATAAACGATTCACTCACGATTAAGATAAATAAAACGGCCGCGCAATAATAATCGAATCTCGCCATCGCCGCCTCCTCCTTGCCTTCCGCACTGCATAGTCGCGCCAGGCACCGCATTCTTACCTTCATTGGGTCATGACGACAAGTAAAAAAGTGCGTGCCGCGCGGGGTCGCAGCGCCGTGACCCATGCCTACCGATACAAGCTTCGTCGCCCGCTTAAGGGCATAGCAATGATCATGCCATGTTCATTGAGGTCGCCGCCGGAGCGCAGAGTCTTGTACAATGCGCAACTAAATCAACCGACTATGATTCCGATCTGCGTGCGGCGGGATGCCCCCGATACCGGGTCCACCGGTCAGACATGACAATCGTGACAAAGCAGTGTCAATTCTGACCCGATGCACGCACCCAGGCGCACGTGCGCAGTGATGCCTAATTAGTGAGCGCTTTGGGCAGACCAAATTGTGCGGTGATACGGCAGACTGCGCGGGTTGTTGTTTGGCATATTAGAATAATCTAATGTCCGCGTGCGGACGATAATCTGACATGAGCAGGAGGAGGCATGGAGAACAAACACATCGATCTTCCGCCGATGCAGGAAGTCATCGACTTGATTTCCGATCCATTCGTGGTGATCGATCGCAGTTACCGGATCGTGGCCACCAATCAAGGCTACTGCAACCACTACCAAATCGATGCGGCCGATATCATCGGTCGGCATTGCTATGAGGTATCGCATCACTCGGATGCGCCCTGCGACCAACATGGCGAACACTGTCCGATGCAGGAGGTGTTCGGCCACGAACGGACTGCACACGTGGTGCACGTCCACTATAACAAAGACGGCAAGGAAGAACGCGTACAATTGACATCGCAGCCCCTGCGCGGCGCCGACGGCAAAGTCGCCTTCATGGGCGAGTCCATTATTCCCTTGCACGAATACGATCGCGAGCAGCGCATATTAGTGGGCCGGTCCAGACGCCTGACTCATCTCATGTCGACCCTGGATCGCATTGCACCCACCGGCACCACCGTGTTGTTGGAGGGAGAAAGCGGCGTCGGCAAGGAATGCGTCGCCCAGTACATACATCATGTCGGACAGCCCGACGATGCCCCGTTTGTGGTCATCGACTGCGGCGCACTCTCCGAGACCTTGATTGAAAGTGAACTATTCGGGTACGAGAAAGGCGCGTTTACCGGCGCCACCCAGCGTCACCCGGGGCTCATAGAGGAAGCTAACGGTGGCACCTTGTTTATCGACGAGGTCTCCGAGTTGCCCTTGCCACTGCAGTCGAAGTTGCTGCGGCTGCTTGAATGCGGGACCTATCGGCCGATCGGCGCAACCCAATATCTCAAAGCGGAAACGCGTATCGTCGTTGCCACCAACCGCTCACTGCAGGAATTCACCAACTCCGGCCAGTTTCGTCACGACCTCTATTACCGGCTGTCGGCGTTTCCGATTCACGTACCACCGTTGCGTGAACACATCGAGGATATACCCGATCTTGCCCAACATTTTCTTTCGCAGCGCAACGATCGGCATCGGCATCTACCGTTGACAACAGAAGTACTCGACAGACTGGAGTCTCATGATTATCCGGGCAATGTCCGCGAGCTGCGCAACATTTTAGAACGCGCCGCAATTCTCGCCGGCGACGGGCCTATTCGTAGCCAACATTTACATTTCAGGCACGATGCCCATAACACTCGTGAATCCCCTCAACCGCGGCGCTCTAACGGCAAATTGGATAGACTGACGATGAAAGACATCGTTAAGACGCTCGAGGACTGTAACGGTAATCGTAAAGCGGCCGCCGAGCGTCTGAATGTGTCAGAACGCACCATCTACCGCTATGTCAAACGTTATCGGCACACCGGCCTTGCCCAGGAATCGGCAAAAAACTGATCAAGCATGCAGCACACCGAGCCGGCGATAATCTAGCGATACATACCGTATGCAGACCACCGAAAACCTGGAGTTTGTTGAACGTGCAACCGGCGCCGAACCGGGCTCCTCCGTGATCTGGTTACACGGACTCGGTGCCGACGGTTATGATTTTGAAGCCCTGGTTCCGGAACTGAATCTGCCGGCCGAAAAACCAGTGAGGTTCATCTTCCCCCACGCGCCGCGGCAACCGGTCACCATCAACGGCGGCATGGTCATGCGCGCGTGGTACGACATCACCGGCACGGAAATGATCCGTCAGGAAGACGACGCAGGTATTCGCCGTTCCGCGGCATCGATTCACCACCTGATTCACCAAGAAAACGCCCGCGGCATCGCCGCCGGCAACATCATCCTCGCCGGTTTTTCCCAAGGTGGCGCCATCGCCTTGCACACCGGGTTGCGCTACCCGGAATCCCTCGCCGGCATCTTGGCCCTGTCGACCTATCTGCCACTGTCTGCCCAACTGGAGCCAGAGGCCCACGCAGCCAATCAATCGACACCTATATTTATGGCGCACGGACTCTACGACCCGGTCATTCCACTCATCTTGGCGGAATCCAGCCGCACCAAACTACAGCAGGCGGGATACAACGTGGAATGGCATTCTTATCCCATGCCCCATGCGGTCAGCCCGCAAGAAATCCACGATATCTCGCGTTGGTTGCGTCAACGCCTTGGCGAGTAATGAATCGCATCGATTCACGTAGAATCATTGCTACGCCCCGGTAGCTCAGCAGGATAGAGCAACCGCCTCCTAAGCGGTAGGTCAGAGGTTCGAATCCTCTTCGGGGCGCCAATAAAATCTATTACTTAGCGCCCTCCTCTGCCAACGCATCGGATTTAGTGTGACCAGAATGGGGTACCCGGCCACTGATCGAAGCGATACGGGCGTAGACTC
>CALZGZ010000072.1 GCA_945787105.1 uncultured Gammaproteobacteria bacterium
CAAACCGGCCTCTACGCGCGATTCGTTATTGAGGGCGCGGGCGGTAATTGACCCGTATATTGCACCAAGGCGGGAAAAGAAGAGCTAACGTTTTGTTTGAAATGAGGAATTCGATCAATGTCCGGTGTGACGCTTTGGGCCCGAGAATGCGCCTATCCCGGCGCTGGCTTGGTCTCGAACGTCTGCACTTGCGCTTCACTCAACGCATAGCTACGGCTATGCATTTCGCTCCGGCGCGGCGTCCAGTCGCCCGATCCCGTCGCCATCATCCGGGATCCCTGGCGCAATATACGGGTTAAGCATCACAAGGGACCTGGCTGGCGACCCGATGAGTAAGCTCCAATCCATCAAGGGCATGAAAGATATACTGCCCGCCGATGTGGCCCTGTGGCAGCATTCCGAGGCGGTAATGAGGACAGTGATGGAGGCCTACGGCTATCGTGAGATTCGATTGCCGTTAGTCGAAAAAACTGAATTATTCGCGCGGTCCATTGGCGTGCAGACCGATATCGTTGGCAAGGAGATGTATACCTTCACGGACCGGGATGGGGATAGCATCACATTACGGCCCGAAGGCACTGCTGGTTGCGTGCGCGCGGGTATTCAACATGGGCTGTTCCATAATCAGCAACAACGGTTGTACTATTTGGGCCCGATGTTTCGGCACGAGCGGCCGCAGCGAGGTCGGCACCGACAATTTCATCAGATCGGTGCGGAAGCGGTTGGCTGGGAGGGACCCGATATTGATGCAGAGATGATCTTATTGGTCTCCAGAATCTGGCGTGAACTAAAAATAGACGAGATCGATCTGGAGATTAATTCCCTGGGAGATCATGACGCACGGCAACGATATCGCAAAAAATTGGTTGATTTTTTGTCGCGATATGAATCTCAACTTGATGAGGATAGTCAACAACGGCTTAAAACCAATCCATTGCGAGTTCTAGATAGCAAAGTCGAGCGCACCAAGACAATCATTGCTGAGGCCCCCAACATCCTGGATAGCCTGGATTCCTATTCACGAACACATCTTGACGCGTTACAGGAGTACTTATCCGCGGCGGGTATTCAATATCGGGTCAATTCACGCCTTGTTCGAGGTTTGGACTACTACTCGCAGACTGTTTTTGAATGGTCAAGCAGCCGGCTAGGGGCCCAGGGCACAGTTTGCGCGGGAGGTCGATACGATGGATTGGTCGAGGAATTAGGTGGAAAGTCGACTCCAGCGATTGGTTTCGCCTTGGGATTTGAGCGATTGATTGAATTGTTGTCATCGCGGGCCAACGAGATGAGGATAGATGTCTACTTAGTCATACTCGGTAGTATCGCGAAACGCACCGGCCTTGTCATCGGTGAAGAATTACGCGATGCAGGATTGAATGTCGTCAGTCATTGCGGCGAAAGCGGCATAAAAAGTCAGATGAAGCGAGCTGATAAGAGTAACGCCCATGCGGCGATATTAGTGGGAGAAGACGAATTGAAATCTGGAACTTTTGTGGTCAAGCCACTTCGTAGTGGCCGTGAGCAGATATCTGTGACAAAAGAACGTTTGCTTGAGGCGGTTCGCGATGTCATTGATCGCAGCGAAGTTGAAGAAAATAAACCAGCTAGGAGTGTTGAATTCAATGGTTGATCTTCACTTAAGCGATGATGAACAGGCGGAACGACTCAAGGCTTGGTGGAAGGAAAACGGGAGTTCGGTAATTGTCGGCGCTATTGTCGGCATCGGCGTTATTGTTGGCGTTAATTATTGGCGTGACTACAAGACCTCGCAAGGTGAGACCGCATCGGCGCTCTATGAAATGATGCTGGGCAACTATCGTCAGCAGAATATTACGGTATCCGAAACCACGGGTGGGAAGCTCATGGGCCTCTATTCATCGACGCCCTATGCCGGTAAGGCCGCGTTACTGCTTGCCAAGATTAGTTTTGGCAAAAATGACATAAACAGCGCCAAGTCGCAGTTGCGTTGGGCTATGAATAACGCCATTGAACCTGCGACGGTTCATGCAGCAAGATTACGTTTAGCGCGCATTTTATTATCGGAGAAGCAACATACTCAGGTAAATGAATTAATCTCCATAGACGAATTCGGCGGATTCGAATCGGAGTACATGGAACTACGGGGTGATCTCCACATATCGCTGGGCGAGGCGGACCAGGGGCGGGAAGCCTATCTTGCCGCGGCACAGATGCTTCCTGAAGGATCTTCATACGGTGACATATTGAAGATGAAGGCTGACAACGCAGTGATAGACACGGCGCAATGAAACGCATTCTTATACTGTTTATGCTTACGTCGCTGGCTGCGTGTGGATCGCCATTCAAGGGGGGCGGTGCCGGCAAGGAACCGCAACCGGAGCCATTACCGGAAATCGACATGTCAGTAACGCTGGATCGGGGTTGGTCCTTCGACATTGGCGCCGGCCTGGACGAGGGTGGTCAACACTTGACCCCCGCCGTAGATGGAGAACAGGTGTATACCGCCGATCCCGAGGGCCGCATCTCGGCCGCGGGTTTGTCCGATGGAAAACGCAGGTGGTCAACGAAATTGGATGCGGTGATCTCCGGGGGTGTTGGCGCGGGAGATGGTTTGGTGCTGTTGGGGACCTCAAAGGGGGTGATACACGCCTTGGATGCGCGTGACGGCAAGGAACTATGGAATAGCAGGGTTTCCAGTGAAGTATTGACACCACCGGTAGCGGCGCAAGGCGTGGTCGTGGCGCGTGCTGGAGACGGACGTATCTACGGACTGTCCACCGTGGACGGAACCCCACAGTGGTCATTTCGCCGATCCGTACCGAGCCTGTCGCTGCGCGGCGCCGGCACACCATCGCTGTACAAGCAGGTCGTGGTATTGGGGTTTGCCAGCGGTAAGATCGTCGCTGCCGAAGTGGAGACTGGCCGCATAATTTGGGACGTAAATGTAACTCAGCCGCGTGGCCGGAACGAGGTTGAACGTCTGGTCGATATCGATGCACGTCCGGTGTTGGCTGGCAGTGTGATCTATGTTGCTGCTTATCAAGGCCGGGTCACTGCGCTCGCCTTGGGTAGCCGGCGGATTTTGTGGGCGCGGGATATATCTACCTATAACGACCTGTCGGTCGACGAGGCCAACATCTATATCAGTGACGAACATGATACCGTTTATGCGCTGGATCGCCTGACGGGCGCCACAGTTTGGAAGCAGGAGAGTTTGAAACGCCGACGGCTCAGCCCGCCGATGGCGAAGGGAAGCTATGTGTTTGTCGGCGATAAGGAAGGGTACTTGCACGTGTTGAGCAAGTCAGACGGGCGATTGGTGGGGCGGTCCAGACTCAAAGATGGTGCGGTTATCGGTGCGCCTATCCCACAAGGTTCACAGCTTCTGGTGTTGACCCAAGGTGGTAGGTTAACCTCGCTTACGGTAAACAACTAAACTTCCCTTCTATTCACGTATCTTTAATCTCCGGTTGGGTTCCATGAGACCGGTAATCGCTATCGTTGGACGACCAAACGTCGGTAAGTCAACACTCTATAATCGATTAACGCGTAGCCGCGATGCGTTGGTCGACGATCAACCGGGGGTGACACGAGACCGGCTGATTGGTGTCGGCAGAGCTGGGGACCAG
This sequence comes from uncultured Gammaproteobacteria bacterium, assembly GCA_945787105.1. Classification (GTDB taxonomy): domain Bacteria; phylum Pseudomonadota; class Gammaproteobacteria; order Arenicellales; family JAANXG01; genus CALZGZ01. The sequence goes on from CALZGZ010000072.1 coordinate 3,612, forward strand.
TCTTATTGGGTCATCGATACCGGCGGTATTACTGCGGATGACGGTGCACTGCAACGTTTATTACAAGAGCAGATTAGTTTGGCGATGGCCGAGGCCGATGCAATTATATTTACGGTTGACGGACGCGATGGTCCCAACGCGATGGATCGGGAAATCGCCGCCCGTCTTCGTGTTCAACGGGCGCCATTGTATGTGGCGGTAAATAAAACGGAGGGAATTGACACAGACTTGGCGATTTCGGAGTTCTTTGCCTTGGGTTTGGGGAAACCATACGCCATTTCGGCGCGTACCGGATCCGGTATCAAACGATTAGTTGACACGATTATTGATCAGATTCCGGGGACCGGATCAGACGAAGTACTTCCGAAGATTCCGCATTTCGCCATCATGGGTCGGCCTAATGTGGGTAAATCGACGTTAGCCAACGTATTGCTTGGTGAAACGAGGATGTTGGTGTTCGACGAACCGGGCACGACACGAGATAGCGTGAAAGTACCGTTCCAGTTCGAAGGAAAGGATTACATGCTGGTAGACACAGCTGGGCTTCGCCGCCGATCGAGGATTGTTGAGCGTTTGGAGCAGTTTTCCGCAATCAAAGCATTGCGAACACTGGAGCAAGTACATGTCGTGGTGTTTGTATTGGATGCTCAACACGGCGTTGTCGAACAGGATGCCAGATTAGCGGGGCTGGTCTGGTCAAGCGGCCGTTCGATGGTGATGGTGGTCAACAAGTGGGATCACCTGGATACAGAGCAACGTCGCCGAGTGCGTCTCGATTTAACGCGAAAACTGTCATTTCTAGATGCCATTGAGCCGTTGTTCGTTTCCGCCAAATACGGAGGGGGAATCGGTACGGTCATGCCGGCGATCGGCGCCGCGTATGATTCGGCAATGGCGAGTTTAGCCACCCCGCAACTCAATCTTGTACTGCATGAGGCGACCACCTCGGTGCCGCCACCGATGGTGGGAAATCGCAGGATTAGACTAAAATACGCCCACCAAGGGGGCCGGAATCCGCCATTGGTGGTCGTCCATGGGAACTTGACGGGGAAGGTTCCTGATTCCTATGTGCGATATCTGTCGAAACGGATTCGCCAGCACTTCAAGTTAGTCGGAACCCCGATTAAAATCGCGTTAAAGGGCGCTCAAAACCCCTACCACAAGTAAATACCCATTATTTTTCAAGGTTATAGGTCCGTAGTGCCGCCACAGGGAAGCAGTAAAAATCCCCTGGGGTGAACGCAGGGCCGGGCGCAGTGCTATAATTTTTAGGCGTATTCGTGTGTGGGGGATATAGTCTAACCTAGGTCATAGCTGCGCACTTGTTGCCTAAATGTAAGTAGTCGTGAATAACAGATCCGAACATAATTTGCTTTCCAAACAAAAGGAAATGCTGGTCGTCATGACCGCATTGTCTTTTATAGAACAAAATGCGCTCATGACCCAGGCGCAGTTAAACGACGCGCGTCGCAGTCTTCAGGCGTTGTTTATCCGCACCAGCGGTGAAGAGACGATGCTTCGAAAGTTGGTGGAGATCTTAAAAGTCAATAAGGAGCTGCATGAGGCATTTAGTGCGATCTCGAAAATTAGCATGAGTATTGCGACGAGCGTTGAAATAATCAGTAAGAAAATTAATTATCTCAAACAGTATGTCGCGAAACTGCAGTTGACGCCACAAGAGAACTCGGACTTTTTTGCGCCGTTTCTTTCATTTACACATTTATTTCAACAGAAGCTGCTGCGCTTTAATCAGGTTATGCTGCATTACTTGGAATTGCGTGAAGAGGAGGCCAAACGGACACATGAGTTTCGCATTGCACAAGATGCGAGTCGGAGATTGAAAGATCGTTTGTCCGGAAAGCTCGCGATGCGGACCGGTGGTGAAGTCGAGGAATCTATAAAGCAGGAAGTGCTAGGTAATTTTGATTTCGCCAGCGCGAAGGAACAACTTGCCGCCTCGCAACGCGAGTCTAGACTGGAAGCGAAACAGATCGACGCCTTGCTGGTGGAAATTAAGTCCATGTGCCAAATGGCCATGAACCCAGACATGCGGGAAAAGCGTGAGAAACGTGAACAAGGTCTCGTGGCCAAGGAGCAGGTGGACGATATATTTATGCGCTTTACTCGCGCGCTTAAATATCATCCGCGTCTAGAACAGATCAAACTTTTTATCGTCGATTATTTCAAGTTGTATCAGCGGGCATATGGAATGTTCGTTTTAGATTTTGACAACTTTAACAAGGCAGTGGAAACCATCACCACTAATACCGAAGAGTATTTCGAGTCCAAAACCGAAGATGAGGATCTGCGGTCAAAAAGAGAAAAACTGAGAAAATACGAAGGATTAATTCCGTTCCTCGAGGCGACTGCAAATCTAATCCATGAATATAGCGATTATTCGTTCGATAGGTTTTCGAGGAAAGTCTCGGAAGAAGTGTCGATGGAGAGTTCGGCTTGGGAGCATATCGGCGAAGAGTTGTTGGTCGCCAAAGTGGCAGCGGAGGCCGATTTAACCACACGTCTCAATATTTAATTGCTTCTCTAGCAGCCCGTATTTGTCACCACGATCCTGGATGCTGACGCAGGACTCGGGCCGCAGGGCGCCGCCTGGTGAGAAATGTAGGCTAAACATCCCGTTGATATTCCTGCTTTCGCGGACGCCTGATTCCAACCACCCACCAGCCGAGGAGCGCGACCGGACCCAGGATGAGCATCTCGCGGCTGACGGCCTTCAGATTATGTAGAATTACCGGCATGGTCAGCAAATGATCGCGTCGTACATGCAAAAACAGCTGCGTCTTCGACATGTAATGCTCGGGTGACCAGGGCCAAATCAACGGAATGCCCCGGGGTGCGCTGTCGTCATAGCTTGCCCAGTCGATGAGTAATTGTGATGTCAGGGCCAAGATGATCATCACATACAAGCGAGGGATATTCGTTTCGTCCTTGACCCATAAGCAGGCACTAAAGACCAGCGCGACGAAAAAGGTCCCAAGCAAAGAGTGTGATATGGTGCGATGAAAAGCCTCGGCGTTGCCTATGAGAAGGCCAGCTAATAGATCAAAATCCGCTATGTTGGCGGCCAGAATAACCAGCCAAAATTCTTTTGCATTAAATGTGCGTTTATGCGAGAGGGCAAAGTAGATGACGGCACCAGCAAGACTATGGGCTACTGGAGAAGCCATCTAGGCAAATTCCTCGAGAACAACACGGTACCCGTAGTCAGATCCAGTTCGTGTGACGTTTACGTGCGGTTTGTAGAACATTGATTCATATGCCAAATCGTGAACTGGTAGGGGATGTTGTCGTGTTCCTGCGTACGCACGCTGTGGCGTTATGCGTTTTTAGTGTTCTCGCGACGTTATTTTTGGCGAACGTACTTTTTTTGGATAAGAGTCTAGGTTCGTTCGACATCATTCTAAAACAACCAGGTTGGCGGGGCGAGTTCTTCATCGATAGGGTCCATCAGCCCATATTATTAGATTCTCCTACTGCCCATTATCCGCAACGCCGGTTTGACTGGGATTCTGTCAACCAGGGCCAAAATCCGAATTTCAACCCATACATCTTCAGCGGTATGCCCTGGGGGGCGCAAGGCGTCGGCGCGTTTATCACCAGCCTGCCGCAGTTATTTTTTGACGTTGCAGATGCCATCGATTGGTCAACATGGTTTCGTTTGATTCTTGCTGGGTTGTTTATGTACCTGCTACTCATGGAGCTGGGACTAGGAATTGCTAGCAGTATTCTAGGCGGAGTGTTGTGGGCCTATAACCTTCATCAAATCGTATGGCTCCAATTTCCACAACACCTCGCTACGCAACTTTGGATTCCTCTCTTATTCCTTATGAACTTGCTGGTCTTGCGTACCCGTTTTCAAAGGGAATATGTGGTCGGCGTAATTGTTGTGAATGTACTTTTTTACACGAGTGGTTATACGCAGATCGTCCTGTATACCTACGTATTCATCGGGCTCTTCAATACACTCTGGGTTTTCCTGGTCGATCAAGATAGGACTGGGAAACAAAGATTAAAGGTGTGGGTGCTGATACACATTGTTCATATCTGTGCATTTGTATTTTATGGGGTAGGTATCGTTCTCGAGGCACAGATGATATCCGACGGGCTTCGCGGTACCCAGTATTGGCGAAATCCGGTGGAATCTTTGGTATTCGATCCCGCTACATTGTACGACTTCTTAAAAAGCCTGGTTCCGCCTGTAGAGGAAGTCAAACGTTTCTATACCCCGGATTACTTTGGCGGCATATGGACAGGCCGTTACCACCGGCCCAATAGTAATCTGGTTGAAGATGCGGGTTACGCGGGTGTGCTCGCCGTGTTTCTTGTTCTTTATGCGGCGATTACTATCCGAAGCGCCCGGGATGGGCGAATTCGATTAATGCTGTTCGTATTAATCGCCCTTTGTTTTTCTTTATTTTATCGTGATGCGGTGTCGATCAGCTTGCTTAGTTTGATTCCATTTGCTGATAAAGGCAATTTTGGGCGCTTTCTTACGTTGATCATCTTTTTCGGCAGCATTCTCGCTGCTTTTGGGTTTCGCGGCCTGTTAGATAAATTAGATGTGACCGGGATACCCGGAATTGTGTTCGCGAGCGGCGTGCTCCTTTTGTTTCCGGTTGTGAGTGCCGCCGTTTCCGAAGATTTCCGATGGCAACCTTTTATTTACCCCGGGCTCGTTATTGCAGCATTCGCCGTGACCATAGTTACTGCGCAAAAATATTCAATAGCGAAAACGCTATTCGCACCCGCGGTAATAATACTCGCCTGCGTGGATCTTTTTTCCGCTTCATATGGCTTCAATACACGTCTGGATAACGATCATCAATTCCCGGCCAGCAATGGCGTTCGATTTTTACTCAACGACAATGACGCCTATCGTATTGCGGTGGTTTCGGAAACCCCAATGTTCGTGTCCAATGTTTTGAGTGCTTTTCGCCTGCCAACGATAGAGGGTTATTCCACTGTTATTCCAAATAAGTATGTGGAATTCATTAAGGCAACGTTTAATAGAACGCACATTACGGCGAATGGAATGATGTTGTTCCTCGAGCCGAGTATCGAGGCGTTTCGCTTACTCAACGTCAAATATGTGTTGAGTAACAAACACTTGAAACACGAGCAGTTGGAAAAAGTCCTGGATACCAACGGTCATTTCATCTACCGGATCAAGAATTGGTTGCCAAGGGCGTACTGCGCATCCGACGTGATTCCAGCAGCGACAATAAATGCACAGGGTATCAAGCAAGCCATCAAGCAGTATGATCGGCCGGCGGTGGTGGAAGAAGATGTTGATATCACGGCCTCCGATTGTGATATCCGCGGATTACAGGTGTATACCAATAATTTCAGCTTTAGTGTCGGCGCCAGCGACGACGCCTTGGTGGTGTTGCCGTATGGGTTTCATAATAACTGGCATGTGTCCGTAAATAATCAGCCGAAGAGGATCATCAAGGTCAATCATGCACTGATGGGAGTTGTGGTGACTCGAGGAGAGTCTCAGGTACATGTACATTATAACAACGTCTGGGACACCGTCCACGCGGTCGTATTAATTATCGGCGCTATTGTGGTTTTAGCACTAGCGTTTGGATTTCGCGAGGGTGTTGGAAGGATGGCGCTGATTGTGGTGTCGGTGCTAGCTATTGGTAAGTCGGCGCTGTCGTTGCCGGTTGTGCGCAACGACAAAATCCCGGAACGGGCGGCTTTGCATGAGCCATTGCGGGTTGAACAACGAGTTGCCGTCTGTGAGCAGAAAGTCAAACCCTCAACCAGAATCGGCCGCGATCAGCCATTCAGCGCGGTACTCGACATTCCCGCTAACGGACTGTCCAGATTACAACTTCTTACGGCCACCTATCATCAAACATCCTTGTCCTACACTGTCACCGTTGCTTTGTATGATGCCAAGGGCGACTTGCTAACAAAACAAGAGGTGATGGGAAGTAGGATCAGGGACAACAGTTGGGTTCAAGTTCAATTCCCAACCATTCGCCATCATGGCGTTATAAAAATGACCGTGACATCGAAAAATGATGATGACGAAAAAGAGTTTTCACTTTGGCTGGACCAACATGATCAGCCATGCATAACCCCGTGGTACGATCGCGCTGTAGTTTCCTCTCGTGAAGCTAACTAACCGATCTTATTTCATAACTTTTTCATGAAGATCCTGCTTCTTGCGCCACATCCGTTTTATCAGGAACGCGGCACGCCGATCGCGGTGGATATGTTATTGCGAGTTTTGGATCGGGATGGTCACCAGGTTGACGTGGTGACGTTCCATGAAGGTAGGGAGCGTAACTACAACAATGTCGCGATTCATCGAATAAAGCCATGGATTAATGTGAAGAACATACGGCCGGGGTTCTCTTTTAAGAAGCTGTATTGCGATATGTTCTTAATGTCGTCTGCATTTGGATTACTACGACGCCGTCGTTATGATCTCATTCATGCGGTGGAAGAGTCTGCATTTATGGCGCTTTTATTTCGTCGAATTTTCAAGACACCTTTCGTCTATGACATGGATTCGCTCATGTCCACGCAACTTCTCGATCGGTTCCCAATGTTGTCCTTCGCCACCAGACCAATGGCGTGGATGGAATCGTTACCCATTAAACGCGCGAAGCTGGTGGCGCCAATGTGTGATGACCTGGCAGATGAAGTGGGTCGTTATCGTGATCGCGGTATTGTGCTCATCAAGGATGTATCGCTGGTCAAAGCGGATGATGATAGTGAGCAGGGAGATGACCTGCGTCAGGAGTTGCAGATTACGGATGGCAAGATCGTTATGTATATCGGTAATCTTGAGCCGTATCAGGGTATCGACCTGTTATTGTCTTCGTTTAAGCTGCTTTGCCGTTCAAGCAGAGTTGTTCACCTAGTATTGATTGGTGGTGTGTGGCGGGATATTGAGCATTACCGTGCCTATGCGACGGAGTTGGGGTTGGAGGGACTGGTTTATCTGATCGGGCCAAGACCCGTTGATCATATCGGTCATTATATGAAGCAGGCTGATCTACTGGTATCACCACGAATACATGGTACCAACACACCGATGAAAATCTATTCCTATCTACATTCGGGAACGCCGATTGTCGCCACTGATCTGGCGACGCATACTCAAATATTAAACCATGAAATTGCGGTTCTCGCCGCACCAGAGCCGCAGGCATTCGCGGAGGCGATGGCGGTGGTGCTGGAAGATGCCCAACTGCGTCACGAACTAGGGCAGCGGGCAGCGGCCTACGCTGAACGTGAGCATAGCTATGAGCGGTTCATCGCTAGCGTCCGGCAATTGTATCCGCCCGTTTCCGCGCACCCCGAGGGCGCGGTGTGAAGGGAACTCGGTTACCGTGAAGATTCGTGACCACTATGACGTTGTCGTCGTCGGGGCGGGGATACACGGCGCTGCGCTGGCGTGGGAATTGACGCGTCGAGGGATTTCGACGGCGTTGCTCGAGCAGGATGATTTTGGAGGCGGCGCGTCTGCAAACAGCCTCAAGATTATTCACGGCGGACTTCGATATCTGCAACACCTGGACTGGGTGCGAAGTCGTCAGTCCGCCCAAGAGCAGCTGTGTCTGCGGCGCCTTGCGCCGCATTTGATCCGGGCACTTCCCTGTGTGATGCCGACCTATCGAGGGCTACGTAAAAGCCGCGCTGCTCTGTTCTGCGGCTTATCCATGTACGAAAAACTGGTTAGGCCGAATAACGAAAAAGCCCAAGATGGTAAATCCATGTTGATCACACGGGAGCAGTTGCAAACACTGATTCCGATCAGCCTGACGCCAGATATGACCGGCGGCGCAATCTGGCATGACGCCCAGGCGTATAACACCGAGAGGCTGACCTTGAGTTATGTCATAACCGCCATGGAACAGGGCGCCGATGTTTTCAACTACTTGAAAGTAGACGCCTTGGAAATCCGGGATGGCCGCGTTGCGGCAGCGCTCACCGAAAATCGTCTCACCGGTGACTCCCACCGATTTCGCTGTTCGGTAGTGATCAATGCTACCGGAGCGGACATTTTTAAGGCGCCTTTCGATTCAATCCTGACGCATGGGGCGGCACCGACGTTCGTGCGTGCGGTCAACCTAATCCTCCCGGGTCACATCAGCGACTACGCGGTGGGATTGAGTATCCGGAGTAACCAATCTCAAGCTCATGCGGATGATCGGCTGTTGTTTTTTACCCCTTCTGGGCAATCGACAATCGTCGGGACGTGGTATTTCCCCGATCGAGGCGATCTCGGACACGCGATTACACGAGATGAGTTACAGCAATGTGTGCGCGACGTCTGCGGACGGTTTCGTAATTTTGACTTCGTCGAATCAGATGTGCGTCACATACACGTAGGCCGTTTACCCACCACTGGCGTGCGTAGATTTGGAACGGTAAAACTATTGGAACGGTCCCGCATCATCGATTCGAAGGCGGAACAAGGTGTGGAAGGATTACTCAGCATTGTAAGTGTCAAGTATACGACCGCTCGCCTGGTGGCGGAGCAGTCCATTTCCTTGATTCGCGACAAAATCGATCATAAACCACCAACAGCGATACTTTCCGCCCGTCTTTCCGGCGGAGAAATCAATGATTTCGAGGAGTTCGTAGCGAGCAAGACGCGCCAATATGGTGATCAATTATCCACATCTACTATATACAGGTTGGTGAGTCATTACGGTACGCATATTGATGACGTCGTTGCGCTCTTGGATCGACGTCAGGCATTGCGAGAAATTGTTCCCGGGTCAGAGGATGTGCTTGCCGCAGAAATACACTATGCGATGGAGTCGGAAAAAGCATTTACGCTGACTGATGTCATTCTGCGGCGTACCGGTCTTGGTCAGCTTGGCTGTCCACCACAGGAAGCCTTGGATTACTGTCTCGAGATGATGGCTTCCCACTATCAGTGGGATGATGACCGTCGGGTTCGCGAGCTGGAGAGCGTTGAGGAGAGCTATAGCCGCATCGTAAACGATTAAGGTCGGCTCACATATTAGGATCGCGCACGGGATTCGCGCTGTTTGCCGTAGTCGGCGTGACGATCACCGAAGCCTTTGCGTTGGCTTAGGTGGCGCAGCGGCCAGGAACTGCCACCCAATGACATCAGTGTTTCGGCTTGTTCGTATTTTGTAAAACTGGCAGAATCGCGCGCGATCAATTTGTCACTCCAACGCAGCGAGCAAATGTGATTACTAAACTCAAGGAAAAACTTACCTCCAAGGACGTGACCTTAGCGGTAATGAACTATAACGGCGCCGAGCGGTTACCCGGACTTTTTGAGTCCATTGAACGGCTCGAACAACCGCCAGGTGAATTGATGATCGTGGACGATGGGTCCACCGATGGTGGTGCGGAACTCATGCAGGCGCGATATCCCGAAGTGAAGGTCATCAGCATGGGGCGTAATACAAAGGTTCTCAACATGGTGAGAAATCGCGCGTTTCATGCCGCGTCAAAGCGCTTGGTTTTCATAGTCGACAACGACGTCGAATTACATCCGGACTGTGTCAAAGAGTTGTTGCACGCAATGAATACCTTGCCCAAGGCGGCGGCATGTATTACTCGTGCGGTATATTGGGATCAGCCCGACGTGATCTATCAGGATGGGCAGATCCTGCATTATGTTGGTGCATCACCGGGGCCCAACCGCAATCGTTTGGTCAAGGAGGTGGATGCTGAGCCACGTTTGAGTATCGGCTGGGGTGTGCAGATGATCGACCGGGAGGCGGCGGAAGAAGTGGGATTTTTCAACGAAGAGTACCTCCTGGGTTGGGGTGATGATGGGGAGATTAACCATAAATTAAACTTAGCCGGCTATCGCTGTTATCAGATCCCCAAAGCGGTGGTCCTGCACAAGCGTGAGGAAAGCTCAAAACGCTATCTAGCGGCAGTTCGTAACCGGCTGCGGTTTATTCTTGAAATGTATCAATGGCGGACGATTCTACTGGCCCTACCCGCGTTTGTAGTTTACGAGGCCGCTTTGGTTTCGTTCATTATCATGAAGGGGAGCATCAAAGATTATTTCCGGGGATGGGGTTATTTTTTGACCCATATTCCCGGGATTCTACGCACACGTCGAACTATACAAGCAAGCAGGATGCTTCGTGATAGCGATGTCATGGAGGCGGGAGACATTTTCGTTTATTCCGATTACATCGATAAGAAAATCCTTGCTTTCGGATACACTATGCTCAACAAATTCTTAAACGGTTATTGGAGACTGATCCGTCCTCTCGTTTAATAGTGCCATGAGCACCGGCGACAACAAGCACTACGATACCCCCGAGGGACGCACATTGCTGCAAAGTGCGATCTCCGACGCCGGGACGTCGGCGTTGAAGAAATATCAGATGATTAATGTCGGAAGCTCCAGTCTATGGGAGCTTCTCAAGTATGAAATTTACACCATGCTGATCGCACCGCTGCCTGGTGCCATCGGTTATTGGTTGCGAAAGATGTTTCTCAGTTTTCTGGTTGGCAGTTGTGGTCATGGGGTGATCATCGGGCGCAGCGTGACGGTCAGACATCCGCGTAAGATTCATATAGAGTCCGGGGTGGCTATTGACGACTATGCAGTGCTGGATGCAAAAGGTGCAGACAATAAAGGAATATTTATCGGTGAAAACACGTTGGTGGGACGGAACACAGTGCTCAGTTGTAAGAATGGAGATATTCGCATTGGGCGTAACACGAATATTGCGATGAGTTGTTTTATACAGTCTGGAAGTGTAGTGAGCATTGGTAACAAGGTCTTGTTCGGCGCGTATTGTTATGTCATCGGTGGCGGTGACCACGTTGCCGAACGCACCGATATTCCGATTATGGATCAAGGCCAAACGATCAAGGGCATCACTATTGAGGACAATGTGTGGTTGGGTGCGGATGTCAAGCTAACCGACGGTGTTACCGTGGGACGCGACTCGATCTTGGGTGCCGGCGCAGTCGTGACTCAAGATGTACCCGAGTTCAATATCGCTGCCGGCGTGCCGGCACGAATTATCCGCGACCGTAGAGACTCGGATCGCAGCAGCGAATCATGACCGCGGCACCTGGTGCTGAGCGGGAAATGCTGCTCAAGCTTTACGAAAAATCCATATTAAAAAAGGCGAAACATAGGGCGATTACTCAATATCTTCCCGACACCGCTGGCAAGGTGTGTCTGGATATTGGGGCGGATAACGGGGTGTTGAGCTATTTGCTGCGTCAGCGTGGCGGAGAGTGGTACAGCGCCGACTTGGAGCTGAGTGTGGTGGAGTCGATCAGGGACATGGTCGGGGAGAATGTTTATCTCATTGACGGTGCAACTACCGAATTTCCCGACGATCAGTTCGACCTGGTGGTCATCATCGATTTCTTGGAGCACATCCATTCCGATAAACGGTTCGTAACAGAGCTGAATCGTATTATGAAAGGCAATGCGTGTCTGGTGATGAATGTTCCCCATGACAAGCCCCGGTCTCCCATCAGGCGGTTACGGCTTGCGGTAGGTTTAACCGATGACAAACACGGCCATGTCAGACCAGGTTATACGTTGGATAGTTTGACACGGCTGTTGTCACCGGAGTTCGTTGTCACCGAGCATCAAACCTATAGCCGTTTTTTTGTCGAATTATTCGATGTGATGGTCAGTGTGCTATTCGATCGATTGAGCTATGGTGGCTCGAGCCGTAAGGGTGTCGTGGTGACGGCGGATGACCTGAAAAGACACGAAAAAAAGTTCAAGATGTTCTCGATCATCTACCCATGCGTGTGGTGTTTGGCGCAAATCGATCGGCTGTTGTTCTTCACTTCCGGTTACAGTCTGATCGTCAAGGCGAAGCGCGGTACCAGCGCCACCGAGGGTAGCCTGCAACGATGAATACATCGCATATGATTGCGGTCACCGGAGCCACCGGCTTTTTGGGTGGCCATATCACTACCCGCCTGTTGAATGAGGAATGTCACGTTCGAATACTGGCCCGTGATCCGCTAAAGGCAAAGCCCTTCGAGGACCGCGTGGCGGACATCGCCTACGGGGATATTAACGATCACGATACGCTCAAACGTCTGTTTGACGGTTGCGATACGGTGGTCCATTTGGTGTCGAATTTCCGGGTTGTAAAAGGAACCCCGGAAAGCTATCAGGCAACCAATGTCGCCGGTACCGAGTGTGCCCTCAATGCCGCTGAGGAGGCGGGGGTGCGGCGATTTATCCATTGCTCGACCATCGGCGTTCACGGTGACGTGAAATCGACGCCCGCTACTGAGGAATCGCCGTTCAATCCGGGTGACCTATATCAGGAAACTAAGCTCGAAGCCGAGTTCGCGTGCCGGCGTAAGATGAAACAAAGCACCATGGAGATTGTCATTGTACGTCCGACCTCCCAATACGGACCCGGTGATATGCGCATGCTGAAGATGTTCCAGATGTTGGCCCGAGGACGGTTTGTTTTGATTGGCCGTTGCTCAGCGAATTTTCACGCCGTGTATATCGATGACCTCGTAGACGGATTCTGGAAGGCAATCACGACGTCGGGGATCGCCGGAGAGGCTTTTCTAATCGGCGGGCCCGGTTACGTATCGCTGCAAGAATATATCGATACAGCGGCCGAGGCGGTAGGAGCAAAAAGGCCTAACATTCGTTTGCCATATTGGCCGGTGCACGCGGCGGCGTGGGCGTGTGAGGCTCTGTGTAAACCATTGGGTCTCGAGCCGCCGTTGCACCGTCGTCGCGTCAGATTCTTTAAGAACAACCGGGCTTTTTCAATTGCCAAAGCGCGTGAGCGTCTTGGATATGATCCGCAGATAGACCTTGGCGAGGGCATGCAACGGACGGTGGCGTGGTACCGGGAGCAAGGTTTGTTGTAGAGAGCGGGTGTTTTCAACGCCGGTCAACGAGCAGCATTGGGTTTATAAACGCTTGATTCAGCGACAGCAACCAGCTCACGCTAGATAGTGGCGCGCCGCTTTGTGGCAGCACCGCCAGGACCTGGTTCTTGGCTAAGCGGTCACCGACCTTGACCTGTACGCTTGGGATGGGACCGATGAAACTCAACAATCCCATTCCATGGTCAATGCACACGAGCACTCCGGCATCGTCAACATTAATGAGCTCATGCACACGGCCGCGACCCGGTGAGCGCACCTGTGCGTCAGGCGCGGTCTCAAATTCCGCATAGTCGACCGGTTTGGTCAATTGATCCCCCTTAACCTGGCGCGATCCATACTCGTTTATTTGGCGTCCATCCACCGGCGTGCGCAATGGCAGGTCGACGTCCGGAACTTCGCTCCACAGGGAAGTCATCGGCAAAAGTTTTTCGTATAGATCGGCCAATGCCGGTTGCGTGGGGTGGGTAGAAGTTTCCCGGCGCCGTGTCTGTTCCACCACCCGCCTAACCGGGTAACGGTGGGGCTTGACAACAAAATCGCGGATCTCGGGTTCGTCGTTGTTGGTGACGGAGACGATATAACGGCCCGGGACGGTGTCCAGAGACAGCCCTAATAGGGCGACCCACAGATTGTGGTGCCGGGTGACGAGAACGCGACGTCCCCCGAACTTGGTGATGGGTAGTGGGGTGTCGGCGGACCCCAGGATGAGAGCGATGCTGCCACCAGGTATCGGGTGGTGAAAATCCAACGCGCTCTGGGCGTGCGCATGGACGGCGAAGCACCCAATGATCAAGATCTTGGCTAAAGTACCGATCCCCACCGGTGGTCTACTAATGTTCCAGAATCTCGTCAATGATACATTCGAGCCGTCCACGGGCCAGCCGCACGTGAACGCGGTCACGACGCTTTACACGACGCGTCTCGGTAATCACGTGACCGCTGTCGGCGTCGGTAACCAAGGCATAGCCGCGCTCCAGGGTCGCCAGGGGACTCACGCCATGCAGCCTTCCAGCCGCTGCCGCAAGACGGTGCCGGCGGCGCTCCAGGTGAAGATTTACGGCGCCGCTCATACGCGTCGTCCACGCATCGGCCTGGGTCCGGGAAATTCCCAATTGCGCACTGGGGTTTTGGCGCCACAGTCGTGCGCCCATCTGCATGAGTACACCCCGCCGTTGTTGCCCTTGATTGAGCACCGTGGCGCTCAGCCGGCGACACAGTCCAGTGCGCCGCTGCTCAGCATTGATCAATCGCAGTTGTGGATGGACGATGCGCTTTGCCACCCAATCCAGGTGCTGAAAGGCTTGCTCCAGCCGGCGCTGCGCCTGGCGCGTCAGGTTTTGACCAAGCCGGCTGACGGTTGTGGTCAACTCGGTGGCGTCGGGACTGGTGAGTTCGGCGGCGGCGCTGGGTGTGGCGGCGCGACGATCGGCGACAAAATCGGCGATCGTGAAGTCGGTTTCGTGTCCAACGCCGGAGACAATTGGTATCGGACAGTCGAATATCGCCTTGGCTACGCTCTCTTCATTGAAGGGCCACAAGTCCTCCAATGATCCGCCGCCGCGCGCCAAGATCAGCACATCGCACTCATCGCGCGTACCCGCCACGCGCACCGCTGCGGCGATTTCGGTTGCGGCGGCGGCGCCTTGCACGCTGGTCGGATAAATGAGCAGTGGCACCGCGGGAAACCGTCGTCGAAACGTGCTCAGGATGTCGCGTAGCGCGGCGCCACTTGGCGACGTGATGATACCGACCCGTGATGGAATCGAGGGTAAGGCCTTCTTATGTTGTGGGTCGAATAGACCTTGTTCCTCCAGCTTGCGTTTCAACGTCTCGAACGCGCGGCGCAACATGCCCTCGCCGGCATCCTCGATATGCTGAACGACTAGTTGGAAATCTCCGCGGGCCTCGTATAGGGTGACCCGAGCGCGCACCAAGACGTGATTGCCGTCAGTGGGATCTTGGCCCAAGAGCGGTCTGCGGGTACGAAACAGGGCACAACGGATATGAGCATGCTGGTCCTTGAGTGAAAAGTAACAGTGGCCGGATGCCGGTCTGGAAACGTTGGATACTTCACCTTCCACCCAAATCTCGGGGAAGCAGTCTTCCAGCAGCCGCTTCACCTGTTGGTTGAGTTGCGAGACGGTGTAGACCTCCGGTGGCTTTGGGATCGGTGTCAAGGGTTTAGCCCGCATTTCTCAGCAGGATCCCGGATGCCGGCGCAGGACTGGTGCAGCTGCGCCCCCTGCTGTGCGGGGACAAGCGCCGCGCCTGGAGCTAAGAAAAAGGGGTCTGCATTGAATTCAGCCCCTGTTTTCTTTCGCGTGAAGGCCAAGCGCAGATGTGTGAGACCAAGCCAGCGCCGGGATCGGCCTAACTCCGGGGACAAAACCTGGCACTGAACATGTTGCGAATTAGTTATCTCATACAAACGGGTAGCTCCTTTTTTCGCTGCCTTAGTACAATAGGCGGATTAGGTGGCTCGCGCATCAACCTTTCGTCTACGTGTCTAGTCATGCACAATCCTGGCATATTCGCAGGCAGCGCAAAAGTATGATGACAAAAAAAAGCCGGGCGTCTGCCCGGCCTTTTTTACGGTCGAAAAACCTTTACTTGGGATAAAATGGCCCGGCGTTGGCTTGTTCTTTCGCCTGCTGTAGACCCAATTTAGCATTCTCGGTGACGCGATTCGCAATCCGAATGGCTTCTGCGGTGTCGCCCTCGTCACGCGCCTTTTTTGCAGCGTCCAGCAGCTTGCTCAATGGTTGCGAGCTGCCGCCGGTTGCCTTATCAATGAGCTGCCATTCATGACCAGCTTGTTTGACTGCTGCCAGCTCTTTGTCCGCGATCGCGATCGCCTTGTCCGCACCAGACTTGTCCATACTAGTCATCGCCGCCTTTGGCGCTGGTTTCATTTCTTGTTTCGCCTCCATGCCAGCGCAGCCGGTGAGGCCGAGCAACGCGCTAGCAGTGAGTGCAACCAAAACTTTATTCATCTCAATCCTCCAACGGGTCGTTGATCTATTTGCTTATTGTTGTTTTAACAAAACCAGGTAAAACCTTCCGGCCCCACAACGTGGCAGGGCGAACAGTAGCGATTTTGAGCTTTGGCTGTCAATTTTCCGCGCCCTGAGAAGGTTTATGGGTGTATTTATAAATCTTAACCACCTGTTTGCCATGGACAATTTAGTCGCGTTCCGTATAATTCTCCGATGCGGAACATAAGAGAAGCCCTGACATTTGATGATGTTTTGTTAGTGCCAGCGGCGTCCTCCGTCCTTCCCCGCGAAGTTGCACTAAATACCCAAGTCACCCGTAGATTGCGCGTAAATATACCCTTGCTATCGGCAGCCATGGACACGGTTACCGAGTCGGCCGCAGCGATTTGCCTGGCCCAGGAGGGTGGTCTGGGGGTCATACACCGCAACCTCACGCCCGATCGACAAGCCGAGGAAGTGCGCTGGGTCAAAAAATTCGAAAGTGGAGTCATTAGCGATCCGATTACAGTGTCGGCCAACACCAGCATCCGCGAGGTCCTGGATTTGACCCACAAACACCGTATCTCCGGGGTTCCGGTGATCGACGATGACAAATTGGCGGGCATCGTGACCAGCCGCGACCTGCGGTTCGAAACCCGCTATGACGAACCGGTAAGCCGTGTGATGACG
>CALZGZ010000073.1 GCA_945787105.1 uncultured Gammaproteobacteria bacterium
CGCATAGGGACCCCTTGGTGTGGCCCGCACCGGGTCCGGGTAGGTCGCTCGAGGCAGGCGGTGACGCCTGTCCCAGATGAATGACTGTCCCCGACAGAACCCGGCTTACAGGCTGGCTCTCGTTTTTGTCCAGCGGTGGATGGCGTCCGGACGCGCCGTGCGGGCACCCCCGCCGTCCGTCATTTCAAAAAATCCCCATTAAATTCAAAAGGCTAGGCCCGTTCACCGGGTTAGTCCTGCGACTGGAGCGCGGTGGGAGAGCCGCCCCGCGGGCGAGGTGCGCCGCGGGCTGCGCGTGGGTCCCGGTAACAATCACGTAACCGATTGTCAGATAAGGAAGAATCTTGATTGGCTCGGTCTCGGTTTTTGCTTGACACCTGCGGTTTGACCTCTCTATAGTATGTTTATTAGTGGGGATAAGTGGGAAAACGTGGATAAATAGGGCAGGTGAGGGGCAATGTTCCGCGGTGTCAACACGCTTAACCTGGATGCCAAAGGCCGACTAGCGATCCCAACGCGGTATCGGGATGGCCTCATCCAGCAAACCGATGGTCGGATGGTGGTCACCATCAACAACACCGAACGCTGCTTATGGCTGTATCCGCTCATCGAATGGGAAGTAATCGAGCGGAAACTGGTAAGCCTGCCCAGTCTCGACGGAAATGCACAACGATTAAAGCGCATTCTCATCGGCCACGCAAACGAGTGCGACCTCGACGCCAGTGGCCGCGTGTTGCTGCCCGGGCCGCTGCGTGATTTTGCCGAGTTGAAAAAGCGTGTAGTCATGATCGGACAAGGCAACAAGTTCGAGATCTGGAACGAAGGACTGTGGAATTCGCGAAGAGAAGAATGGCTATCACAGGACGTTGAAACAGGAGGCCCCTTATCAGTGGAACTGGAGTCATTGTCTCTATGACGCCGATGTCAATTCACCGTGGTTACGCAAACGCATAAGCCAGTACTGGCAAGTGAAGTGGTGCAAGCACTGAACGTTAAATCGAATGGAATTTACATCGACGCCACATTTGGCCGCGGTGGACACAGTAGTGCGATTCTCGATTTGCTCGCGGACAAGGGAAGATTGATTGTCATAGATCAGGACCCCGACGCCGTCGCAGCAGCAAGGTCAATGTTGGCGCAGGACCGCCGTGTGATCATCCTGCATCACCGGTTCTCGGAATTGACGCAAGCCACCGAGTCACTGTCGATTAGCGGCAAAGTGAATGGGATAGTCTTCGACCTCGGCGTGTCTTCGCCGCAATTGGATAATGCAACGCGAGGTTTCAGTTTCAGCGATGACGGACCCTTGGATATGCGTATGGACCCGCAGACCGGAGTACCGGCAAACGAATGGTTGGAAACTGTGGGTGTCAACGAGCTAGAACAGGTGATACGTGAGTTAGGTGAGGAGCGCTATGCAAAACGAATTGCGTCCGCTATCGTGACTGCGCGTCAACAGCAACCCATTCAGCGTACCTGGCAACTTGTGGAGATCATAGAACAAGCGGTTACCAAACGCGACCCTCATAAACATCCTGCTACACGTACGTTTCAAGCGATTCGAATGTTTTTGAATCAAGAGTTGGAACAATTGCGTGAGGCATTACCTCAAGCTGTCGAAATGTTGACCGCTGGCGGGCGGCTCGTTGTCATAAGTTTTCATTCGTTGGAAGACCGAATCGTTAAACGGTTCTTACGACAAGAGTCAAAAGGTGACCCTTATCCGCCGGATTTTCCAATACCCGCTAGTCGCCTGACGCCGAGATTACGTTTGATCGGCAAGCCGATCAGACCGGGCCAACTTGAAGTGTCGCGCAATCCGCGAGCGCGAAGCGCAGTGATGCGTGTGGCCGAGCGGACGGAGGCGGCACATGCGTAACGTGATGCTGATGATGATCGTGACGGCTGTGATCAGCGGGATCGCGGTTGTTTACGTTCGTCACCAGCATCGATTGACATTTATTGCTCTCAAGGACGCACAACTGCAACGGGATCAGTTGAATATTGAATGGCGGCAGTTGTTGTTGGAAGAAAGCACGTGGTCGGTGCATCACCTAGTCGAAAAAAATGCTCGCGAGAAACTGGGGATGATTACCCCGAGCCCTAATGACATGATGATACTGTCAGGGCGGCATCAATGAGCGCGCGGCATCAACCCATCGCCTATGCCGGCCGCCATTGGCTGGTGTTAGTGATATTGTTCTTGAGCCTGGGATTACTTGCCGCACGCGCAGTATTCCTTCAGGTCGTCGATACCGATTATCTCAAAGCCCAAGGCGATGCCCGTTATTTGCGCGTCGTGCACACACCTCCTACGCGGGGAATGATCATCGACCGCAACGGTGAGCCGCTTGCAGTGAGCACTCCGGTTGATTCGGTGTGGGCGCATCCGGAAACATTGCTCGAGCAAGGCCATTCGTGGCGCAAGCTCGCGCGCACACTGAAGATGTCGCCGGCGCAGATAAGAAAGCTATGCCGGAAGAATCGCAAGCGAGAGTTTACCTACCTGAAACGCCATCTTCCGCCCGAAACCGTCAAGCGTGTAATGAGTTTGAAAATACCCGGCGTGGATTTGGTAAGGGAGTATCGGCGTTACTATCCCGCGGGACCCTATACAGGTCATGTGCTCGGTTTCACCAATATCGATGACGAAGGTCAGGAGGGCATCGAATTGGTATACAACACGCATTTGCGCGGAGTCGCCGGTAAGACCCGGGTGCTCAAGGATCGCCTCGGGCGCATCGTGGAACGCGTCGAGCTTATCCACCCGGTGATAAATGGCGGCGATTTCAGTATCAGCCTCGACGCGCGTATACAGTACCTTGCCCACCGTTATTTGAAAGCGGCAGTGCACCGCCACCAGGCTAAAAGCGCGTCGGTTGTGGTGTTGGATGCCAAGACCGGAGAAGTATTGGCGATGGTCAACGAACCGAGTTTCAATCCTAATAACCGGGACGACATTCGTGGCAGTCGGTTTCGCAATCGTGCCGTGACCGACGTGTTCGAACCGGGCTCCACGATCAAGCCGTTTACCGTCGCGATGGCGCTCGAAAGTGGTCGATTTGGTCCAGACACCCGTGTCGATACGACACCCGGTCATCTCATGATCGGCCGCCATCGGGTACGTGATGTGAAGGACTATGGGTTGTTGACGGTGTCGCGGGTGATCGTGAAGTCCAGTAATGTCGGTGCCGCCAAGATCGCCCTGGAATTTGAGCCGCAGCGCTTGTTTGTAGCGTTGAAGGGTCTCGGTTTTGGTACTGCCACCGGGCTGGGTCTGCCGGGTGAGGTTGCCGGTAGTCTTCCTGCGCGCCGCCGTTGGCGGCCTATCGAGCAAGCAACCTTGGCATTTGGGTACGGGTTGTCGGCTACCCCGTTACAACTTGCGCGGGCCTACGCAGTGTTGGCCAATAACGGCATTCTGCTTCCTATTAGCATAACACCGGTGCAAGGGCCGGTGGTCGGCGACCGGGTAATGGGGCACGCGATCGCACAGCAAATGCGGCAAATGTTGGAGAAGTCGGTGAGTGATCATGGTACCGGGGGTGCCGCCCGCGTTGACCGCTACCGAGTCGCGGGCAAGACCGGCACGGTGCACAAGGTCATCGAGTCCGGTTATGCGGAAGATCGGTATATGTCGGTATTCGCCGGTATGGCGCCGGTTAGTGATCCACGTTTGGTGATGGTTGTAGTCGTGAATGATCCGCGGGGCGAAAACTACTATGGCGGCGTGGTCGCGGCTCCAGTTTTTTCGAAAGTCATGGCAGGTGCACTTCGGTTGTTGAATCTGCCCCCGGATCATCACCCGGAACCCATGCATCAGGTCAACGCGAGTGGTGCGGGCGTATGAACGAGATGCGGCAAAAACTCCGCTTGGGAGAACTGCTGCGAGACCTCGCTGAGGTCAATCCCGCTGAAGACATCGTGATAACCGGTATCACATTGGACAGTCGTGAGGTCAGGGCGGGGGATATGTTCTTCGCGTATCCCGGAACTCGCCATGATGGCCGTGATTACATGCAACAGGCCGTTGATCAAGGAGCAGCCGCGGTGATCTACGAATCTGACGGCATCACTACCCCACAAATAAGTGTAGCGTGTTATTCGGTACCGCATCTGCAACACAAGATCGGTGTCATTGCCGACCGGTTTTACGGAAATCCGTCCGGGGAACTATTCATCACCGGAGTGACTGGCACGAATGGTAAAACCACCTGCACCCATCTGTTGGCTCAAGCCTTTGAAGCTCTCGGTGGACGGTGCGGCTTAATCGGAACGCTGGGCATAGGTTTAATAGATGACATTACTCCGGGCTTGCAGACAACACCGGATCCGATTCGACTACATCGTGAATTGCGGCACTTTCGGGACAACGGCGCCAGACAAGTGTGCATAGAGGTATCTTCTCATGCCTTAGATCAAGGACGGGTCGCGGGCGTCGCGTTCGATGCCGCAGTGTTCACCAATCTCAGCCATGATCATCTGGACTATCACGACGACATGGCCGCCTATGGAGGCAGCAAGGCGCTGTTGTTTGATTGCGCCTCGCTGCAAATCGCGGTGCTCAACCACGATGACCCATTCAGCTATACATTGCGCGCCCGAACCAGCGCGCAAAAGACCTGGACTTTTGGGATGGAAGCCGGCGACGTGTACGCCGAATCTGTAACTCCCGATAGCGAGGGCGTTACTGTAGTGATGAAAACCGGCGAGCAGGCATTCACCGTACGTTCCTGCTTGATTGGCCGTATCAACGCGGCAAACCTGCTGGCGGTAGCGGCTGTGTTGCTTGCGTCTGGTCATGATACCGGTCAGGTTGCCGCGGTCATGGAGTGCCTCCGGCCTGTGCCTGGTCGTATGGAATTATTCCGAGCCGCTAACGATGTGCCTACGGTCGTCGTCGATTATGCACACACACCGGATGCCCTGTCCCACGCACTCCGGTCGATCCGTGAACACTGTGCCCATCGGATGTGGTGTGTGTTTGGTTGTGGTGGTGATCGAGACCGCGCCAAACGGCCGATGATGGGTCAAATGGCAGAGACGCTTGCCGACGTTGTGATTGTCACCGACGATAATCCACGTTTGGAGCGGCCAAAGGCCATCGTTTCCGAGATTATTTCCGGTATGGAGGCGCCACCCAAAGTGATTCACGATCGATCCCGAGCAATTCGATGGGCGATTCACAATGCGGATCCCCAGGATTGGGTACTAGTGGCGGGCAAGGGTCATGAGATGGTGCAGCAGATCGGCGATCGAAAGATACCGCTTAGCGATCGCGACATTGTGAGTCAGACATTGGGAATGGCGGCGTGATGCATCTACACGAGGTGGCCAAGGCAGTGGACGGCAGACTGGTGGGTAGCGACATCATGATTGAAGGTGTATCCACGGATACGAGGGCGATGCATACCGGTGATCTTTTTGTTGCCCTGCGTGGCCCGCACTTCAACGGGCATCGTTTCATCGAAGAAGCAGGGCGGCACCAGGCCGCGGGCGCATTGATCGACGAGCCCATTGAGACCGATCTCAATACGGTTCGGGTCGCGGATACAAAAGCCGCGCTAGGCGAACTGGCAGCGCACTGGCGCGCCAAATTTGATATTCCGCTGATCGGCGTCACCGGAAGCAATGGCAAGACCACCGTCAAGCAGATGATCGGCGCCATTCTCAATTCAAACGGTGATGCACTGATTACCACGGGAAATCTAAACAACGAAATCGGGGTACCGCTGACTCTGTTGCGCTTGCGTGACACGCATCGATTTGCGGTCGTCGAGATGGGCACCAACCACGTTGGCGAGATCGACTGTCTCAGCCGCATGGCGCGGCCTACGATAGCGGTCATCACCAATGCAGCCGCCGCGCACTTGGAGGGTTTGGGTGATATCGAGACCGTGGCCGAAGCGAAGGGAGAAATTTTCAATGGCCTGGATGATGCCGGTATCGCCGTGATCAATGCGGATGATGCGTATGCGCTGTTGTGGAGACGGCAGGCTGCTCCGCGGCGTTGTCTGCAGTTTGCGCTGCATCACAAGGGAGATGTTACCGCCGAGTATGAGTTGGGTGCCGAGACGTCCCGGCTGCGCCTGCGGACCTTTGCCGGCGATATCGATGTGGTATTGCCATTGCCCGGATTACACAACGTGGCCAATGCCCTGGCCGCGACCTGCGCGGTACTCGCGGCGGGCATCGGACTTGTAAGGGTCAGGGACGGTCTCGCCACGATGGCGCCGGTTGCCGGACGCCTGCAACGGCGCAAGGGGATACGCGGCGCAATTGTCTATGACGACACCTATAACGCTAATCCCGCCTCCGCGCGCGTCGCCATCGACTTCTTATCCCAGACCACGGGTAAAAAATTGCTGGTGTTGGGCGACATGGCGGAGTTGGGGGAGCAACAGGCGGCGCTACATCGCGACATCGGTGATTACGCCCGTGAACATGATGTCGACAAGCTGTTTGCGTTGGGTCCTTTGAGCGAGGAAACGGTTCAGGCGTTCGGTAGTCGCGGCGCCCATTTTGAAGACCAGGAAGCATTGATCCGTGCGATACGCAAT
Organism: uncultured Gammaproteobacteria bacterium; assembly: GCA_945787105.1. Lineage (GTDB taxonomy): Bacteria > Pseudomonadota > Gammaproteobacteria > Arenicellales > JAANXG01 > CALZGZ01. The sequence continues at coordinate 6,561 of CALZGZ010000073.1, forward strand.
GAGCTAGGTGAAGGCACTACGGTGCTGGTAAAGGGATCGCGGTGTATGCACATGGAACGAGTTATTGCCCGGATCACGCAACAAACAGACACCGTGTCGAACGAGGGGTGCCATTAATGCTGCTTTACTTGTTCGATGCCCTGGCAAACGAGTTCAGCGTGTTTAACGTATTTCGCTATCTAACCTTTCGCGGCATCTGCGGCGTAATCACCGCGCTTATCGTGTGTTTTGTGCTCGGCCCCATGATGATCCGAAAGCTGAGTCATTATCAGATTGGGCAGACCGTTCGCCAAGATGGTCCACCGACGCATTTCGAGAAGGTCGGCACGCCCACCATGGGAGGCGCGTTGATATTGGTGTCTGTTATCGCCACCACGCTGTTGTGGGCCGACCTGACGAATCGCTTCGTATGGGTTGTGCTGTTCACATGTTTATCGTTTGGTTTAATCGGCTGGGTTGACGATTACCGTAAGCTGATTGAGAAGAATCCGCGCGGTATTGGCGCCCGCGCCAAATTTTTCTGGCAGAGTTTAGCGGGTATCGCGAGCGCTTTATTTCTGTACTTCAGCGCACAATCACCGTTAGAGACCACATTGATCGTACCTTTCTTCAAGGAGGTGGCGATCGGCCTCGGTCCCTGGTTCATCCTACTGACTTACTTGGTGATCGTTGGTTCGAGTAACGCTGTCAATCTCACCGACGGTTTGGACGGACTGGCGATCATGCCCACGGTCCTGGTCGCCGGAGGATTGGGTATATTCGCCTATGTCACCGGCCACAGTATCTTCGCAAACTATCTAGCGATCCCATATATCCCGGGAACCGGTGAGGTGCTGGTGTTTTGCTCGGCCCTGGTGGGGGCCGGGTTGGGATTCCTATGGTTCAACACCTATCCCGCCCAGGTGTTCATGGGCGACATCGGGGCGTTGGCGCTGGGCGCCTCGTTGGGGGCGGTGGCGGTGGTGGTTCGTCAGGAGGTCGTGTTGTGCATCATGGGCGGAATCTTCGTTGTGGAAACGGTCTCCGTCATCTTGCAGGTAGCATCATTCAAATTGGTGGGGAAGCGCATATTTCGCATGGCGCCGCTGCATCACCATTTTGAACTTAAGGGTTGGCCCGAACCTCGGGTCAGCGTTCGGTTTTGGATCATCAGCTTAATTCTAGTGCTGGTGGGTCTGGCAACGTTGAAGATTCGGTGATGAATGCGATGCAATTTACATTGCGGCCAAGGGCGAATGTATGACCGCTGCGCTTCAACGCTGCGACGAGTCGATTGACGTGGCGCGCGCCCGGTCATCGGCGGTGGTGGTAGGGCTCGGTAAAACCGGTCTGAGTTGCGTGCGCTTCTTGGTGGACCATGGATACGATGTCAAAGTGGCGGATTCCCGCGCCACACCGCCAATGAAAAAGCAGTTCAAGGCGCAATATCCGAATGTTCCGCTACACCTCGGTTTTGATCTCGAATATTTGACGGATGTCGACATCGTGGTAGTCAGCCCCGGCGTGTCTATCCATGAACCGGGCATTCAACAAGCGCGCCAACACGGTGTGGAATTAGCCGGCGACGTCGAGTTGTTCGCACGTCATGTTCAAGCCCCGGTGATCGCGGTGACCGGCTCGAATGGAAAAAGCACCGTTACCGCGCTGGTCGGCGAGATGTGCCGCATGGCTGGATTGGATGCGCCGCTGGGTGGCAATATCGGCGTGCCGGTGCTGGATCTGCTTGCCCCCGCTACACGGGTGCCGGATTGGTACGTGCTGGAATTGTCAAGTTTTCAACTGGAAACTACGTCGAGTCTGCGGCCCAAGGCCGCCGCGGTGTTGAATGTCAGTCCCGACCATATGGACCGGTATCCTGATGTGAACGCCTACGCACAGGCCAAGGCAAGAATTTTTCACGGCGACGGGGTGGCGGTGGTGAATCGCGATGACCCCGCGACATTGGAACTGGTTCCACGGGCACGATCCACGTTGACCTTTGGATGTTCCGCTCCGCAACGCGACGATGAGTTCGGATTGATAGCCCACGGCGATACGCTGTGGTTGGCGCGTGGCGGAGAAAAGTTAATGCCCCGCCAACAGGTGCCTCTGTTTGGTAGCCACAATCTTGCGAATGTGCTGGCGGCGATGGCATTGGCAAGCGTTGCCGGTGTGTCGTCAACTGAAATGGTGAACGCGGCGCGCCGGTTTACCGGGCTCCCTCACCGCACCGAGCTAGTGTTGGATCACGACGGGATCCGGTGGGTGAACGATTCGAAGGCCACCAATGTGGGTGCGACAGTGGCGGCTTTGCGCGGTAGCGAGTCCCCGGTGATTCTTATCGCCGGTGGCGACGGTAAAGCGGCGGATTTTTCTCCGCTCAGAAAAGCGGTATCCCAACACGTGCGCGCGGCCGTACTGTTTGGTCAGGATGCGGCCGCCATCGCGGGTGTTATCCACGACGTGACACCTTGCTATCGCGTAGACACGTTGCGTGAAGCAATACGAACAGCCGGCAAGCTGGCGCACGCCGGTGATGTCGTAATGTTGTCGCCGGCGTGCGCCAGCTTCGACATGTTCGAGAATTTTGAACAGCGGGGTGATGTATTCCGCGCCCTGGTGAAGGAGCGAGTCGCATGATGTCCGGCGTGTCACAGGCCACCCGTGCGAATGATGCGGCCCCGGTGCCGCGCGTTGACGCCTGGTTAGTAGGTGTGCTCATCGCGATGTTGAGCTTCAGTTTGGTGATGGTGTATTCGGCGACGATCGCAAGTGGAAACCAATCCCTGGCGACCAGCTTTCAGCATCTGACGCGGCACGCGATACATGTGGCCGTGGGCATAGCGCTGATTATGCTCGTCTCGTTCACTCGGATTAGCTGGTGGGAGCGATTCAGTAAGCTGTTATTGATTTTGTGTATGCTCGCGTTAGCCGTGTTGTTGATACCCGGCATCGGAATCGAGGTGAATGGCAGCGTCCGCTGGCTCAAGTTGAGTTCGATGCGGATTCAGCCTTCCGAGTTCGCCAAGGTAGCGATGGTGATCTATGCCGCAGGCTATCTCACACGCAAACGCGAAGCGTTAGGGGAATTCAGTCAAGGGGTATTAGTGATCGGCATCGTGCTGGCGGTGCTCGCATTGTTATTGCTGCTAGAGCCAGATTTCGGTGGTTTCGTGGTGATCACGCTCACGGTTGGCATGATGTTATTTCTAGGCGGCATCCGGTTCTGGCATTTCTTGCTGTGTGTGCTGTTGGGCGTCGCGGCAATGGTTGTGTTGACCGTCATCTCGCCTTACCGGACGGAACGCGTGATGAGCTTCATGAATCCCTGGTCAGACCCTTTTGACAGCGGGTTTCAGCTGGTACAAGCGTTGATCGCATTCGGGCGCGGCGAATGGTTCGGGGTCGGTTTGGGCGCCAGTATTCAGAAACTTTACTACTTGCCTCATGCCGACACCGATTTCCTTCTTGCCGTGATCGCCGAGGAACTGGGCCTAATCGGTGTTTTGTTCGTAATCATGTTGTTCGCGGTGCTGTTATGGCGGGCATTCGCAATCGCCCGCCGCGCGGAACGGTTTGGCGAGATTTACGCCGCACGACTCGCCCAGGGGATTGGGTCACTCCTGGCGATTCAAGCAACGATCAATATGGGTGTGAACACCGGGGTGTTACCGACCAAGGGACTGACGCTGCCGTTTCTAAGCTACGGTGGTTCGAGCCTGCTCGCTAGTTGCGTAGCAGTCGGCTTGTTGCTGGCTGTCCACCGCGCGTTGCAGCGAAAACCGGGAGCGCGGCGATGAGCACGTTATTGATTATGGCCGGCGGGACGGGGGGACACGTATTCCCCGCGCTCACGGTAGCGGAGACTTTACGCAGCCGGGGCGTCAACATCGTGTGGTTGGGAACCAAATCCGGCATCGAAGCGCGTTCCGTACCCGCTGCGGGATTTGACATCGAATGGATTAGTATTCGCGGGCTCCGCGGCAAGGGTTTGTGGGGTCTGCTGCGTATGCCGTTTTTACTGCTCACCGCAATGCTGCAAACCACTGGCGTGATTTTGCGCCGCCGCCCGGCCGCGTTGTTGGGTATGGGCGGATTTGTTGCCGGGCCCGGCGGCCTCGTCGCGTGGTTGCTTCGCCGTCCGTTACTGATTCATGAGGCAAATGCCATCGCCGGTCTCACGAATCGCATATTGGCGCGGCTGGGATCGCGAGTGATGAGCGGTTTTCCCGACACCTTCCCCAAGGGAGTTGACGCAGAATATGTCGGCAACCCGATACGCAGGGAGATCGCCCAACTCCAGGACCCGACATCGCGGCTCGCGAGCCATCATGGTGAACTGCGACTACTGGTCGTGGGAGGCAGTCAAGGTGCCAAAGTATTCAATGAGTTGGTCCCCGAGGTGGTCAACGGGCTTGAGCCCATGCCGGAAGTTTGGCATCAAACCGGGGCCGGCAACGCGGAGTCCGTCAATAGCGCGTATCAACGGCTCGGCCTTTCAGCGCGGGTGGACGAGTTCATCGACGATATGGCGCAAGCATACGGTTGGGCGGATGTGGTGGTGTGCCGGGCCGGGGCGATGACCGTGGCGGAAGTCAGTGCGGCGGGTGTCGCGACTATCTTTGTTCCCTTTCCCTATGCGGTGGGTGATCACCAAACGGCTAACGCGCGTTACCTGGCCAAGCAAGATGCCGCCATCGTCATTCTGCAGCAGGATCTCACCGCGGAACGGTTAATCGAAACACTGCGCCACTTGAGCCACGAGCGGACCGAGATCGTGGATATGGCACGGCGCGCGCGGCTGCTCGCCAGGCCCGAGGCGGCGCTGCGGGTCGCGGATATCTGCATGGAGGTCCTGCGTGCGTGACAGCGTTCAGCGAATCCATTTCGTGGGTATCGGAGGTAGCGGTATGAGCGGCATCGCGGAGGTGTTGATCAACTTGGGTTATCGAGTCTCCGGTTCGGACCTGATTGAGAACGTGGCCACCCAGCGATTGCGGGAATTTGGGGCCAACGTGCGCATTGGCCATGACGCAGCTTTGGTAAAGGGCTGTGATGTGGTCGTCACATCCACGGCGGTGAAGGACAACAACCCCGAAGTTGACATGGCCTTGCAGGCCAAGATCCCGGTTATCCCGCGGGCAGAGATGCTCGCCGAATTGATGCGGTTTAGAAAGGGCATTGCGGTGGCCGGAACTCACGGAAAGACCACCGCAACGAGCTTGGTGGCAAGCGTCCTCGCGCGTGGTGGTTTGGATCCAACCTTCGTCGTCGGCGGCCAGGTGAACAGCGCCAAGTCCAACGCGAAGTTGGGTAGCGGCGAATACCTGGTGGCCGAGGCGGATGAAAGCGATGCGTCATTCTTGCATCTGCAGCCGTTGATAGCGGTGGTAACGAATATCGACGCCGATCATATGGATACCTATGCGGGGGACTTCGGCGTGCTCAAGCAAACCTTTGTCGACTTCCTGCAGAATCTTCCGTTCTATGGTCTTGCGGTGTTGTGCATGGATGATCCCGTGGTGCGCGAGATTAGCCCGCAGGTACGCAAACCAATACGAACTTACGGCACGACATCGGCGGCCGACTTCCATGCCGCCAATATTCATCAACATGGACCGGCGATGCATTTCGAGGTTATGCGTCCAGGCCACAAGACACCGCTGGCCATCGAACTGCCGATGCCGGGGCGACACAATGTACGCAACGCGCTGGCCGCGATCGCAGTGGGGGATCAGTTGGGTGTGTCGGAGCAGGCGCTTACCGAAGGGCTGCGAGATTTCCAAGGCATCGACCGTCGATTTGACATACGTGGCGAGATCAAAGTCAAACATGGTTCGGCGTTGTTGGTGGATGATTATGCTCACCATCCGCGCGAGATCCAGGCGACGTTACGGGCCGCTGCCGATAGTTGGCCGGAGCGGCGTTTGGTGGTTGTGTTTCAGCCCCACCGCTACACGCGCACGCGGGATCTAATCGATGACTTCAGCCAGGTGTTGGCTGACTATGATCCGCTTATCGTTACTGAAGTTTACGCTGCGGGTGAAGCGATGCTCAGTGGTGCCGACGGGCGTGCGTTGTGCCGGGTAATTCGCGCCCGGGGACGGACCGATCCGATTTTCATTCAATCTTTAGCGGATTTACCGCAGGCGCTGTCGTCCATTGTGCGGGATCAAGATGTGATCTTGACCTTGGGTGCCGGTGATATCGGTCAGGCGTCGAAACAATTGGCTGTCAACGGCTGCGGAGATAAGCACCCATGATGATGGCCGCAATCAATCAGCAAGTGGATGAGCCAGCGATGATTCGGGGTGAAATGAGGCATAACGAACCGATGTCGAAACACACTAGCTGGCGTGTGGGAGGTCCGGCGGATCAGTTCTATGTACCGGCGGATCGGGACGATTTGATTTCTTTTCTGCGCGATCTGCCCCCGACCGTGCCGGTGACGTGGGCGGGATTAGGCAGCAATCTGCTAGTGCGCGACGGTGGTATCCGTGGCGTGATCATCGCCACCCATAGAGGACTGAGTGCCATCCGCCGGCTTGGTGATGACGGCATCTATGCCGAGGCCGGTGTGCCGGGGGCAAAGATTGCCCGCTACAGCGTGCGCGCCGGGCTTACCGGGGCGGAGTTTTTCGCGGGCATTCCCGGCACCCTGGGTGGTGCGCTGGCCATGAATGCCGGCGCTTTCGGTGCCGAGACCTGGAAGGTGGTGACATCGGTGGAGACAGTGGACCGCACCGGACGCGTGCTCCGGCGATCTCCCGATGAGTTCAAGATCGGTTACCGATCAGTCATCGCGCCGCGATCAGACGAGTGGTTTATCGCCGCTGAGTTGGGTTTGATGCCGGGCGATGTGGAACGGGGACGGCAGCGGATCAAGTCTCTTCTGACTAAGCGCGCGCAAACGCAACCGGTGCAAATCCCAAGCGCCGGTTCGGTGTTTCGCAATCCACCGGGGGACTATGCCGCGAGATTGATTGAGTCTTGTGGTTTAAAAGGCGTGTGTGAGGGTCAAGCCTGCGTGTCGCAACGACATGCCAATTTTATCGAGAACCGGGGTGGGGCGACTGCAGAACACATAGAGGTTTTGGTGCGGCGTTTACAACGGGAGGTGAAAACGAAATATGGCATTTTGCTTGAGCCAGAAATACGGATTATCGGCGAACACAAGTGAATGAGGATATTGGAAAGATAGCGGTTCTTATGGGTGGATTATCGGCCGAAAGAGAAGTCTCGTTAAAGAGCGGCGCAAGGATACTGCAAGCGTTGCAGGCCCATGCTTTTGACGCAGTGGGCGTGGACGCTGATCGCGGTGTCCTGCGGCGTTTACATGAACTCGCAGTCGATCGCGCATTTATTGCATTACACGGCAGATGGGGCGAGGACGGGGTCATTCAAGGGGCGTTGGAAGTTGCCGGTATTCCGTATACCGGAAGCGGCGTGCTCGGCTCGGCGTTGGCGATAGACAAACTACGGACCAAGATCATGTGGCAAGGCGCGGGTATTCCCACTCCCGAATACAGACTGTTAACCAAACAGACCGAGCTTACCGACGCAGTCAGTGAGCTCGGTCTGCCGATGTTTGTAAAGCCATCTTTAGAAGGCTCGAGCATTGGTGTGACCAAGGTAACAACTCAAGCGCAGTTAAAAGCTGCCTGGCGCACAGCACGGGAGTATGGCGAATCGGTGCTTGCGGAGCGTTGTGTCGAGGGGCCGGAGTTGACCGTTGGCGTACTTGGTGATGAGGCGTTACCGATAATCCGCCTGGAAACACCACGGACATTCTATGACTACACCGCAAAATATGAAGCGGATTCCACCAGTTATCACTGCCCGAGCGGACTCGATGCTGATTTTGAACTGGCGCTCCAACAGCAGTCCTTGCACGCTTTCCAAGTGCTTGACTGTTCAGGATGGGGACGCGTGGACCTGATGTTGGATGAACACAATGCGCCCTATTTTCTCGAAGTCAATACCGTGCCTGGGATGACCGATCACAGTCTGATGCCTATGGCGGCTCGGGCCAAGGGGATGGAATTCGATCAACTGGTGCGTAGGATCCTGGAGATCAGTCTATGACACTGCGGGCTTTGGCACGGCGCGAAAGTGAACGCAAGATAATGCGGCGTCTCCGGTTCAGGCGCTCCACGCTGTTGGCGACTGTGACCCTGTTGATGCTGACCACGGTTGCGGCGGTGGTGGCGGATCGATTGTTCTTACCGAGCGCGTTTCAATTGGACCAGGTACGTCTTGAAGGAACGTTCGAGCATATCGATCCAACAGAACTGCGGAATAAGGTATTGACCGCCATGGACGGAAATTTTTTTGCTGTGGACTTGGAGCACGTCGAGCGGGCTGTCCTTGCCATGGATTGGGTGTACAAAGCGACAGTAAGGCGAGTGTGGCCAGACAGTATTCACGTGAAGGTTCGCGAACAACATCCGGCGGCTCGCTGGGGCCGAAGTAACTGGTTGAATACCGACGGAGAGGTAATCACATTGACTGCGGCCTCTGACCTGAAAGATTTGGTGCACCTCGATGGACCGCCCCAAATTTCCCGGGAGATGCTGGGCCGTTATCGGAGTTGGCAAGCGTTCCTCGCAGACTCGGGCCTTAAGATCAAAGGCGCCAAATTGACACAGCGCCACGCGTGGATATTAACGTTGTCGCCGGCGGCCACAGCGATGAGTGTTGCGTCTGTAAGTGAAGCCCCTGAGTTCGAGGTGCTGCTGGGCAATCGGCATATTGAGTCCCGCTTGCAACGGTTCATCCACTCATACCAGACTTCTTTGCACGCGCAGGTTGATGCCCTGGTTCGGGTTGATTTGCGTTACCCCAATGGGCTCGCGGTCTCGCGGCGATCCGAACCGGAATCAAAGAACAATTCAGACCCGGATATAAAAACATGACTAAGAAAAACGATGATCATTTCATTGTTGGGCTCGATATTGGGACCTCAAAGGTGTTGACGATAGTTGGGGAAGTCAATCCTGTAGGAGAAATAGAAATAATAGGTGTCGGTCATCATCCGGCGCGTGGTATGCGCAAAGGCGTGGTCGCCAACATCGAGTCCACTGTGCAGTCGATTCAAAGGGCGGTGGAAGAGGCGGAACTGATGGCCGGTTGTCAAATCTACTCTGTTTATGCAGGGATCGCGGGAGCCCATATCAGCAGTTTCAATTCCCACGGCGTGGTGGCGATACGAGATAAGGAGGTGGCTGGCCAAGATGTTGAGCGCGTGATCGAAGCGGCGCGTGCGCTAGCGATTCCCAACGACCAGAAGGTCCTGCATATTCTGCCGCAAGAGTTCATCATCGACGGGCAGGAAGGCATCCGCGAACCCATTGGTATGAGCGGCGTGCGTTTGGAGGCCAAGGTTCACATCATTACCGGGGCGGTGAGCGCGGCGCAGAACATCATCAAGTGTATACGTCGCTGCGGCCTGGAAGTAGACGACATCATTCTCGAACAATTGGCTTCCAGTCAGGCGACGGTCACCGAGGACGAGAAAGACCTCGGTGTGTGCCTGGTCGACATTGGTGGTGGCACCACCGACATCGCAATCTTCACCGAAGGCGCGATCCGGCACACCGCGGTGATCCCTATCGCCGGCGATCAGGTCACTAATGATATCGCAGTGGCGCTGCGCACGCCGACCCAGTCTGCCGAGGAGATCAAAAAGAAGTACGGTTCGGCGTTGACTCAGTTGGCCAGCAGTGACGACAGCATCGAAGCGCCCAGCGTGGGCGACCGGCCGCCGCGCAAGTTGTCCCGGCATACCCTGGCCGAGGTCATCGAGCCTCGAGTCGAGGAATTGTATGAGTTGGTGCGTGGTGAGCTTCGTCGCAGCGGGTTTGAAGAGCTTATCGGTTCCGGAGTCGTCTTGACAGGCGGCAGTTCCAAGATGGATGGCATGATCGAGCTTGCCGAGGAGGTTTTTCACGTGCCGGTACGATTGGGCATGCCGAAATACATCGGTGGGCTGAACGAAGTGGTCAAGAATCCGATTTATTCCACCGGTGTCGGGCTCATTCAATTTGGAAATCTTCACAAGGGTCCGAAACTTGACGAAGGATCACGCCGGTCTGGATTCAAGGCGGTATTCGAACGCATGAAGGGTTGGTTTCACGGCGGTTTTTAGGGGGGTTCGATGCAACGCAAGCACAATTCACAAGTGGCGAGACGGGAATCCTACATAACCAGAATTTCGCAGGCACGGGAGTATTCACATGTTTGAATTAATAGATACAGTTGATCAACAAGCGGTAATAAAGGTAGTCGGAATCGGTGGCGGCGGCGGCAACGCTGTGGAACACATGGTCTCCGCCAGCATCGAGGGCGTAGAGTTCATCAACGCGAATACCGACGTGCAGTCTCTCAATCGGTCCAATGCCGATACCATTTTGCAGCTGGGCGCCAATCTCACCAAAGGGCTTGGTGCCGGTGCGAATCCGGATATCGGGCGGCAGGCGGCGATGGAGGATCGTGACCGTATCGCTGAGACAATTCAAGGAGCGGACATGATATTCATCACCGCCGGCATGGGCGGCGGCACGGGCACCGGTGCGGCACCCATCGTGGCTCAGATCGCGCGCGAACAAGGGGCGTTGACGGTCGCGGTGATCACCAAACCATTCCCATTCGAGGGCGGTAAGAGGATGTCGGTGGCGGCCACGGGTATTGAAGAGCTGTCCGAATACGTGGACTCACTGATTACCATACCCAACGAACGGGTTCTGGACGTGATGGGCAAACAGGCGACTTTGCTCGAGGCATTTGCGAAGGCCAATGAGGTACTGCGCAATGCGGTACAGGGCATCTCGGAACTCATAACCCGTCCGGGACTCATTAATGTGGATTTCGCCGATGTCCGCACCGTGATGGCTGAGATGGGCATGGCGATGATGGGCTCGGCGACGGCTACTGGCATCGAACGTGCCACCGAGGCGGCGCGCGCGGCGGTGTCCAGTCCACTGCTCGAGGACACCCGCATTTCCGGTGCCCGCGGGATCCTGATCAATGTCACGGCTGGGATGGATATGTCCATCGGCGAGTTCGAGGAAGTCGGTAATGTGGTGCGGGAATTCGCCGCCGACGATGCCACGGTGGTGATTGGAACGGTGCTGGACCCGGAGATGCAGGGGGATCTCCGGGTCACCATGGTGGCCACCGGCATCGGCGAGGCGGCATCCGAGGCACGACCCTACAAGGTGGTCCATTCTGTCCAGACAGCGGTCAATTATGAGGATTACGAGGCCCCCACGGTGATCCGGAACCGCCGACAGGACCGGGATTTGCCGGCGATGCCGGATGAAAAGAACATGGATTACCTGGATATTCCAGCGTTTCTTCGGCGTCAGGCGGATTAAGGGCGGGTACCGCTATGACTACACAAATCGACTAGAATCGTGTACGATGCGCCGCTTCGGGGAGGGCCTCTCCAAGCCCGTGGACGGCCGCGTGTCGTATAACAAAAGGCTCAAGAATAATCCAATGATCAAACAACGCACGCTGAAAAACGTTATCCGAGCAACCGGAGTTGGGCTACACACAGGGGACAAAGTCTATTTAACATTAAGGCCAGCCGCGCCAGACACCGGCATCGTATTCAGACGGGTCGATTTAGATCCGCCGGTAGAAGTTCCCGCGAGGTCCGAGTATGTTGGTGACACCCGGTTATCCACCACCCTCGAGAACGAGGGCGTTAAGATCTCCACCGTTGAACACCTGATGTCGGCGTTTGCTGGTCTTGGTGTAGATAATGCCTATGTCGATCTCACCGCCGGCGAAGTTCCGATCATGGATGGAAGTGCCGGGCCGTTCGTATTTTTGATTCAGTCGGCGGGTATAGAAGAACAAGAAGTACCGAAACAGTTTATTCGCATTACCAAGAAGGTAGAGATTGAAGAAGGGGACAAATGGGTTCGCTTCGATCCCTTGGATGGCTTCAAAGTTTCTTTCGCTATTGATTTTGATCACCCGATATTCAACAACATTACGCAACGAGCGAGTGTTGATTTTTCTACGACGTCGTTTGTAAAGGAAGTAAGCCGGGCACGTACGTTTGGTTTTATGCAGGATTTAGAAGCCTTGCGCGATGCCGGGTTAGCACGCGGAGGCAGCCTGGACAATGCCATTGTGATGGATTCGTATCATATATTGAATGATGATGGCTTGCGCTACGAGGACGAATTTGTCAAGCACAAGATCCTGGATGCGATTGGTGATTTATATTTGCTCGGTCATCCTTTGATCGGCGCATTCAGCGCGTACAAATCCGGACACGCGCTAAATAACCAGTTGCTTCGAACTTTGGTCCATGACAGTTCTGCCTGGGAGTTGGTGTCATTTGACGATCCTGAGGTAGCGCCAATCGCGTTTGTGCATACCGTACCCGCGACTCTATAAACCACACTTTGGTTGGCGCGACGTTAGAAAGCCGGCCAATCGTGGTAAAGGGATCCGGAGAGCGTGGATTAGAGGCCAGGTTTTTTGCCTCTGTGCGGAACTTTAGCGGAGTATTTTGCTAAGCTTTATCAAGGCGGTTCTAAGCTCTATGTCTTGGATCCCCAGCGCAGTGCTTTGGATTACCTGTTGCATATCGGGTGAAGGATTTTTGCGGTGCACCGGAGTGCGTCGCCGCTGCTGATCTGAAGGCAGCACGCGAATGTGGATGCTTTCAACTTCGGGTAATCCATGCTCACGCAGCCGCTGCACGAGGGAAGTTTGATTATGCCGGATGCTGTTGGCCCAGACCGGCGAGTCAGCGGATATGGTTAACCGGCCATTCGCATAGAATGTCGGTCGACTGTGTTCCGCCAAATCGGCGGATACGATGGCGGTCCAGATATGTTGGATCTTTTGGAGTTGCTTTATGAGGCTCGACAACGAGACACCCGCAGTGTGACGGGTTGCGAGCAGAGCCGCCACGGACTGAAAGGTCTTGGTTTTCGTTGTCGGAGACATGGGTGAATCACTGACTACAAAGATAAACGATCGCGTCAACTCATGCGTATTATCATCGTTCCCAACGGTACGGGCAAACGCCGCAGCACCAGTCTCACGCGCCGCAAAGTGACAGTGCTGATGATATCGCTACTTATTGTACTACCTGTCCTATCCGCGATCGCCGGGTATTACTTCAAGAGCAGCCACCAACTTGCTGGCGCCCCGAGCGAAATACCGGACTATCAGTACTACGCACGTCTCATAGAGAGCGGGATTCAGGATCAAAGAACCCAAGTCGCGAAGGCAAGATCCGAAGTAGAAAATCATCTCGACGCGCTGGGGCGCAATCTTGGCCGGCTCCAGGCGCAGGTGTCCCGAATTAACGCGTTGGGACAGCGCTTGACGGAAATGGCGGGCCTAGATCCCAGTGAATTCAGTTTTAACGAAGAGCCGGCGTTGGGCGGGCCGGAGTCTTCCATCGCGGTTCACAATCAGTCGCAAACCGATTTCATCGATGCTCTTGACCGCCTGGATCAGCGCCTGCAGGACAAGTACGAGGAACTGAATATCTTGCAATCCCTGATGATGGACCGCACATTACACAAACGACAGTTTCCTCGAGGCTGGCCGGTGGAAGGGGGCTGGTTATCGTCGCGGTATGGTTACCGCACCGATCCTTTTAGCGGCCGTCGTGACTTTCACGGCGGTGTGGACATCGCCGGTAAGGCTGGAAGCTCCATCAAGGCCGTGGCCGCTGGCATCGTAACCCACGCCGGGATCGAGGTCGGCTACGGCTTGATGGTTGAAATTAATCATGGCAACGGATACACGACGCGATATGCTCACGGCTTGGCAACCGTCGTGCAGATCGGAGAACGCGTCGAAAAAGGCCAAGTGGTGGCGGTGGTGGGCAACAGCGGTCGCTCCACGGGACCGCACTTGCATTTCGAGGTGTTATTAAACGGCCAGACGGTGAACCCGCGGCGCTATCTCAAAACCTCTCGTTCATAAATTCCTCGGCAGCGACGTTGGTTCAATTCTAAGGTCCAATGAGTTTTCATTGGGTCCATTACCCTTCATACTAACCCCATATGGTTGCTACTTTTATTTAGAGTGAGGTAAGGATTGGGAATGATCGGATCGTTATTGCAAAAGGTCTTTGGTACTCGAAATGAAAGATTGATCCGACAGATGTCGAAGACCGTCAGCGACGTGAATGCGCTGGAGCCCTCGGTGAGTGCACTATCAGACGGCGAACTGGCCGCAAAGACGGCCGAATTTCGTGAACGCATCGAGCAAGGACAGACGGTGGAGGAGTTGTTACCGGAGGCCTTTGCCGTGGTGCGGGAGGCCGCTAAGCGCGCCTTGGAGATGCGGCACTTCGATGTGCAGATTATCGGTGGTATCGTACTGCACGAGGGTAAGATTGCCGAGATGCGCACCGGCGAAGGAAAAACGCTGGTAGCGACGTTACCGGCTTACTTAAACAGCCTGGCTGGACAGTCTGTACATATTGTGACCGTCAACGATTATCTGGCGCGTCGCGACGCCGAATGGATGGGCGAGATATACAAGTTTTTGGGACTCACGGTCGGTGTCATCACCACCGGACAGGATCCAATCTCCAAACGCGAAGCCTACGCGGCGGATATAGTGTACGGCACCAACAACGAATTCGGCTTCGACTACCTTCGCGACAACATGGCGTTCTCAGCCGAGGATCGGGCGCAACGAGGGCTACACTACGCCATTGTCGACGAGGTCGACTCCATCCTCATCGATGAAGCGCGTACGCCGTTAATCATTTCGGGTCCTGCTGAAGAAAGCACCGATCTGTATGGCACAATGAACAAAATCATCCCCAGATTGACCCGCCAGGAGGTGGAAGATGGGCCCGGCGATTACAGCGTCGACGAGAAAAATAAGCAGGTATTTCTCACCGAACAGGGGCATGAAACATCAGAGCGTCTGCTGAGTGAGGCGGGGTTGTTGTCGGAGGGTAGCAGTCTATACGACGTGACGAACATCTCCTTGCTGCATCATTTGAATGCCGCCTTGCGCGCTCATACGCTGTTTCAAAAAGATGTCGACTACATCGTTCGCGACGATCAGGTGATCATTATCGATGAGTTCACCGGCCGCATGATGCCCGGTCGACGCTGGTCCGAGGGTCTACATCAAGCAGTGGAAGCCAAAGAAGGCGCGAAGGTGCAACAAGAAAATCAGACCCTTGCCTCAATTACATTTCAGAACTACTTCCGTCTTTATGGCAAGCTCGCTGGAATGACTGGCACCGCCGACACCGAGGCTGCTGAATTTCAGCAGATCTATGGGCTAGAAGTCGTAGTGATCCCCACCGACCAGGAAATGGTCCGTGACGACCATCCGGACCTCGTGTATCGAACCATGCAAGAGAAGTTCACCGCAATAGTCGGCGGTGTTCGCGAATCTCATGATCGCGGTCAACCGATACTACTAGGCACCGCCTCGATCGAGGCATCCGAGGTGTTGTCCGGCTTGCTGACCAAAGAAAACCTGGACCATCGGGTCTTGAATGCCAAACATCATGAGAAAGAGGCGCAAATTATCACCCAGGCCGGAAGCCCGGGTGCGATCACCATCGCTACTAATATGGCCGGTCGCGGTACCGACATCGTGTTAGGAGGTAACCTGGAAATGGAGCTCAAGGGTTTGGGTGAGGATCAGGATGCGAAACAGCAGGCCCGTGACGCATGGCACGAGCGCCACGAACAAGTCGTTGCTGCCGGTGGTCTGCATGTCATTGGCACCGAGCGCCATGAGTCACGGCGTATCGATAATCAGCTACGCGGGCGCTCCGGTCGGCAGGGTGATCCCGGTTCCTCGCGATTCTATTTGTCATTGGAAGACAATCTAATGCGTATCTTCGGTTCCGAGCGGGTTTCCGGACTTATGCAAAAGCTCGGCATGGAAGAAGGAGAAGCAATCGAGCATCCCTGGGTATCCCGTGCCATCGAGAACGCCCAACGCAAGGTCGAAGGGCGAAATTTTGACATCCGCAAGCAGCTGCTCGAATACGACGATGTGGCGAGCGAACAGCGCAAGATTGTTTACGAAGAGCGGAACCGGCTCATGGATATCGAGGATATATCAGAGAGCATCGAGGTCATGCGCGGGGATGTCATTACCAGCGTCATTAACCGCAGCGTACCGCCGCAGAGTCTGGAAGAGCAATGGGATATCGATGGTCTGGAACATGATTTGGAGGGTGAGTTCGGAATTCGGTTAGCCATTAAGCAATGGTTGGAGGATGACCCGGAATTGCACGAAGAGACACTGCGCGAGCGAATTACAACAGAGATTGCCAACGCCTATGCGGCTAAGACACAGGAAGTAGGCGAGCCGGTGATGCGTCATCTAGAAAAGGCAGTCATGTTGCAGGTATTAGACTCGCAATGGAAAGAGCATCTCGCGTCGATGGATCATTTGCGGCAAGGGATCGGGCTGCGTGGTTACGCACAAAAAAACCCGAAACAAGAATACAAACGCGAAGCGTTTGAGATGTTTCAGGACCTGTTGGGCCGAGTGAAGCATGATGTGATAACAATCCTGTCCAAGATACAAATTCGCACCGAGGGCGAGGTCGAGGAACTGGAGGCCCAACAACGTGCCCAGCGGCGGATGGAGTTTGTTCATCCGGAAATGGGTGACCAGCAGCTGGCTGAGTCACAGGATACAGGTGGCGTTGCGGTTCAGGCCCCGCCTAAGCCCTATGTTCGAGAGGGGCGCAAGATTGGTCGCAACGAATCGTGTCCATGTGGTTCAGGAAAGAAGTATAAGCACTGTCACGGCCGGCTCAACGCCTAAGGTATGTGACCTTGCCCGTCGGACTGCGTGCTCCTGAGACTTTGCTGCCGGTGGCCGGCGTTCGTTGGGGAACCGCGTGCGCTGCGATTCGGCAATCGAAACGCGACGATGTCGCGCTGCTGGAATGCTCGCCGGGAACCCAGGTTGCCTCGGTGTTTACCCGTAATCGGTTTGTGGCTGCGCCAGTACAACTAGCCCGTGATCACCGCAAGGTTCAATCGCCGCGGGCGCTGGTCGTTAACAGCGGTTGTGCGAATGCCGGAACCGGGGAGAACGGATACCACGATGCCAAACAGATCTGCCAGGCGGTGGCCAAGCAACTCGATGTGGTCACGGAGCAGGTCCTGCCGTGCTCCACCGGGGTGATAGGCGAACGGTTACCGGTCGATCGTATGGTGGCGGCTGTGCGTAAATGTAGTGAACGGTTACGAACCGACGGTTGGCTGCATGCGGCGCGCGCCATCATGACCACTGATACGGTGCCCAAAGGTGTCTCGGTGCAGACCATCCTGGGTGGGCAGACCGTTACCATTACCGGTATCGCAAAAGGCTCGGGAATGATCTGCCCGGACATGGCGACGATGCTGGCCTACATCGCTACGGACGCGTCGGTAACACAAACTGTATTGCAGGCCTGCCTGGAACAGGCGGTTGCACAAAGCTTCAATCGGATCACGGTTGACGGCGACACGTCCACCAACGACGCGTGTGTCATCTTTGCCACCGGTGCGGTGCGCCAGCCACCGATCACCACCCTCGACCACCCGAATTATCCTCAATTCGCACAGGCGTTTATTTCGGTAGCCAAGACTTTGGCCCAGGCCATAATCCGCGACGCAGAAGGCGCCACAAAATTCGTCGAGATTGCAGTAACCGGTGGTGCGAGTGAAGCAGACTGTGTACGAGTGGCTCATACGATCGCTCACTCCCCTCTGGTGAAGACCGCCTTTTATGCCAGCGACCCCAATTGGGGCCGATTACTCGCGGCGGTTGGACGTTCAGAGGTGCCGAATCTCGATATTCGCAAGGTGAGTATTCGCATCAACAACCAAGCTATTGTCACCGGTGGTGAAGTGGCGCCGACGTATACTGAAGCTCTTGGTGAGGCGGCGATGGCGCACGAGGAGTTGCTGGTGTCCATAGATCTGGGCGCCGGTGATGACCAGGCGGCGATTTGGACCTGCGATCTATCTACCGAGTATGTGCGCATTAACGCCGAATACCGCACCTGACCGGCTTGAGGTCGCGGCCGGCATTTTAACGGATGGCGACGGAAGGATACTTATCGCTCAGCGAACGTATCCGGACCACCATTGCGGTAAATGGGAATTCCCAGGCGGAAAACTGAAGCGCGATGAGACGGCGGGACAGGCGTTGCAACGTGAATTGGCAGAGGAGTTGGGGATACGTGTTGATCGGACCCAGCCGTGGGTCACGGTGCATCACGATTACCCCGACCGGCCTATCACGCTCAACGTATTGCGGGTATTGAGCTATGACGGGGTTCCCGAGGGGCGCGAAGGACAGGCGCTGCAATGGATGAAGCCGTCGGATCTGCAAGACGTCGATTTTCTGGAAGGTAATAGAAGTATCGTGCGTAGCTTGCAGTTACCATCGAAGTACCTGATTACCGATGCGCAAAGATTTGGACGTGAGCGGATCTTATCCCGTCTGGATACTTTGTTGGAGCATGGAGGACTCATTCAGGTGCGGGAAAAATCAATGTCGCACCGGGAGTTGCAGGAGTTCGTCGGCGAGGTTGTGGCCAAGTCCCGCAGCCGCAGGGCAAAGGTGTTGTTAAACGCGAGCGCGGGCACGGTGATAGATATGGATGTCGATGGAATTCATCTCACGTCATCACAATTACGGACATGTGATCGGCGACCGCTTTCCGACCAGTATTGGGTGGCGGCATCTTGTCACAGCGACGCCGAGATTATGATGGCGAAACGAATTAATGCAGATTTTGTGGTGCTTGGCCCCGTCTCCAGGACCGTCTCCCACCCCGGGACCATGCCATTGGGCTGGCGTCGGTTCGGCGCCCTGTGCGCAAAGGCTGATTTACCCGTATATGCACTGGGGGGGATGCGGCCCAAAGACCTGCAACAGGCACAGCGATTGGGGGCTCAGGGCATCGCGATGATCGGCGCGCTGTGGGGAAACGGGAACATTTAACCCGCCAGCGCTGTATAGCGCCGGTGTAAATCATCGACTCGACGCACAAGCTGCGCAATATCTCCGTCATTGCGTATCAGATCGTCCGCGATAGCGGCCCGCTCATTATCAGAGGCCTGGGCCGAGAAGATCTGTTGAATGTTCGTGTTAGAAAATCCATTTCGTACCGCAAGCCATTGGCGGCGTTTTTCGGTGGGCGCCTCGACCACCAGCACCCGGTCGACCAGGTCTTGGAAGTTGGTTTCGACCATTAGCGGCACCACGATTATGCAATACGGAGCATCCAGCACCCTCATCCGTGTGGTTACTTCATCGCGGATGCGTGGATGCAGAATTGCCTCCAGTTTGCGTCGCGCTCGGGCGTCGTTAAAGACCTGCTCACGCAATGCGTTACGGTCGAGTTCACCGTCGCGGGCAATATGTGGCCCAAATTCTTGGACGATCTCACGGACAGCGACTGATTCGCGAGTAGTGAGGCTATGGGCGATCTGATCCGTGTCGATAACCGGGACCCCCAGATGCCGGAAGCGATTCGACACTATCGTTTTACCACTGCCGATACCTCCAGTTAGACCAATCCGGAGCATAGGTGTGTCAAGTCAGGCGGGCAAACTGCAGATAGGCGTTGGTGATCTGTTCACCCCATAACAGCGCAATCCAGCCGGCGACCGATAGGTAAGGCCCGAAGGGAATCGGTATCTCACGATCCCGGCCGCGCAGCGTGATCAGGAGGATACCAATAACAGCCCCCGAGAACGCAGACAGCAGGATGATGAGTGGCAGCGCCTGCCATCCCAACCAGGCACCGAACACCGCAAACAGCTTGAAATCGCCAAAGCCCATACCTTCCTTTCCGGTGAGCAATCTGAAGCCGTGAAACACCAGCCATAGGGACGCGTAACCGGCGATTGCCCCCAACACCGCGGACTGCAAATCCGTGAACGTAGCGAAGACATTTGCCAATAGACCCAGCCACAAAACCGGCAAGGTAATGTTGTCGGGAAGAATTTGATGGTCCAGATCAATAAAGCTAAGCGCGATCAAACACCACGTGAGTAACAGGGCCCAACCGGTGGACACATTGAAACCCAGGCGCCATGCGACGATCACAGACAACACCGCGGTTAACGCTTCGACAACGGGATAACGCCAAGAAATCCGCTCGCGGCAGTTGGAGCAACGGCCTTTGAGGAGCAAGAAGCTCAAAACCGGAATGTTCTCACTTGCTTTGATCATGATGCCGCAGTGCGGACATTGAGAGCGCGGACGTACAAGGGATAGCGCCTCCGCTTCAAGAGGCTTGCCTGTGGGCAGCTCCAACACCTCTTGGCACTGCTCCCGCCATGCGCGCTGCAACATGATGGGCATCCGATGGATGACGACGTTCAGAAAACTTCCAATCAACAGGCTCAACAGCGCCACGGAGATCAGAAACAGGGATGTGTTTTCCGCGAACGCTTGGAGCACGAAGTGTTATTGTTCTGTACGATCGACGAAACCAGGTGCCGGTAGCCGCGCCATACAAGGCTTTAGAACACTGCCGCCATCTTGAAGATCGGTAAGTACATGGCTACTACCATCGTGCCGATGATAAGCCCCAGCACCACGATCAAGATTGGCTCGATCAGACTGCTCAATGCGGCGACAGCGTCATCGACTTCCTGCTCATAGAATTCGGCGATCTTCGCGAGCATGAGCTCCAATTCGCCCGATTCC
>CALZGZ010000074.1 GCA_945787105.1 uncultured Gammaproteobacteria bacterium
CTCATTCCCCTCACACGTAGCACGAAGGTATCCTTACTACATGTGGTGGGGCAGGGTAAGTATGTCTCCGCGTCTCCGGGTTCGAAGTTCCCCACGATTTCAGTCCACTCGCCGGCTTGAATCCACGAGATAAGCGGGTGCAAATGGCGGGGGTCGGGTCCAGGTTCAGCTGTTTCATATTCAGGCGGCGGCGCTTCGCGGATGCTGTTGTGAATCTCGTCCATCCAGCCCACCGGCTTCCCCATACCGCGTTCCAGTTTTCCGGCCAGTTCGTCGCCAATCCCCCTCGGTGTGCCCTTCAGGGTCTGCATTTGACGCCGGACCTGGCTGAGATAGGAGCTGTTGGCGCCGGCGATCCGGGCGAGCTTGGCGGCAGAACCCGCCTCGGCGATGAGTATTTCCAGGTTGGCGAGCCGGATCTGTTCTTGTTTTCGCGTCATGCAAAATAGTATAGCAAGGGTATGGTTTGAAATTTAGCACAATGATAAACAATTAGTGGGTGTCGAGCCTTGAGAGATGATTAGCACTGGGCTAATGTTTTTGTCCATGGAGCTAAAGCAATTCTTAAAGGCAGCAACCAAGCGGGAGCGCGCTGAAGTGGCGGCAGTGTGCAATGACTCGGTTTCGTACTTGTATCAACTGGCAGGCGGGCATCGCTATGCAAGTGCCTTGCTTGCGACACGGATCGAGCAGATGACCCGTCGTGTCGCACTGCGCTGCGACGGTCGGCTCAAGATGGTGCCGAGACACAGCCTGGTCAGGTATCCAGAGATATTTGCCGTCGTGCGAGACGAACTGGACGCTGAGCTAGATACTTTGCGATGAGTAATACCCCCGCCAAAAAAACATCCTCGACGTCACGGTCTTCGTCCGCATCCGGGACGGTAATGCAACCGGATGTGCCGACGACAATGCGTTTGGAGATCACACGCATCAAAGCCTATGACCGCAATCCGCGCCGCAGCGAGAATCCGGAATACGACCGTATCAAGGCCTCGATTCGGGCCGAGGGTATGGATCAGCCGCTGGTCGTCACTTGTCGATCCGGTGAGACAGATTATGTCGTCGGTGCCGGGGGCAACACTCGGTTGCATATATTGCAGGCGTTGCACCAGGAAACGAGCGACGAGCGATTCTATTGGGTCGATTGCCTGTTCAAGCCGTGGCATCACGAATCGGATGTGCTGCTTGCGCATCTGAGGGAAAACGATCTGCGTAGTGGCTTGTGTTTCATCGACAAGGCTCGGGCCGTCTTTGAGGCCAAGCAACTTCTCGAGGTGGAAATGGAGATCGATAAGCTTTCGCAAAGACAGCTTGAAACGATGCTTAGAGAACGTGGCTACAGCGTAAGTCATGGGTTGATCTCTCAGATGGGATACGCGGTTCACACCTTGCTCCCGGCTATTCCCCAAGCGCTGCAGTCGGGGCTGGGAAGACCGCAGATCGAACGGATTCGTGCCTTGGACAGGGCCGCGCGCGTGATCTGGAAGAGCCGGACCCTGGGTGATGATGAAAGTTTTGAGGCAGTGTTTGCGGCGTTATGTGAACGATACGACAGTCCCGAGTGGGACCTCGAACTGTTACGCGCTGCCATCGAGACGGAGATTGCGGAGGCGCTTGAGGTGAGCATCCATGCCATTCGCGTCGAAATGGATGCACAGCTTCTTGGACGCGATATCGACATTCCGATATCTGATGACGAACAGGTTGCTGATCCGAGGGAGGAAGAAGAAGACGCTTCTTCGAGAGCCGCTTCGACAAAAGTAAAAGATGTTGCCGGTATTGAGATTAGTGGTAACTCCCGTGGTGACAGCGCGGAAGCGACAGCCGACCGTGAGACGTCCGTTGTTCAACGACCCTCACAGGCGATAACACCCAACAACGCTGAGCAGAACACAGAAGAAACAGCGGGCACCGCGATCGAATCACCCGCCCGTTCGACCGAAACGCCTGTAACGCAATCGATCACGCTCAGCCAACGAGGCCCCACGGACCTCAAATCCTTGCGCGCCCGGGCCTGGACCCTGGCCGCACGTCTCGCTCAACGCAACGGCATCGGCGACTTGGTTGCGCCACTGTCCGGCAAGGGGCTTGGCTTCATCCTTCGTGACGTGCCGGATGCGTCGTTGGCCGAGCAATTGGATGCCGACACGCTGGGTCAGGTCTCGATGCTGTGGTGGCATCTTGCCGCCTGTGCAGAGATGACTGTGGCACCGCTGGAAGCTGTCGTTGCCACCTTGTCCGATGATTCGGTCCTGCGCCAGGCGCTCGAGAACCAGGATGCCGGTCTACTCTTCAATAGCGTCTGGACCCTGGATCCAGGGCACACCGGCCATCGGCTCTGGCGTCAACTCGGTGAGCAAGACTGGCAAGATCTTCTCAACTTGATGGACACCTACCGCCACATTCACCGCGTGGCGCAAGACTCGCAGATTCGGCTCTGGGAATAGGCGTGATGAACGTGACCAAAGAATCCGACTTGATCACGGCCGTGCTGATGTACGCCATCCGTTGTCTCGCCGAAGGGGATCAATCCGCGCTGCGCAACATGAACTTCGGCCCTCGCGAAATCGAGGCGCTGCGCGAAATGAACCTCGCCGATCTCTATCGTATTGAGTCGTTGCGTGCCCATTGCCTCGAGATCGGCCTCAATCGGGACGTATATTGGCCGATGATCGAGCACCTGCGGCGGCAGCGCGAATCCGAGGAACTACAGCAGGTGCTGATCGCCGCGGACGCACCATTGGAGATGATGCAGACGCTGTTCGGTCTGGGTTCCCGTGAATACACGCGACTGCGCCGCATGTTAACCGTGGATCCCTCCGTCGGCCGGCCAGCAGAACCCGATGAAGAGAGCACGCACACACTTTGGAACGCCTGGGTCCAACTGGTGGACCAGAAAGAGGACGGTCCGCTGCCACCGAATGATTATCTTGCCATCCAACGTGAAACCGGTATGTCGATGCGGGCCATATGGAACTTGACGCAGCGCTGGAATCAATACGGTGATCTGACGGGTCGAAGCAGCGTCGAACCTTCGGCGCGAGCGTGTTCAGATGGGTGACAGTTCCCAAGGGCTTCGACCCCAGACCCACGCACTGGATGCATTGATACAGGCGACCATAGAACGTGCGCAACGGGATTCGAGTAGCACGCACGCCGATACCATGCTGTTCATGGGCAACCGACATCAATCGTTCCCCACGTTGGTGGTGCAAGACCCCGTGCTCGAGCCCGTGGACAAATTGGTGTGGATGGTCATCATGCTGCAGGCCCGAGAGACCGGCACCAACACCGCATTTCCCAGTTACGAGACCCTCGCCAAGAAAACCAATGTTTCGTCCACGTCGACCATCTCCAGGGCCATCGCCATTTTGCGCGCTACCCGTTGGTTGACATTGTGCGCACGGCTGCGTGATGATGCGAGCGGCCGCTTCCGTGGCAACGTCTACGCGCTGCACGATGAACCCCTGCCGCTGGCGGATGCCCTGCATCTGGACCCCGACTACATGACATTCCTGCGACAGTCGCTTACCCATCATCATGCGCGGGTACGCCTGGTCGCCAAGGGGGTGTTGGATACGATCGACGAAGACATCCATGAGGGTATCGATATCTGTGCCCAAGGCCATCCGCTCGAACGAAGAATGCAAGCGGTGGAGGCGATCCAGCAGGATTCACCGCGGCGGTATTTTGCATTCAGTGCCAAGGTGATGACGCGATTGCGAAACGTGGTCGTGGAAACGAGCTCGGATCACCAGGACCAAATTTCAAAGCTGGAGATAAGCCATGACCAAATTTTGAACCCTCAAAAATCGAAGTCGGGTAGTAGTTGTAGTAGTAGTTATATAAATACTACTACTACAAAAACTACAGAGACAAAAATTTCCAACCGCCCTGAGGCAGACCCGCCGCTGATCTATCCCAAGCGGCTGTCTGAGAATCAGTGCGAACTTGCGGATCGTTATTTGAATACTGTTACGGCGGAGGTACGCCAGCCTATCCTCGATGAGCTGGAGGGACGACTGCGTTCGGAGCAGAAGGGCATGAAACCCGTGTATGACGAACTGAGGTTCCTCCATTACCTGTGTCGGGCTGCGAATAAAGGTGAATTCGTGCCCAACCTCGGCATCAAGGTGCGTGGTGAGCGCATCGAGCGTGAACAGGCGCAGTTGAGACACGCGAAACAGCAGATGGCGAGTCTGGCAGAAGCGAAACGCCGCGAGGAATACAGATCCACTACCTCCGGCAAAAACCCATTGGCAGAAATACGCAAAAAGCTACACATGCCAGTGCGGGAAAGGACCGAGGACGAAAACGCTGGGCATCGTTCAAAATAGGGTGGTTACAGTGTAACCACCCTAAAAAATTCTTAGACGTAGCAAATCAGATTTGTTTTGATAGGCAGTGTCCAAGCGTCAAGTACGAAGATCCACTACTTCCAGCAGGAACCCTTTGGTAGAAATATGCAAAACGTTACAAATGCCAGAGCGGCAAAAGACCGACGACGAAAGTGCTGAGCATTATCTAGAAATAGGGGTGGTTACACTGTAACCACCCTATAACATCTATAGATGTCGCCAATCTGTTTGGCTTTAACAGTCAATCTCCGAACGTCAAGCACCGCGATTCAACATAGGATCGTCATACTGCTGCCGTCAGCTAAGCAGACGTTCGGAAACATTATGGATGCACACGTCAGAAATACCCATGCGAGTAGCGTATCTGACTTCTCATAACGCACCGTAGATAATGGTGGAGCGAGACAGCCGGTCCGTACAGCGGAGTACTGTCTACGTTGTGCGTTATTCCTCATACAGTGCAATACACTGCACCAATGCAGCCTAGGCACCAAAATTACACCTTTGCGATGCACGCGTATATTTTGTGCAAAAAATGCAATCAGAAAATGCGATGAAATCTATGCGTGAAAAGGGCGTCATCCAATAATGTTAAATAATCTTCGAGTTTCACACGCCTGAATATAACGACAAGAGAGGGTGTCATATATTGTTGACACCGATTATCTA
>CALZGZ010000075.1 GCA_945787105.1 uncultured Gammaproteobacteria bacterium
CCCATAGGACTGATTTGTGCGTCGAGGACGACACTGCCTCGCAGCTGTTTTCGCTTGGCTTCCCTGGGATAGTGCAGATTGCCGATCCGTTCTACTTTTAATATCCAGGACTGCATATATACGGCATACCTGTATTCTTTGGTGCGCGCACTTAGGAATTTACGCTTAGGCCGTTTCAAGTAGTCTTGCCAAGCCTCGCTGATTTCTGCACTGAGACGTTGACGCTCTTGGTCTAATTCCGACATGTTGAC
Source organism: uncultured Gammaproteobacteria bacterium (assembly GCA_945787105.1). Taxonomy (GTDB): domain Bacteria; phylum Pseudomonadota; class Gammaproteobacteria; order Arenicellales; family JAANXG01; genus CALZGZ01. The sequence goes on from CALZGZ010000075.1 coordinate 252, forward strand.
CACCCCCAGTTTATTTTCATCCTGTCGTCGGCGAACCGGTTCCGGTTCGGGTTGTGTAGTGACTACCTGCTGAACCGCCTGCTGTTCGGTGAAATACTCGGGGACCGGTTTTGTGAGTGACGTCTCTATTCTTGCCGCGAGCTTGGCCTGAGGCAGCTTTTGGGACTGACTAGGCGTTGGATTGGCGGGCAGCGGGCTGCGCGCGATCTGTACCTTATCGGTATCTCCGCCGCCCTCTTGATTCACCTGTGCAAGATAATCAGGGTTATCCGGCGTCAGGTCGCTGCGCGTGTTGACCAATGTGATATCAAGGGTTTGTAATGGGTTGGTCTTGGGAAGGATCTGGGGTGCGGTGAACCCAATGCCGAGCACGATCACCACATGGAGCAACACGCTTCCAAAAGTAGTCAATCCGAGCCGGTCGTTGTTGTTAAAACCGGGTATGGTGTCAGCGTAATTCACGGTTATGATCGCGGCCACTTGTCAGCGCCCGGTCTCACCATATCGGGCGTATCACTGGTTACAGTTAGATTCTAGTAAATATTAGAATGCGTAAGCCGATTTCGTAATGGTTTTATAGGCTTAGCGTATCATCTTGTGATCAATTCGCAACTTTGACTCGATGGCGTCCAGCAATTGGGCGCCGATATCCAGTCCATATATGCTGTCCAGTTCGCGAATGCAGGTGGGACTGGTGACATTAATCTCGGTCAAAAAGTCGCCGATAATATCTAATCCGGCGAACACGATTCCCCGCTCCTGCAGTGTGGGCCCAACTTGTTCACAAATCCATCGGTCCCGTGGCGACAACTCCTTACCTTCCCCATGGCCACCCACCGCGAGATTAGCGCGAGTCTCCCCCGGTGGCGCCATACGAGCCAGTGCATAAGGCACCGGCTTGCCATCGATGAGCAACACTCGCTTATCGCCGTGTTTGATGTCGGGGAGATACTGTTGTGCCATGATGAACCGTTGTTGGTAGCCGGTGAGTGTTTCCATGATGACATTAACATTGGGATCTTTGCTGCCCACCCGGAACACTGACTCGCCCCCCATGCTACCCAGGGGCTTCAAGATAATATCATTGTGTTCGTCTAGAAAAGCACGAAGGTCTTGGTAGCGCCGAGTCACAAGAGTAGGTGGCGCACACTGGGGAAACCACGCAGTAAACATCTTCTCATTGGCATCACGTAAGGCCTGGGGTCGATTGACTACGAGCACGCCCCGGGCCTCAGCCTGCTCGAGTAGATAGGTGGTGTGCACATATTCCATGTCGAACGGAGGATCCTTGCGCATCAGTAACAGGTCCAGCTGATCCAGGGCAATGGTGTCTTCATCGCCAAATTCAAACCACCGTTGTGTGTCTCGAAACAAAGTTAAATGACGGATCCGGGCGTAAGGTACACCGTCGTCGAGATAGAGATCACCTTGCTCGGCATAATAAATCGGCCAGCTGCGGTTCTGTGCCGCGAGCAGAATCGCGTACGTAGAATCTTTTTTGATACTTATGGAGCCGATCGGATCCATGACTACGCCCAATTTAATCATCGTTTCAGACTACGGCTATCCTATGAATTGAACCGTCATTATACGCAAACAGCTTGGTAAACAGTGCTTGTAGGCGCGTCTGTGCTAGCTAGACCCTGTTTTTTACACAATAGGGACATCGTGGTCTACAGAAACGAGTGACTGTTACGAGTACACTTATTTTCAAAACCTCGTATATTCATCATCCATGACTCCGCTAGCGGTTGACCTCGATGGAACCTTAGTGCAGACGGATCTGCTGAGGGAGTCTGCGCTGCGAATGATGCGCCGCCAACCGTACTGGGCACCATTCATGCTCATATGGCTGTTGCGGGGACGTGCGAATTTAAAGCACCAAATTGCGCAGCGAGTGGACTTGGATGTGTCCCGCCTCCCCTACCGAAAGGTATTGTTGGAATTCCTCAATGCGCAACACGCGGGCGGACGCACGTTAATGCTAGCCACTGCATCACACCGCAAATACGCGCACCAGGTGGCCGATCATCTGGGTATTTTTCATCACGTGTTGGCCACTGATCGGTACATCAACCTCAAGGCCTCGGCCAAGGCCCGGGCGTTGCGAGAGTTAATCGGGGATGGCAATTTTGACTATGTTGGAGATTCGCGGGCGGACCTGGCGGTATGGGCTGAGTGCGCTGGCGCACTGTTAGTGGATCCGAGTCCCCGATTATTGAGACAAGCGCGACGCGTGACGGAGGTTAAGCGCATATTTGCTTCGGATTGTTAGTCCACCAACCCGCGCCGGGCGGCGCGGCGCCCACGAGCCGATGAACCATAGCGGTATCGATTAGCCACCGGCACGCCGCTGGCCTAGTCCGCAGTGCTCGCCAGGATCCCAGATGCCGACGCCGGACGCGTGCAATTGTGCGGGGATAAGCCCCCTGCTGTTCCCCTGCTGTGCGGGGACAAGCGCCGTGCCCGGAACCAGACCCATAGCGGTCTATGGGTTGAGTGAAGGCCAATCGCAAGTGCGCGAGAGCCAGTCAGCGCCGCGATAGTCCCGCCTCTATTCTCGGCAAGCATCCGGGAAAGTCGATGGGTGTCGTTTCCTGGAACAGACGCTGCGGGTCTGTTTGCCGGTGCGGACATCACTCGGGGCAGGGCGCCTGGTGAGCAATGTGGGCTTTATGCAACATAGCGTGGCGGTCACCCGCGCGTGTCATGATCCGGTCTCCTGGCGGGACGTGCACTGTGGCCGCGGACAGCGCCGGCGCCTGAAAGCTTGGGATTTGCCCAATTACATGGAATTGTAGCCATGATTATGCTATTAAAATCATAAATATAATCATCTTTTGCGAGAAAATACTTAAGTTCATCTGGTGCGGCGGAATCGCGGTCAGAATACGGCCGCACCCTGAATCGCGCACGGTGTCAATAATTCACAACCGTAATGGTCTAGTCTTAAATGGTATTCCGGACACGCGTGTAACGTAATAGGGGGTAAGATGTCCGTTAAGGTAATGGTCATCGACGATAGTAATACTATTAGGAAAACGACCCAGGCCCTTCTGACCAAAGCAGGTTACGAAGTGTTGACCGCTGCGGACGGGTTCGAGGCGATGTCGCTGATTACTGACCATCGACCTGATATCATTTTTGTTGACATTATGATGCCTCGTTTGGATGGATATCAGACGTGTAGTCTTATTAAAAGCAACCGGCATTTCAAACAGACACCAGTGGTGATGCTGTCTAGTAAAGATGGTTTGTTCGATCGCGCTCGTGGGCGTGTCGCGGGTTCGGAACAACATATAAACAAACCGTTTACGCAAGATGAGTTGATTCAGGCAATAACAAAATATGTCGGCAGCGATGTGAGTAACGAAGCATCAGAAACAAGACACTAAGAAAAACTTAAAAGAGAAATTCATGGATTCCGGAAAGATACTAGTGGTCGACGATTCGCCAACAGACCTGCACATACTAAGTGGGTATTTGGTGAGCAACGGTTTCACACCGGTGACGGCGTCCAGTGGTGAAGAGGCGATCGACAAAGCGCATCAAGAGCATCCTGATTTGATTCTCATGGATATTGTGATGCCGGGAATGAATGGGTTTGAGGCGACCCGTACGTTGACACGTGATCCAAAGACCTCACACATACCTATCGTCATGATCTCATCGAAAGGCCAAGATACGGATAAGTTATGGGGGAAACGCCAAGGCGCGATTGACTATCTTGTCAAACCGGTACGCGAATCCTCACTAATACAAAAGCTCAAGGATCTATGAACGATTCCACCGTTTCGGAGACCCCACTCGAGCTGTTGATTCGAATCGAGCATGTCAGTCGCCAGGCAGGTCACAAGCTGCCCGAAAAACTTGAAACTAAACCACTGTGGCGAGGTATTGCTTTTTTCGTGGACCAGTGGCGGTTGCTGGCGCCGCTGGAAGCGATCAGCGACGTTGTGGAATGTGGGGCAGTCACAGCTGTACCGCGAACGAAACAATGGTTACGTGGTGTCGCCAACGTACGGGGCACATTGTATTCGATAACTGATCTCGCCTGCTTTTTGGGACGTCCGCCGATGGCTTCTGCGACCGATGGGAAATTGTTGGTGTTGAACGACAAGGAGCTGCGTAGCGCAATATTGGTCAACGATGTGTACGGTCTTAAGTCTTTTGATGAGGGTCAGCACGTTGCTGATTATGCGTCGTTGGGTGCAGATATGAGGCGATATGTGAGCAGGGCCTTTAAGGAAGACGATCAGATATGGGCTGTATTCGATGTGCATCGGTTGATAAGCGCCGATGCATTTCTTGAAGTTGAGTGGAGAGCGAGTACGTAAAGTGGCTCGGATAATGACATGAGGTGCGGATATGGTAACAGCACAAAACGAAATTAAAGAAAATCTTCAAGATCAGGTGTTCAGCGACATGGATCTTGTGGATGTGGACGATCCTCTTACCGCCACTATGGAGCGCGATATTGCTTCCCTTGATCTAAACCAAGCGGAACAACCATCGCCGCTGTCGAGATTATTCACGAACATTCCGATTTTGATCGCGGCGCTGGTGATCGCCGTGATTGGATTTGTGGTATTTCAGACTTTGGAAACCCAGCAAAATGCCACTAAGGCTAAGTACGGACAAACCACATCTCAGTTAATGATGTTATCCCAGGGTATCGCCAAGGATTCACGCGAAGCGGTGTTCGGCAATAACGACGCATTCGGCCGCTTGCGCGAGCAGAGTGAGCGTTTCGCGTCTGACTTCAAGACATTGGGCGCAGGTGGCAGCGACAGACTGCTATCGCCGCGATTGCCGGACGTGAGTGCGCAGATGGGGCCAGTGAGTGAGCTGTGGTCGACTACTCAGCAGGATGTCGATACGATCCTGATTCATGAGCAGGTGCTGCTCGATACGCCGGGCTACCTGAAACGGATTAATGAACTTGCACCGCTATTGTTGACCCACTCCGATGAGGTGGTCGAGGCGGTAGTGCGGGAGTCGAGGGATCCAGAGCAGGTCAACATCGCGGGTCGACAACGCAGCCTTAGTCAACGCATTGCCAAGAATGTGAATGTCTTCGCTCAGGGTGGAAGCGGAGCGGCGGTGGCGGCGACGCAAGTCGGTAAAGATACCCGTCTTTTCGAACTCACTAGTCAACAGTTGCGTCAGTCCAGTGGTCCGGTCGTCCAGGCAAAACTCGATACCGTGGATGCCACGTTTGGCGAATTGAAAACCGCCGTGGACGGCCTGCTCGGGAGTGTTACGGAATTCTTTCTCGCTCAAAGCGCGGCGGAAAACATTGTTGACAACAGTGTCCCATTATTGGTCTCGGTTAAGGCGTTGTCGGAAACATACACTGACGATTCCAGTGACCAGATCTCTCGATGGCTACCATGGGCCTTCGGTGCTCTGGGAGTATTATTCTTGTTCATGTTGGTACGTGCCGTGATTCTGGAGGCTCGTCGTCGCGCGGAAGAAAATGCGCGTCAAAACCGCGAAACCCAGGATGCTATTTTGAAACTATTGGATGAAATGGGTGATCTTGCTGATGGTGACTTAACAATAGAAGCCGAGGTAACGGACCAGATTACGGGCGCGATTGCAGACTC
>CALZGZ010000076.1 GCA_945787105.1 uncultured Gammaproteobacteria bacterium
CTTGAGTCTGTCTTCGTTCAATGACGGAAACCCATTGCGTTTGAGCTGATACAAGGGCGATCATCACGCCGCAGCAAAACCGGCGCTATACCTCAGGCGAACAACGCACTTTAGAGCTGGCGCTGATCGGCCGGCGCGTGCCTGAGATGAGGCTCGAGATCGGAAATTTAGTAGACCAAACGATTGGAGGCGTCGGCCATGGAGTTTGGAGAAAAATAGGGGTCGGAGTCACAGACTCCGACCCCTATTTTTTCATCGCTCCAGCGGAGCTTCCAGCCGCCCGACCCTGCGCTTGTCCCCGCACAGCAGGGGAACTACGCGCAGCACGAATCCCTTCGCCTTCATCCCGGACCCTGGGTGCAATGTGCGGCTAGTAGGTATGGATCAATGGCACACTTCAGCGAAAACTTCGACTGTTCTTTCCGCAGTGGATTTCCAGTTAAAGTCCTTGCAACGAAGGTAACCTGCCTTGATCAGACGCTGACGAAGTGTATCGTCGTCGACAACGCGAGATATGGCATCAGCAATAGCAACGGGGTCATTGGGCGATATCTGGATCGCTGCATTCCCAGCCACTTCGGGCATGCTCGATCGATCGCTGCAGATTACGGGACAACCACACGCCATTGCCTCCAGGATAGGCAACCCGAATCCTTCATACAGGCTCGGATAAACTAGGGCGCGCGCGCCTCCGTACAATCGCGCCAATTCCTCATCGGAAACGTGACCAAGCAGCATAATACGATCTTTGAGCTCCAGTTTGGTGATCGCCTCTTTGAACTCTTTATTCAACCAACCCGACCAACCTGCGCAGACCAAGGCGATATCGGACGAAACCTGATTCATGGCTTTGGCCAATCCAACGAGGTTTTTCCTCGGTTCGTGCGTGCCAACGAACAAGACATAATTGTTAGGAATTTGCTTCCGTTGCAAATAATCATCGATTTCTGTGGCAGATCGCCGATAAAAGTTACTGGAGGCTGCCAGGGGTATCGCTGTCACTTTGTCAGCAGGTACTTGAAGGATCTTTATTATTTCATCCCTTACAAAATCCGATATCGTGATAACGTGATCGGTGTGCCGAAGACGATCAAAAAAATGACGCTCGAAGTGGTGCACTCGATCCGGTGGATGGCAGTGTTTATGGGTGATTAGAGATAGATCATAAATAGTAATTACGGTTGGTATGGAACGATTCTGCAGTAACTGAAACGGCCCTGTCTCGTGATATACGTCTGCGAGATTTGGGTCTGCCAACCAGTTGAGCCGGGTCTCTACCGCTGTCTGTCGCACCTGCCGGGCGATTTGACGGATCCAGGACGGCAAATGTTGGCCTGCTACCCGCGTCCCCTGATCAGGCATGTAATTCAGGACACGACCGTTACAGAAAAACATGACATCCGCTAACTGTTGTTCAAGGATCGTTTGATACAGTGTTCGCGTGTATCGCTGAACGCCGGTAAAGATTGTTGTTAACGGGGCCGCATTAAGCAGAATCCGCCTGCCGTTGGAAGCATTAATATTTTTCTTTCGGTGGGCGTAACCCGATGATTGTACTTGGATATTCAGAATCAGACCTTTATAGGAAAGTTATTTTTGGAACATCCATTTTCTTTATTTCGGGGCGAAAAGTATACGATATTCCGTGACTTGAACCAACAGCACGTAAGGTAATTCATACCGGTCATGAGTACTTTTATCTGCCTTGGACTACTTTTTGTCATAATTGTAATGATTGTGTCAGCGTTAGTCCGTCATTTAAAAACTTTGACCGATTCCCAATTGCTCGTTTATGTTTGTGGGTCGGCTGATCGTGCTGCTAGGTAAATACTGCCAACGCCTGGTTATTAGAGTCGCAGTAGGTTATGAGCCGGCGCGATCTGAACGTAATCGTCACCACGCTACTCGTTGGATGAATCCATGATTGACAGAAGTCGGCAATTACAAATTCAGCGAAATGTAAGCGAAAAGACGAGTATTGGCTCATCTCAAAGCTTATGTTTCTGCATCATGCCAGCAAAATCGTGCTATCGTTAACGATTCTCAAATGGTGGATAAATTCTGACTTAACGCCCATTTGTCTATCCAGCAAGAAGCCTGGTTCTAGCTCTAGCCGTGCCGCAACTCTTTCGATAAAACAGACATGAGCCGTCCGCACATCTTTCAGTTAATCACACACGCGAGAAAGGGAGGGGCGCAAGCGCATGTGCAGGCACTGCTGGAGAACATGCATGACCGCTATCAGATGTCATTGGGCTGCGGCGAGGAAGGATATTTGACGGATCAGGCGGCCCGTCTCGGGATAAATACCTACTATCTGCCAGAGTTAATTCGGTTACCGTCGCCACTGCGTGATCGGCAAGCTTATCGACGGCTGGTGACCATACTCCAGCGAGAAAAACCCGACGTGCTGCACACACACTCGACCAAAGCAGGGGTACTGGGCCGTCAAGCGGCAAGCCGGCTCGGCATCAAGAACGTTTACACCGCCCACGGCTGGGCCTTTGCCGAAGGAATACCGCTTGTGCAGCGCATGGCGGCATTTACCGTCGAGCGGGCGCTGGTCAAGAAGACCCATAAAATAATCACCGTATCCCACTACGATGAGCGCCTGGCGCTGCGATTGGGACAAGATGCCGCTGGCCGCACGGTCACCATCCATAACGGTATTCCTGACGTTACCTACAATCGTGCCAACCATACTGCGCAACAGGTCAGGTTGGTGTGCGTCGCCCGTTTCGTTCGCCAGAAGAACCATGCCTGTTTGCTCGAGGCGGTAGCCCGACTCAATGGCCACTTCGGTCTCCAGCTGGTGGGGGAAGGTCCTCTTATCGGGAACATCAATCGCAAACTCAATCGGGGCACCTTGCAAGACAACGTGACGCTATTGCCGCGCTGCGACGATGTGATCCCTGTACTGCGCCAAGCGGATATATTCGTTCTCAGCTCCGACTGGGAGGGCCTGCCAATCAGTGTTCTCGAGGCCATGCGTGCAGGTCTGCCAGTGGTCGCGACCAATGTTGGGGGCGTCTCCGAGGCGGTCGTGCATGGCAGCAACGGCCTGCTAGTAAAACGGAACGACGGCACTGCCCTGGCTGAGATGCTGAAAACTCTCACCCAAGATGCCACCGAGCGAGAAGCGATGGGCAAGGCGGGCCGTCAGCGTTTTCTGAAGCACTTCACTGTGGATAAGATGCTCGGCGATACGAGCCGGGTTTACGAAGATGTGCTCGCACAAAGCTGGAATCCGACCAAGAATTGAATAGCAATATGCCCCAATTGACGCGTGACGAAATTCTTAGTGAGATTCGAAAACTTGATACATGGCGACATCGCATCACGTTAAGTTACGGAGTTGTGACACCAGGCCGGGAAGATTGCACCAAAGAAATGGAGCGTCTCGGTCTGCCGATAGATTTAACTGGCGTTCGTGTTTTGGATATTGGCTGTTCGGATGGTTTTTATTGTTTCGAGTGTGAAAAAAGAGGCGCTGACGTACTGGGAATCGATGACTTTACCACTACGCCGCCAAATGGCGGCAACTATGGATTCGCGATTGCCAAAAAGATTCTGAGATCAAATGTTAGATTTATCAAACAAAGCGTCTACGACCTTTGTTCAGAAACTATTGGTTCGTTTGATATCGTATTATGTCTCAACGTCCTATATCATCTTCGTCATCCAATGCTGGCGCTGGAAATAATACATAGCCTATTACGACCACATGGGGTCATGTATTTGAAGAGTTATTTCCATCAAGATGTGCGATTTTCAAGATGGGGGCTAGATTTGTCTAAGCGGCCTAAAATGAGATTCTTCGAAGACGATGAATTGAACGACGATCCGAGCAACTGGTGGGCTCCTAATCGTTATTGCTTGGAGGCGATGTTGAGAGCGACGAGCTTCAGTAATATGAAACATCTCGGCACCTATGGTAATCGGATATATTATCAATGCCAACGCTAACAATCTGCGTTACATTTAACTAATACTGGCTCGGCGCGTGAGTTTCCGCCTGCTTATCTCTAAAGCGAGGTTGGTTCGCATTTGCCTCTAAGTTACCTTATGTTCGCACCGCGATATCCTCCCAACGATTAACCTAGCGCCGACAGCATTATGGTAGCGTGATGAATCTACAAATCTGGAAATCACCAGAACGGTCCTTCACCCAGACTGGGGAAATTACTTCGAGACAATTGGGAAGTATTAACGCGGTAGTGACACGGGCTACTTCGCAAAAAAGAGAACGCCAATCGTAATGGCAACAACCCACCAACTCGCTGGATCTTTGATTGCGAAAATCACCGGATCATCATGCATCTCACCCCGTTTGGTCAATAACCAGGCCCGTCCTATCCAGTAGAGAATTACCGGACAAAGAAACCAGATCAACTCAGGATGAGAATACATTTTTATAACGGTGTTACTATTGATGTACAAAGCCAACACCAAAACGGCGATGAGACCGCTTGAAGTTCCAATGCTCACCAATAAATCTATATCCATTACGTTGTAATCACGCCCCGCTAGCGAGTTTTTATTAGTATTGTTTAGAGTGGTCAGTTCGGTATAGCGTTTAATAATCGCTAAACTTAAAAATAGAAACATAGAAAAAGCGAGCAACCAAAAGGAAGGGGGAATTTCAACTGCAGCTCCGCCGGCAACAATACGAATTGTATACAGGATCGCGAGAATGAGTACGTCTAACAATACGACTCTCTTTGCCCACAAAGAATACAGCAAAGTAAGAATGTAATAACTGGCGAGTACCAACAGGAATGCAGGTGGTAAAAAATAGGCGATCGTTATCGCCGTAAGTAACGATACAAAAATAAGGATCGTGGTCAGCTTTATGGAAAGCTGACCAGCGGCAAGCGGACGATCACGTTTGCGTTGATGAGCGCGATCCGATTGCAAGTCGAATAGATCATTGAGCAGATAAACGCTGGTAGTGCA
>CALZGZ010000077.1 GCA_945787105.1 uncultured Gammaproteobacteria bacterium
ATTTTTTGTTTGAGGATTCGTCACACGCGAACGACTGTCTGCACAAAGCAATATCGATGCTGTTGAACACCTCAGCGTTCGGTGCGCCCGCTTCAAGGCGCCGTTTTCTAAGTAGCGCGGATGAGAAAGAATAAGACTGCAGGCTGCGCTTAAGGGCCCCTACGTTCAATTCTGGGCACTCGCAATATCGAAATTTTGACCTTCGAAGGGCCGGTTTATACTCGTTGCCGACGTTCGCAGAATCTGGACGAACTGGTGCTTACGACCCATTATCCGGGCGTTCAGGTGTTAGTGCTTGAACGTCCGGTATTCGATCCGCAAGTGGATATTTCACCCTGATAGCATCGCAGCTCGGAGGCGGAGCTTAACTTCTCGCGATAAGCGGGAGTGTTGCTGAAAAACGCTTTAAATATCGCAGCGGATAGGGTAGGTATGCGATCGAAGTACCCGTAAAAATACCGCATAGTGGCTGCCTAAATGTAGGAACGGATGCAGGAGAGAGCGATTATTTTTTGTCATTTCGTTATTGGCACGCCCAGAGGGACGATGTACAGGATAGACAAGTGCGGCGGAGCGCAGGACGTGCGAGAGCGGCCTCGAAACCACCACCTTGTTCGCAGCCAGGCAATAGGTTCTTTAAAACATTAGTCAATTAATTATTCGCACCGGCAGCCCGGCGAAAATGTGCGTAGATATAAGTGGAGTAGCTCTGATTGGACTGTAGTCGATCACATTCGGCGCACACTGCAGTGCATTTCCAGGAGACCATGCAGATTTGTATTTGCCAGTCGTTCGCCCGCGTGGTGAACCGCGTATTGTAGCTGCGCGCCCGTTTGAGATGCTTACCCTTTGCAGACAGCGAAAGATATCGATGGACTTGCGCTCCCTCGCAAATGACGCAGCGGTGTCGATAATGTTTACAGCGATGGCTGAAACCTTAGGTCATGCCCGCCCATCTAAAGGTTACACATACGCAGTGGAATTAGCGAAAAACCTTAGCTTGATGGAACGATTCCGCGCTCGCCCCAGTGTCGAAATTATTTACACCTCATGAACGCATTTTGCACACTTGGAATGAGCTGCAATGCGCAACTGATTGATTTTGAATGAGTATGCGTATCGGGCATGAAAATTGCTGCAAATTATTGACAATTGACAGTGTTTTTCTGTTAGGCATGTTTGCGTTCGCCCAGATGGAGGAGTTTTACAGCGAGACGTAGATCGAGTCCGCAGCGTTGGACAGTGCGGCGAACCGTAGATAACTATGAAGGAGTTTGCAATGCACCACAAGTATCCCACGACTCGAGATCGGTGCAATCACCGCTCGTCGATCACAAGCCTACCCAGATTTGTCGGTAGTTCCCTGTTGGTAGCGGGTCTAATGATAGCGAGCGGCAACGCCTTCGCGGTGCTGCTCGACGCGGACCTGGTCGCCAGCGGGTCGGTGGAGCTCAGCACAACCATCGGCCAGTCGACGTTCTCGGACGGCAACGTCACCCAAAGCGGCCTGACAAACGAGATTCGGATCATTCAGGGCGGAGTGACGACCTCCGGGGCGTTCTCGACGACCCCCGGAACCGCGGACGGTGCCGACGACGGCACCACCGTCCTCCCGCCCACCAACCCCTTGAGTGGAGCCCTCACGGATACCGGTGACGGCGTCGGTTTTACCACCGACCTCAATGCCGCATTCGCTACCGGATTCAATTTCAATGAAGGCTTTGACTTCATCATTGACGCATCCATCGACCTCACCAACAGCTCGGCGGTCAACACCTACACCGTCACCATCCGGGTTGACTTCAGTAACGTTGTCGATGCGGACGGCGACGATGCGTTCGCGGAGGTGGGCATGGACGTCGAGCTTGACAACGTGGATCAGGTTCTCAGCGACGTGACCTCGGACACGCTACTCGGCGACAGCTTGAACGGCGTTCTGACGGGGACGTCCGGTAACATGATCTCGGACATCAATATCGTGGATTTCGTCGTCAATCTGGCCCCTCTTGCCAGCCGGCAGGTCACCAACCTCCACCAGTGGGAAGGCGGCGTGTTCGATAACCCCGGCGGAGCGTTTGTGGACATTTCGACCGACATCACGATCCTCGACTTCACGTGCACCGGGCCCACGGGCGCCCCATGCGACAACGGAGTGCCGGTGCCCGAGCCAGGCACAGTAGCCTTGCTCGGGCTCGGTTTGACGGGCTTGGTATTTGCGCGGCGCCGCCGTAAACAAACATCCGCTTGATCTTTATTCATGCGGACGCTGCGCATAACGCCATAGCAGTCATGATATACGTTTGAATAACGAGGTATCACATAAACCAGTGATTTAGTAACTCACCTTAAGTAATAGAACACCATGTTGACGTTCTGTTCGTCAGCTTACGGAGGAGGCAAAACATGAGAGTTAATCTGTCCAATCCCTTGTTGGCGGTGGTCGCTGCCGCCGTCCTCGTCGGGGGTGCGACCTGGAGCAAACCAGTCGCCGCATCGGAGGCCTTGATCGGCCAGATCCAATATTTCCCCTATAATTTTGCCCCCCGCAGTTGGGCGTTCTGCAATGGGCAGCTATTGCCAATTGCCCAAAATACGGCGCTGTTTTCGTTGGTTGGCACTACCTTCGGCGGCGATGGGCGTACCACGTTTGGCCTACCGGACATGCGTGGGCGCATGCCCATCCACCCGGGTACCGGTCCCGGACTGACGACGCGAAGGTGGGGTGAGAAAGGCGGCACCGAGACGGTTACCTTAAATACTAGTCAGATGCCATCCCATACCCACACCCTCAGGGGCACCAACAATCTCGGTGACCAGTCGAGTCCGGCCGGCAATACCTTGGCCCGGGACGGCCGTGATCAGACCTACCTCAACGAGGCCCCCAATACTGACATGCAAAGCGCATCCATTGTAGCCGCCGGCGGCGGCGGGGCCCACGAAAACATGCCGCCGTACCTCGCGCTCAATTGTAACATCGCGCTGGTGGGTGTTTTCCCGTCGCGGAATTGAGGCTGGTGCTGACACCCGTGCGAACCATATGTGTAAAGTTATATCGAGATCCGGGCTGTTGATCGACTAAGGAGGAAACCCGTCATGACACACAAGCTTCCCCATGCCGTAATGACTATCATTGGCGTCGCAACCATCGTCACCAGTTTAGGCTGGGGTACACCCACCGCGGCCAGCGAGCCCTTTATTGGCACGATTCGTTATCACGCCTTCAACTTTGCCCCGCGGGGCTGGGCCTTGTGCGACGGACAGATATTGCAGGTTACCCAAAACGAGGCGCTGTTTTCCCTGTTCGGTACGACTTACGGTGGCGATGGACGCAACACCTTTGGTCTCCCGGACATGCGTGGGCGCCTTCCGGTTCACCAGGGTAGCGGCCCCGGTTTGACTCCCCGGACTATGGGACAGCGGTCCGGCCAGGAGCAAGTGACCCTCAATGCCAACCAGATTGGGCATAGTCACACCCTGAGGGGCAACACCGGTGTTGGCAACCAGTCAAGTCCCACCAACCATGCGTTGGCGCAGGACACTGGGGATACCACCTACCGCAATGAAGCGCCGAGCGTGGATATGAGTGCCGGTTCCATTACTACGGCTCCAGGGGGCGGGCAGGCGCATGAAAATATGCCACCGTTCCTCGGTGTCCACTGCAGTGTCGCATTAGTGGGTATTTTCCCATCGCGGACCTAACACTGACTAACACCCATTAGCCCAAATACTGCGCGCAGTGATGTGTCGAATAAGGAGGAGCCAAATAATGACCCGCAAGTTTTCCAAACTGCTGATGACGGCGGTTGCTATCGTCGCGCTCGTGACCAGTGTCAGCTGGAGTAAACCCGCAACGGCCTCCGACCCGTTTCTTGGACAGATTGACTATTTTGGTTTTAATTTCAACCCACGTGGATGGGCCCTTTGCGATGGACAGATACTTCCGATTGCGCAGAATCAAGCGCTGTTCTCGCTACTCGGTATCACGTTTGGCGGCGATGGACGCACCACCTTTGCGTTGCCTGACATGCGTGGGCGTATCCCCGTCCACGACGGCGATCAAGCCGGTCCGGGTTTGACGCGCCGAAACTTGGGAAGCAGAGGTGGCGTCGAAGAGGTGACGTTGAGCGCGGCCCAGATTCCATCCCATACCCATACCTTGCGTGGAAACACCGGCGCGGGCAACCAAGTCCTGCCGGCAGGCAACGCCTTGGCGGATGATAGTCCGGATGAGACCTATCGCAATGAGGCGCCCAATACCGATATGCACGCCGGCTCCATTGGCGCCACGAGCGGGGCGCACAACAATATGCCACCTTTCTTGGTTGTTAGCTGTAACATTGCAACGCAGGGCATTTTCCCGTCACGCAATTAGAGGACCGCCAACTCAGCTAGCAAGGTGTGGTGATTGGAAAACCGGGTGCTGAGGCGACCAACGCCGATTTGTATCTTCTATCTCAGTGACTTTATTATCCGGCCGGTCGCGTCATGCGAGGTGGACTGTCGGTGACGCATTTTGCTGTAACGAGCGGTAAATAGTCACAAGCATATGAGAACGATCGTTATGTTGGCGCTACTGATCGGCGCCTTATGTTCGGTATTCGTCGTGTACGCACGGGATGACCTGGCGGCTGAATTGAAAGCGGCGCAAGCGGCGCTTGCCGCTCGCGATTATGACCAGGCCTACCCCCAATACCTGCATTTTGCAAAAGAGAAGAACAACGCCTTAGCTCAGTTTACAGTGGCCATGTTTCATCAGCTGGGTTGGGGCCGCCCGGTGGATCGTGCCGAGGCCTGTCGGTGGCATGAGAAGGCGGTCAAGGGCGCGATCCCAGCGTCAACCCACTTTCTGGCAGAGTGTTTTGAGCACGGGATTGGGCGCCCCCCTGATCCGGCGAGGGCCGCGGTCTGGTACGAAAAGGCTGCCGGACTGGGGCATTACGTGTCGCTGTGCGCCCTGGCTGAACTCTATACAGCTGGGAAGGGTGTTACGAAAGACCCACGAAAGGGTATCGCGCTTTGTCAGCAGGCGGCCCTGAAGGGATCTATGTCGGCGTCGCTAAGGTTGGGTAAGCTCTTGCTCGCGGGGGACGAGACTATTCGTGACTACGAAGCTGCACATGCTTGGTTTGAGTCGGCGGCCCATGTGTCACCCGAGGCACAGTACTATCTTGGGATCATGCATCGTGATGGTTTAGGCCACCCGAAAGCTCCCATCGAGGCGCGGACTTGGTTCGAACGCGCGGCAAGTCAGGGCTATGTGCCCGCCTACTTTCCTACTGCGGAGCTTTACTTCAAGAGCTCCCCAGACTTCCAGAAGCAGCGCCCATCGGCCGACGACCTGGCCAAGGCCTACATGTGGCTCAGCGCAACGGCCAAACGCTCCACGGACCAAGAGGAACAGAAAAACATCCAAGTGATGCTCGAGCAGGTGCTTGCCATCATGCCGCCAACCTGGGTGGCCACACTCGATGAACGGGTGGCGACGCATCTCGCTGAGCATCCGGCCTCGCCGTAAACGCGCCTGATCGTCGCTGGTTAGCTAGAGATTACCTCGGGTGGACCTCAGGTCAACTTCCTCGCCCACTTCAACACCGGCTTCTCGATCAAAACGAACGACGCGGTTGCCACCATTATCGTGAGTGCGAGGCCAATCGCGCCAAAAAGCACCCAGTGCTCGGGTGCATCCAGCTCGTACGTCGCCATGTAGCGGTCGACCAGGATGAGACAAGGTAGGTGATACATGTAGATGCCGTAGGAAATGATCCCCAACGCTCGCAAGGGAAAGCCATCGAGACAGCATCGGGCGAAACGAGTGGTGGGAGTGCTGATAATCATCGCAGCCAACAGCATCGGTATCAGAGGAAGCCCATAACGACCATGCGGGATCTGGACGAAGTCACCCAGGGGCGTACCGAGTAACACGAGGATCACACAGAATGCACACCAAAACACAATCTCGCTGACCCGCTGAAGGTTGACGTGTTCCTCGCGCATACGTGCATGCAACTTCAGAAACAGGTAACCGGCAATGACGCCGAGTAGAAAGTGCGGCAAGTGTGCAAGCACCGAATGAGTGAGTACGGCACCGTACGGTCGAATCCACGTCAGCAACGGATTAAACGGCCACTCGATGATGCGTGTCACGCTACCCATTAGCCAGTAATGCACGGCATAGGAGCCAACGCCGAAGGAAACGATGAGCCATAGCCACCAGTGTCGATTGGCCCTCGCAAGCAGCATAAAGATGAGCGGCAGCAAGACATAGAACTGCATTTCCACCGCGAGGGTCCAAAATGGCGGATTAATGCTGAAGATCGAGAACTCGGCGAAGTTAAACAGGAACGTGTAATGCAAAGTGATATCCGCAAAAGCAGCCGGGAATCGCCATAGGCCACTCAAAACAATCAGCAGCGTTAGGGCGCCGTAATAGGCTGGTAGAATTCTGGCCAGGCGCCGCACTGCGTATACATTGAGCCTGGGTAGCTCGCATCCTGCGCTGAGTGCCCGCCAGAAAGGTAAGCTCAGCAAGAATCCACTCAAGGTGAAGAACAGGGATACACCGTGTTCGCCGTTCTCCAACAAGCGAGACACATCGAAAGGACCAAGACGGGATTCGAAGCGGACTGTTTGGTTGTAGTGTACGCCGAATACGGCCAGGGCCGCCACGGCGCGTAAACCGTCGAGACCTGTGATAGCATGATGAACTTTGTTCCGCGCCATGTATGCGTCCTCACCTCAGTCTACAATGATGCAGTTCGTGATACGATGATCGTCGTCATTGCTGCCCAGACGCCATGATCCACAAACGGCTCGTGTGTAACTCAATCACAGACGGGATTGGCGGCGTCCGCAAGCATCGCACCGGGTGCAATGAGCGTCAACGCACGGGAGACGCTTGATCGTCGACGTGACCGCGGTGCGTAACGCCGAGGAAGAAGATGAAATCTCTTCAATGTATTGCATGACGCGACGCCATGTAAAGGTGGAGGCGGGAAACCTGTTGCCGTTGAACATGGCGCTATACAGAGCGCGGCGCCTGTGCACTCGGCGCGGGATGAGGTAGCGTAGTGCGATGCGGGCTAACATAGAGGTTCGCCCCTGAGATTGTCGAACCAAGCGAAGGCACACCCATGAGACGCACCGACCACGGGCTACCTACCTTGTTCTTGACACTAATGTTACTGAACTCGGTTGCGTTCGCGGGCGCTACAAAAGTTGATCAAAGCGGTTCGTCAATACAGGTGACAATTCGCGACGGTCTATTGTCCGTTCGGGCCGAGAATGCCCCCCTGGTCGAGGTGCTGCAGACAGTGGGCCGGGAAGCCGGATTCACAACGGTGGTGTTCTACGGCGCCTTCGCAGAGCAGATCGGTTCGTGGTCGTTGCAAGATGTCCCATTATTGGAGGGCATCCGACGGTTGGTGGGCAACAACAGCATGATGCTCCGATACGGAGCCACGGAAGGTGAGGAGGGTAAACGTGCGCTTGCCGTGTTGCATGTGTACGCGACGAATTCTAAGCCCGCTGATGAACCGCAGTCGAACCCACGCACCCAACTAGCGCGCCTTTCACGTAACCAGGACTATTCTGATCAAGGTCAGCCCCCTGAGCGATTACAGGCGATCGATCGGCTCACAGGTCTGTCAGATCAGTACGTGGTCGATAGCCTGAAGACCGCGTTGCACTCCGATTCGAATCCCGCCGTGCGCAGGCGCGCCGCAGTGGCTCTCGAAGACATCGGCGGAGATCCAGCCGCTAACGCGCTGGAGGCAGGTCTTGGAGACGACAACCCTTCTATACGCATCGCCGTGGTCACCGCTTTGGGTCGGATTGGCAGTGAACGCGCCATTATGGCGATTGGCCAAACAATCATGGGTGATCCGGAGCCGGAAACGCGCCGCGCCGCCGTACTCGCATTGGCTGGACACGAAGGTGGCGCGGTCGAGGCCTTCTTAAATGCCGCTCGAAAAGATGATGCCAGAGTAGTCCGAGAAGCAGCGAAGTGGGTTCGCAGCCGCTAGACGATCGTACGGTATAGGCGGGAGATTTTCCATCGAGGTTGTTGGATTCTAAAACGCACTGTATAGACTATCGACAAAGGTGCTGTGGGTGGCGTTGCGTGGCGGTTGAAGATTCTCTTTATTGCGCGTGTTGCGGCAACGTTACAGAGCTGTGGGGTACACTTTGTTGCGATAATTGTTGGCCGCTTCGCGACGACACGCGAACAAGTTGCGTTCTGCGTCTTGTTTCCAACCTCTGATGAGTCCTCCCATGTGACTGGAATCGAGTTGTCGTGGACGAAGGATTAACGGAGCGATAACTTATGGACTTGCGAAATGGACTGCGGGCGCCTATTCACCATAATAAGGGAACCACTCCCCGATTGCAGTCATTAGGACCGTAGGGTACGAATGCCTCCTTCTGGCCGATGGACCCCAGCTTAACAAAATAGCGCTAATGACAGCAATGGGCACGTTTGCGACGGTCGATCGCGAATTGGTTTAGTTACTTGATTCGCAATACGCGATAGTCTCCTGGATACTCGTTGCCGCCGTTCGCTAACACAAGAAATTCAGCACTGGCTGCTGCGCTGCATCGTTCGGCCAAACCGCCATGAACCGACCTTAGGCACACAAAAAACTTTACGCTTTGAAGGTCCGCTTTCCCAATATCTGTAATAACGCACTGCCACAATTGAAACATGACTCGATATTAGTCTTGAATACTCCATTACAACGTTGCGCCCAGCTCATTGCAGTATAGCGCTGGGCGGGGGTTTTGATCTCGTCGGTGTCTTTTTACCGCGCCTGGCCGGTGTTACTCGGGAACGGTGTTTGCTGTTGGGAGTAAACACGCCGTGGAAGCGCGTTGAGCTTATCGTCTATGCCGCCTTCGCGCTTGAGAAAGTTGAAGACCTTCTCACGCAGGCCCTCCTCCATTACTTCCATCGGGATCGAACGTTTTTATTTCGGGCACCCGTCTTGCCATTTCCTAGGCCCTTTTTGGTTTTCGCAATCAAGCACCGCATGGATCGTATCCATATTAATCCACAGTTGCCCCCTTTCGTTGCTTTGGAACATTTCACAAACTACCCAGTTACTATTTTCGTTGTCAATTTGTAATACTTTGCACGGATCGCGATCTATTACATACGTTTTCCCTTTTTCAATAAATCCAGGACCATCTGCTGCCATTGAAATTGAATATGTCGGTACTAACAGTAGAAATGCCACGATATATCTGTACATGTGGTTATCCTCCCGATATGGTTAATTTGTATTTAGTCAGAAACCTTAACGCCGCCACGGCATAACTTCAACGTCGGTTTCATCGAGCAACGCACAGGCGCATTCGGCGCTATTGCATTTCACTTTGCGGCGTGCGGACGGATAAGAAGGATAACCGCTATGCGGTTCGTCAGCAATGTGCTCACGTGACAAAACCGAAACTCTAAATTGCTGACGTACAGGAGGTCCTCTGCTTTAGCTCCGTACCTAACAAACAGTGCCATGAGTAAAAGCGGGGTGCTGGGATTTCTGCCCTCACCCGTGTGGCACGATTAACGCCCCGGCCATATAGAATGGTGCAGATCGATGACATAGGGGTGCTTATGTCTCAGTGGAGCGTGCGGGTGCGGATGGCGATGTGGTTCTGGTCCTTCCCAGCCCTCATGCGAGTGCTGATGGTGCGCATCATGAATATGGAGATGCTCATGGGTGACCGGTTCGTGGATATGCTCTAACTCGCTGGGATCGCCAGGCGGCCATAACACCAGGGCAGCGGCCGTTGAGGCCAGGGCAATCAATGCAAGCGTGAGGAAAGCAGTCGTTAGGCTAAAGGTACTCCCGAGCCATCCAGCCAGTGGGTACGTCAACAGCCAGCAGGCATGCGAGAGGGCGAACTGCGCTGCGAAAATAGCCGGCCGATCACCTTCGTTGGCCGACTTCTTTAGAAGCCGCCCCGCAGGGCTCTGAATGAGCGAGGAGCCGGCCCCCAGAACAAACCAGATCGGCAGCAAGGACAGTAGACCGGGTTCGGCCAAACCAAGCAGAAGACCCACTCCCAGCAGCACGCCACCCGAAAGCATGAATGGGCGGTCCGGGTAGCGATTAAGCAGTTGTGGCAGCAGCAGCGCAACGAGCATCGATCCTGCGCCGGCCGCAGCGAAGGCAATGGCGGTGTCGCTTTCCGTACCCCCGAGGTGATCCCGTACATAAACCACTGTGTTCACGATCACCATGGCGCCGGCCGCTGCCACTGCCAGGGAAAGAGCCAGCAGTCCACGCAGTCTCGGTGTCATAATGTACGCCCATATGCCGAAGCTCAGGTTGTGCCATATGCCGTACCCGCGTTCGTAGGGCTGAGGCGAGGGCAACCGCACGGAGAAAACCATGAGAGCCGAGATCAGAAACGCCAGCGCATTGGCGACGAACAAGGCATCGTAGCTCAAGATAAGAAGCGCCGCAGCAGCCAGTGCGGGACTCAACAGGTTCTCAAGGTCGTAAGCTAAGCGAGACAAGGAAAGGGCGCGTGTATATTGCGCCTCCTCCGGCAGGACATCGGGTATCGTCGCTTGAAATGTCGGTGTGAAGCCTGCTGAGCAGGCACTCAACAGGAAGATCAAGACGTAGATCTGCCAAATTTCTGTGACAAAGGGTAGGCAAACAACTAAGCTCGCGCGCGCGATATCGAGTGCAATGAGGAGGCGTCTACGCGGCAGGCGATGCGCAAATCCACCCACAATTGGTGCGATGCCGACGTATGCCACCATCTTGAGTGCAAGTGCTGTGCCCAGAACAGCACCGGCGGTCCCTGCCGCCAGGTCATAGGCTAGAAGGGCGAGCGCAATGGTCGAAAGGCCAGTGCCCACCAACGCGATAACCTGGGCAGCGAACAATCTGCGATAGGTGCGGTTTGCAAGTGGCGATATCATGCCTAGAGATTACCGGACTTGCGCAACAAGCTATAGACACCCACACTGCGGACGTTCGTCGGTCAGCTGCCAAATGCCCGGGACGCGTCGTCCACAAACCGTCCTGTTTCGCCGCAGCAACTCATTCTGAGGTTTAACGGAAAGGTCCGGAAAGGGCACGCAGCAGGCATAGTCATCAAACCTAACAATGTCTGCTTTCCCCAATGCGGACGGTTGAGAAAATTCAGTAATCGTCCGTTCAATACAACCTATAGGTAGTTTATGTTTAGCTTAAATTGTTCTGGTTTATATATGGTGCATCTACCTAATCTTTTCAAACTGCTCATCTATAGATTTTGGCTTTTCAATTGTTCCCCTCAGTCGTGGCGCATCCTCGCTTAAGGTATCACCGATAAAATTAAACACTGCACGAATGCGTGCGCTACGTGATATATCGGTATGTACGACCAACCAGATTTCACGAACGTAGTTGAAGATATCTGGTAATACTCGCTACAATCTTTGATCTGCATCGGCGCGGAAACAACAAAGCGCGCCAATGCCCAACCCTGCCGCACTCGCTTCTATCTGCCCAAGGTGGCTGTTGGTCCGATGCCGGATGTGATCCCGTCCAAACAGCCGTTCTAATTTTCGTATTGCGTCGGGGTAGGTTGGGTCTTCGTCAAAACCGACGTGGTAGTGTCTGGAAAGATCCCTTACCGTTTTCGGTTGTCCATGTTGTTCGAGGTAAGCATGGGATGCGTAAAGACCAAAGTGTAGTTCTTCGACTTTACGTGCAACCAGATCGACCTGCTTAGGTCGAGCCAGACGCACGGCAATGTCGGCTTCCCTCCGCAGGAGATTCACGTTTTTATTGTTGATATTGATTTCAATGGCGAGGTTTGGATAGCGCTCATGGAACATCGATAGCTTATCGGGTAACCATCCTATTCCCAGGTCTTCGATTAACGAGATACGGACGGTGCCTTCCAGTTGCTGGTTGGCCCCCGTCGCGGTCCGCTCGATAGTGAGAGCTTCATCTTCCATGCGTCTGGACGGAAAATTATATTCGAGACCGCGTCGTATCACCGTCTCCTACAAGTTAATGTAACACCGCATCCAAAGAGAATGTGGTGGAGAATCGTCGGTGAAAACAACACAGCATTGAGGATAAATGACATCTCTTGATACCAATCAATGAATGCAATGAGCGCATGAGTTAGGTTTTCAAAAATTATTTTGGATTAACCATACAAGGAGATGGAAAAATGCATAGACGTTTAAGTTTGTATTTAACCAGTGCGCTACTTGGATTTACGATTCCGAACTTGGTAAGCGCCAACTCCCACACACTTTCACCGGAGGAACTCTTAGGAAAGGCACTGTTTTTTGACCCAACTTTGTCCACGCCGAACAACCAACCCTGCGCGGTCTGCCACCTGCCAGAGGTCGGTTGGACGGGACCGGAGCACGCTATCAACGTACATGGTGCGGTATACGAGGGCGCGGTCAAGGGGCGCTTCGGTAACCGCAAACCTCCGAGCTCCGGTTACGCCACGCCAAGCCCTATTTTTCATATGGATGCCAATGACTTCGTCGGCGGGCTGTTTTGGGACGGCCGCGCCACCGGCGAGCGGCTAGGAAGCCCGGCCGCCGATCAGGCCTTGGGTCCGTTTCTCAATCCGCTGGAGATGGCCAACGCCAGCGAAAAGGTGGTCTGTGACAGCGTGAAGGCTTCGAACTTTGCCGAACATCTCACAGGCCATAGCTATATGAAGCTGTTTGATCAGGCCTTTGGGGCCGGAACTTTGGATTGTTCGATGGGTAACGTCATCGCAACCTATGAGCGTATCGGCCTAGCCATCGCCGCCTATGAAGACTCCAACGAGGTCAATCAGTACAGCTCGAAGTTCGATGCCTACCTCGCGGGTACGGCAGCCCTAACGCCGCAGGAAGACTGGGGAAGGGAGCTGTTCCAGGGCAAGGGGATGTGCGCGATTTGTCACTCGATGGAACCGGGACCAAACGGTGAACCGCCATTGTTTGTGGATTTTCGATTCCACAATCTTGGGGTGCCCAAGAATCCGGAACTGCCGTTCTACACCCAACCCCCTGAGTTTAATCCCGACGGTGCTAATTGGATTGACCCAGGCCTAGGCGGTTTTTTGGAAAGCAGACCGGAATGGGCGGCGTATGCCGCGGAGAACTATGGCAAACACAGGACGCCTACACTGCGCAACGTGGACAAGCGCAACCATCCGGGCTTTGTGAAGGCCTTTATGCATAACGGGGTATTCAAGAGTCTCAAGGAAGTGGTGCACTTCTATAACACCCGCGATATACCGGGTATGTGGCCCCCGCCGGAGGTAGCGGAAAATCTGACGCAACCGCCATTGGTGGGCAACCTGGGGTTATCGAACGAGGAAGAGGATGCTATCGTCGCCTTCATGAAGACGTTGTCGGACGGCTACATGACACCGTCCACCGGCGAGAGCCTGTACATGTCTTATTGCCTGGGTTGTCATGGCGACCCGGATCCGGCGAATACGCTTCCGCCCCCCAACGCGCCGCGTAAGGTAATCGGTACCAGGAGTTGTTCCCTCAAAGGTGCGATCTATGGCAACTACGTCTTCCGGGACGGCGTCCCGGCGATGCGGTTTATGCAGAACGCCTTCAGTGATGATCAGATTGCCATGATCGCTGATTACCTCAATTCGTTTGACGGCATCACAGGTGCGCAACGTTACACTACGACGTGTGCGGGGTGCCACGGCTTCGACGCATGGGGTGGCCGAGTCGATGAGGACGTCCGCGGAGAGGACGCTTACGATATCAAGGAAGCGATCTACGATGAAAAAGAGATGCGCTTCTTGATGTGCCTACCCAAGCACGACATCTATGACATAAGTTATCATCTGCGCATGCTCGATTATTACTATGACGATGACGACGATGATGACGATGAGTATGAGGACCACCATTCCGAGCGGTGGACCCATCATTCTTCCCACCGTTGGTATCGTTCGGACTCGGACGACCATTCGAGCGATTGAGGCTTAGACGCAGAGATCGACTCTCTCCTCTTGGTGACAGCCAAGGCGCGGTGATCCTATCGATCTGATGGATCCCCGCACCTTGGTTTACATTTTCGGTAAGCTGACATTGCGAACTTCCGTAATTGGTCGAAAACGCCCGAAATCAGAAATGAAAATTTCGCGATGCAATGTCGGCTTAGGGCACAATCCGGACAAATAGATTGCATTCTTGCTGTGCCTCCCGCGGGTCGGGTTCAGACGTCATCCTCACAGAGTAAGTTATCGCGGCGAACCGTGCGGTGATATTGCGGTACAGTCGGCGGCCCGGCGATGCGCGGAAATCTAGCTTTCCACAGCGATTACGATTTTCCCTTTGTGACGTCCTTCTCCGAAGTAACGCAACGCTGCAGGCACTTCACTCAATGGATAGGTTCTGTCGATAACCGGAACGAGCTTACCGGCTTCGATGAGGCCCTTTAGATCTGCCAGACCTTTGTTTGGTCCCTCCGCCACCATACGAAACTTTTTACTCTCGCGAGTGAGTGGCGCGAAGACACTCAGGAACAAGAGCTGCGGGATCCGTAGCATAGAACCGCCGACCATGGCATAGGTTCCGCCGGGTCTTAACGCGCGATGATTGTCGAACATAGAGCGAAAA
Source organism: uncultured Gammaproteobacteria bacterium (assembly GCA_945787105.1). GTDB lineage: Bacteria > Pseudomonadota > Gammaproteobacteria > Arenicellales > JAANXG01 > CALZGZ01. The sequence continues at coordinate 14,606 of CALZGZ010000077.1, forward strand.
CCCTGACAATCAATAATCAGGTCGTAACGTTCTCCGGTTTTCGTGAAATCTTGCTTCGCGTAATCGATAACGTGGTCCGCGCCAAGCGAGCGAACGACCTCCAACTTTATCGAGGCGTCTACACCCGTCACTTCAGCTCCGGAGAGCTTGGCAAGCTGAACTGCAAAGGCACCTACGCCGCCACCCGCTCCATTAATCAATACCTTCTGTCCCGGCTGCAGTGGTTCGGCCTTACGAAGTCCTTGCAGGGCCAAGACGCCTGCTTGAGGTACGGCGGCTGCTTCTTCAAAAGTCAAATTCGTCGGTTTCGGTTCCACGGCCGTTTCACGGGTACAGACATAATCCGCAAAACCACCCCAGTTGTCCCAGAGGTCTCCGAACACCGCATCTCCAGGCTGGAATCGCGTTACGCGTCTTCCGACTGCCTCGACCGTCGCCGCGATATCCGCTCCGAGTATCTGCTTAGCTGGCTTCGGCTTTAGGAGTCCGAACATGAGTCGGTTTATAAACGGTTTACCGTTCAGGAACTCCCAGTCCCATGAATTGATAGACGACGCGTGTATGCGTATCAGCAACTCATAGTCCTTCGGCGTAGGTTTTGGGACCTCCTTTAGCGAAAGTCCATCCGGTGACCCATATTGGGTAAATACAATCGCTTTCATGAGCATCCTCTCTGGACGCCATAGCATAACCAGCTTCGGAATCTCGTTATCATTAATCTAGTTGGCTGTCGGCGGATCCAAGGTCTTTGCTTATCAACTAGGGTATTGCGCTGAACCGCAAGGTTGATAACCCATCGGCGTGGGTTGATATATCTTGGCGTGTGACGCGACAGCTTTTTCGGATCGGTCAGGTTTCCGTATCCTCGCAGAAATCGTTACAGATTGGAAAGTACGCGCTTTTGTCAAACTGCCTTTACGCCACCGAGGGAATTCGGATATTTTACGAAGTCGTTTCCTGAAGAAATATGATGAAGGGCCTCAACACCATTCTGCGCAAAAATCGAGGCAAGGGCTATGTGCAGCGAGTAGACCAGCTCTCTTGCGCTGACGACAATACGCTTGTCGCATGGGTAACGGGGAGTGGGCGCTATGCGACATTGGTGCGTATCGGTGATGAAGGTGACTTCGAGGAGTTCTGCAGCTGTCCTTACAACTGGGGGCCGTGCAAACATGCGGTGGCAGTGATTCTGGCTGCTGCTGAGCAAATCAAGGAGAAGAAAGCAATTCCCCTGATTGACAAGGACGACGACCTCCGCGACGCACTGTATGGGGATTCCGAAGAAGAAGAGGATTGGATAGAGGACGAGTGGGAGGATTCCAATACGGTACCCGCCTCCACACCACGGCAAACAAAGGCGCAGGCCCAGGTCGCGAAAACGCTTGCTGAAAAAAGCCGCGACGAGCTGCTCGATTTGCTGACAGACCTGAGCGGTCGGTTTCCAGAAGTCAGAAGGCACATCGTCGAGACCGAGCAACTCATTGGCGGTCAGGTGGACAAGCTCGTTCGTACGCTGCGATCGGAAATCCAGGAGCTCGCCGCCGAACCTGTTTGGTATAACCCCTGGAAGGGCGAAGGCAACTTGCCCGATTACACCCATCTCGAAGAACAATTGCAGGCGCTGGCCGATCGAGGCCATGCCGATGCCGTGCTTCAGCTGGGTTCTGAACTCTGGACCAGAGGCACGGCCCAGGTGGAACAATCCGATGACGAGGGGGAAACCGCCATATCAATCGCTGCGTGCCTGGACATCGTTATGGCGGCGTTGCCCCGATCCTCACTGTCGCCACCGGAGCAATTGCTGTGGGTCATCGACCGATCGTTGGAGGACGAATTTTCCCTGTTGGCTTCCGCCGACAAACTGCTGAAGCGGCGCACTTACTCCGAGGCCCACTGGCGGATCGTGGCCGAGACGCTGGAAAATCGCCTAGAGTCCCTGAAAAAACCCCGCACGACTAGCTTTTCCGATCGCTACCGGCGTGAAAAGCTTCTGAACCGTTTGCTCGATGCCTACGGTCCCGCCGGATGGAAAGACCGGATCATCCCCCGGCTCGAAGCAGAAGTGGATGCCTGTCTGTGTTACACACAGTTTGTCGACGCACTTCTGGCGGCCGGCGAGCAGAAGCGAGCCCGTCACTGGTGCATTCAAGGCTACACGCGCACAGCCGGCGACTCCCCAGGTATCGCCGGAGCATTACAGGAGCGGCTTCGGACGATGGCGGAAAAAGAACGTCATCACGACTTGGTCGCTGCCTATCGGGCACAGAACTTCTTTAATGATCCTTCGAACAAGACTTACACCGAGCTAAAAAGAGCAGCCGAGAAGGCGAAATGCTGGCCGACTGTGCGAACCGCGGCCCTACAGTATCTGGAGACCGGCCAAAGCCCTGTGTCCAACGGCCAGAAGAGCAAAACACGCGCTTGGCCCCTGCCCTCCCCCGAGGTCGAGCCGCCTTCAAACAAACAGCGAAACGGTTTCCAACGGTTTCCTGACCTGCCTACGCTGATCGACATCGCCATCACAGAGAAGCGTCTCGACGATGTGGTCGATCTTTACCAACGCCTGCGCAAGACCCAACGCTGGGGCCGGGGGACGGACGAGACAGTCGCCAAGGCCGTGGCCCATACGCACCCTGATCTTTCTCTCAATATCTGGCGAAACATCGTCGATAGCCTGATCGCTGAAGTCAAGCCGAAATCGTACGAGGAGGCGGCGGTTTACCTGCGGCTCATGGAGAAGACTTACAAGCGGAATCACCGCCACAGTGAATGGCTGAGTCTGCTCGAAGAACTACGTCGCACGCACAAGGCCAAGCGGCGGCTTATTGGGGTGATCGATATCCTCGTCAAAAAGAAGCTCGTAGACTGATGTGTAATCGTAGAATCGTTGACCTCGGCAAACTGATCCCCTCCCCATCAGTATGAAACGTCATGGCCGCCGGAAGCGGCACTGCACGGGCAGCAAACGG
>CALZGZ010000078.1 GCA_945787105.1 uncultured Gammaproteobacteria bacterium
GGTCCCCGCTTCGCTTCGCACGAAAGGTGGTGTAGTATGGCGCGCGGGAGAGATCAAGCAGGAGCCGGTCTCAGAGTCAGCCACGCCATTCTTTCTGCGCAAGGGGAAACGTCCATGAACGATAAGCATACTGATCGGCAACGTCGTCAAGCTCTCAAAAAAATCCTCGCCGGTTCGAGCATCGTGGGTGCCTCAACAGTGGTGCCCGATACCTGGGTTAAACCCATCGTCAATGCCGTGGTTCTGCCCGCCCATGCCCAGGCTTCTCCGCCCTTAATGCTGCCGATGAATGCAGCCTGGGCGGGCGGAAGCATGACCAGCATAGAGCCGAGGTCCGGCGAAGGATTGGCAAAACGCCTGTTGGATCAGATCGTGCCCAAGGCCCGGGCAGGTGACGACATGAGTGTCTGCCCGGCCGGTGTTATAGTTTGCCTGGACACGATAAAAGTCGGAGAAAATCAAGTTAATGTCCGGCTTGCCGTTATTCCAGGACCGCAAGGTCGCGGGATCGCGACGGTGGTGAACGGACAGATACAACCGCCGATCGTGATCGAGGGCTACACCGTCACCGGCGCCTTGTCCAGCGACGCCCAGACCTGGATGGGAACGGTGCAGGGGCGGTGCCCGCCTATGAATGGGATCAAGAATGTTGGGTCAGACGGGGTGTTCACCGGTGACCGTATCGACGTGGCGGCACTGCAGCTCGCGCAACTTAGCATCCCAGTCCCGTACGGGGATCTGGATGAGGCCTACACCGCCACACTCAACGCGGCGTGTGGAATTATAATGTGATCATGTGCGCAGCCGCTGCGCGATGAACGCCGCGGTGCGCAACGCCAGCGCCTGAATCGTCAGCGAGGGCGAATCGCCAGCGCCCTGGGTAACCAGGACGCTGGCGTCGGCAATGTAAAGGTTGTCGGCGCCGTGCACCTGGCCATGGGGGCCGACCACCGACATATCGGGATCTCGTCCCATGCGGCACGTGCCGGCGACGTGGGTCGCGGACACGCGGTCGTAGCTCGAGCGCATCGCTATTGTCTGTTCCGCACCGGCTGTCTTTGCGAGTCGCGTGCAACGCGCGATCATCGCGCTCAGCGCAGCTACGTCCTTCGCCGAGTGTCCGCTGTGAACGCGCACCATCGGGATTCCATCCGCATCGAGGCGCTCGGTCAACGCCACGCGGTTCTCCGCGCGGGGCTCCTGTTCCGCCACACCAAAGATCGACACCACGGAGCCGAAACGATTGCGCACCGCACGTTTGTGGGCCAAGCCGAATCCGGTGGTCGCCAGGGCATAGGACACCGGGCCGTGAAACCCGCTGCTTGTGCCCGACACACCCAGGACGCAACCCGACTGCACTGACCCCTGAGGATCCGGGTGGGCGAAATCCCAGATGCGCGCATCGATGGGCGGACCCTTGTAAGCCTGCAGCGGCTGCGCAAAACGCACCACGAGGTTTACCGAGACGTTTTCCATCAAATTGCGGCCGAGCTGTCCGGAGTGATTGCCGATTCCTTGCGGATGCCTATTCGCGTCGCTGAGCAGCAGCAAACGCGGTGTCTCGATGGCGCCGAGCGCCAGCACATACACCCGCGCGCGCGCCAATCGCCGCGCGCCCCCGTGCAGATACACGACGCCCGACACACTTCCCCGCGCGTCGGTTTCAAGCGCTACCGCCCGCGCACGGGTCCGCAGTGTTAAACGACCGGTGCGCTCGGCCAACCGAATCGCGGTCTGGTCGACGCTGGACTTCGCGTTAAAGATACAACCCGTCGTGCAGCCGCCGCTGTGCTGACACGGTGGACGGCCGTCCACTGACAGGCTGGGCAGTGCGAGGGTGTTGGTGCGTAAGGTCCAGCCCAGTTTTCGCGCTGCCGCGCCGATCAACCGGGAGGCGCGCGACAAGGATTGCGCCGGCGTGGGAAAGGAACCACGCGGTGGCTTGTGGGGATTACCGGGCTCACCGGCCACGCCTAATATGCGTTCCGCCCGTTCGTAGTAGGGTTCCAGCTCGCGGTAGCCGATGGGCCAGTCCACGCCGTGCCCGTATGCACTTGCCGCACGGAACGCGTAATCGGCAAACCGGTGGGCTTCGCCCTGATAGTGCAGCGTGGTCCCGCCGACACCCAGAACGCGACGGTAATAAAACAGGCCGCGATTTTCCCGTGCGCGGGACGGTGGAGCGGGGCCGTTGCGGGACAGCAAATCGATGCGCGCCGGGTCTAGCGGCGGACCGATGTGTGGCTCGACAGTCGGATCGGGAGCGATGCGAAACGAGTTGGGATGGCGCTCCCAATCCTCGTGCACCATCGGGTAGTCCGTGGCCGGGTCGAAACGCGGACCGCGCTCCAGCAGCAACACCTTAAAGCCCGCTTCGGTGAGTCCCAGGGCGGCAAATCCGCCACCGGCTCCCGAGCCAATGACCACAGCATCGTACGCTGCATCACCCATCCCGGATCCCGGAGTTGGAGGTAGTCTCACGATCTTTAAGATAACCGAAACGCGGTGCGGTGTAGTCCAGCATCTGATAGGCCGCCGGCGAGGAGTAAAACAACACCAGAACGTGGTTCCGTGCCAGAGCAATCATGCGGTAGGCGGCGGCACGGCGCCACCATGCGCCGGTGGTTAAATCGGATAGCACACGGGCACGCGTCTCCGGATCCAAATCGGGAAACTTCTTTTTAACCGTTTCCAAGGTATAGCGGTTTAATTCCACTAGGCCCAATGCGTAGTGTTTCCGCGCACGAGGATCGCGCTCGATCGATGATACGAGCATTGAGACAACACCTGCATCGACGGCGCCTGGCGCCTCGTCACCTGGCACGATCGTATCGGCAACGGCGGTTAGCGTTGCCAGATCGAGGGCATCATTCCCGGCATTGGCCGTACGCAAAAGGGGCGCGACCCCGGTGACAGCGGTGGTGCCCACCGTGGCCACTGCCCTTAACCAGCGCTTCAGAAAGTGTCTTCGGTTCATGCAATAGATGGTCTCGCCACGGGCTGGTAACCAGACTCCGATATGCTGCAGTGTACTCGAATCCGCCTCACCATAGATCGCTTTCAGGCGCACAAGCCGGAATTACAAGATGTGGGCGTTTGTCATTAAGGGGTCGATCATGGCGTCGGTACTCGATATGATCAAGGATAATCCCCCATTTGTTTTCTTGGTGCCGATGTGGCACAGCGTGACGAACATGTTTTGACTCCCTGTGTTCCCACTGCTGATTGAGTATCATTACAATAAGCGGCAGCACACACTGGTTTAAGTTAGCGGATTTGAATAGAAGACGGTTCTTGCAAGTTTCTTCCCTCGCCCCATAAGCTTGGTAGCGAGCGGGACAGCGGCCCGTTCAGGTTTGAAACGGCATACACCCGCAACACACCATGTAACCACGGCGCTACCCGATGATTCCAGGCTCGTCACGCTGTTCCTCACCGGTGACGTCATGACCGGCAGAGGCATCGACTAGGTCCTGCCTCACCCGAGCCACCCGCGCCTGTACGAACCGTACGTTAAATCCGCGGTGCGCTATGTCGACCTCGCGGAGCAGGCCAATGGTTCCATCCCTAAGCCGGTGGACTTTTCCTACATATGGGGAGACGCCCTGCGAGAGTTAGCGCGCGTGCAGCCCGATGTGCGGATCATCAATCTCGAGACGGCGGTGACCAAAAGCGACGCCTACTGGAAAGGAAAAGGCATCAACTACCGCATGCATCCCGACCACATCGCTTGCATTCAGGCCGCGGAGATAGATTGTTGCGTGCTGGCCAACAACCACGTTCTGGATTGGGATTACCCCGGCCTCGAGGAGACCCTGTCCACCCTGCAGCGGGCGCATATCAACAGTGCCGGCGCCGGCAGAAACGCAGCCGCGGCCGCCGCCCCGGCGGTGATAGACGTGAAGGGAACATCGAGAGTGCTGGTGTTCGCACTGGGAGCGGAGAGCAGCGGCATACCCCGGGCTTGGGCGGCCTCGGAAGACAAGCCTGGGATCAATCTATTAAACGACTTCTCCGACAACACGGTCCGGAAAATCGCGACACGCATACAGCAAGTGAAGCGCGCGCACGATATCGTGGTCGCCTCCATCCATTGGGGAAGAAATTGGGGCTACGACATCCCCCGGGAGCAATCGAGATTTGCGCATCAACTCATCGACGAAGCGGGCGTGGACGTGATTCATGGTCACTCATCTCACCACGCGAAAGGCATCGAGGTCTACAAATCGCGGCCGATCATTTACGGTTGTGGCGA
>CALZGZ010000079.1 GCA_945787105.1 uncultured Gammaproteobacteria bacterium
AGCGCCGCATCCAGGGTGGCAAATCCCGTCGGTAGACCCGGCGGCAGGGGATCCAAGCCGCGCCATAGTCGGTGGCTAGTCTGCATATTGCACCCAGGATCCCGGATGCGGGCGCAGCACGTGCGCAGCTGAGCGCCGCGCCTGGAGCGAGACCCATAATAGCGGGCTATGGATCGAGTGGCGGCCAGGCACAGTGGTGCGAGAACCAGCCAGGATCGGGATAGGCGGGCTAAACAGCCCGGTGTCGGCCGCAATATCTGACATAAACTGGTTATTTATATACTGTTTTTATATACAGTTTACGCCAGGGTATACACGCTTTCAAGAAAGCCTGAGAAATTACTTTAAAAACGTGCTTTTTTTATTTATTTTTTAATTGGTTACATTATTTAATAAATGTATTTTCTAGATATCTTTCTCAGCCATTGCCACCACCAAACGCTGCGCTTGGCCAATCCAGTCCTCGCGTTCGATCCTGCCTTTAAACGACAACACCGCATTGATGCGCTCGATGTCCTCACCACTCAGACAAGCGACTTGTGCGTAGCTCACAATCCCCATTGCGTGCAGCTTGGGTGCGATCACCTCCCCGATCCCCTTGATGCGGGTCAGATCGTCCCCCCCCGCGGCAGCCTGCGAGGTTGCTGCGCGATCAACGGCGCTACGGGTGTCGGTGCTCGCCGTTTGATCGTCAAATTTGCTGCCCTCCCCGCCTGTCGGTGTGTCACGCCGCATTGCCGGACCCTGGCTCCCAGGGTGATCCTGGCGCGAAAACCGCACGCGGTACAGTAGCCAACCGATGAAAATGATCGTTGCGACCATGTAGATACCCGACCACACTGAACTCATGCGTACCTCCGTTGGATTAGACCTCAACCATCATAAAACCCGCTCCCCTCTCGGCCCTTTTCCAATAACAGGGGTGCCGGCCGGTAGCGGCCGCCGTGTTGATCGTTAAGCTGCTCCAAACGTGATGCAACCGCTTTGACACCGTTTTGGTCTAGGTATCTAAACGGTCCGCCACGAAACGGCGGGAATCCCAAACCAAACACAGCACCGACGTCGCCGTCCCGCGGGCTCCTTAGGACGCCCTCCTGCAAGCAGTGTACCGCCTCATTGACCATCTGCAGCGCACACCGTTCGGCAATCTCACGGCTCGACATCGGGTTGCTCGGTGCCACCCCCAGCAGTTGATAAACCGATTCATCCACTCGTTTGGCACCGCGCTTTTGACTACCGTAGTGGTACATCCCGCGTCGATTTTTACGCCCGAGCCGCTGATCTTGCAGCAATTTTTCAATGCCCGGCGGTGGACGCATGCGGTCACCAAACGCCTTACTCAGCCGATCGGCAACCTTGTTGCCGACATCGATCCCCACCTCGTCCAGCAATGCCATCGGTCCGACCGGAAACCCAAAATCCCGCAATGCGCGATCGACCCGGTCGATGGGAACCCCCTCAGTGAGCAGATAAATGGCCTCGTTCATATACGGGCCAAGAATACGCGAGGTATAAAATCCCGGTCCGTCATTGACCACGATGACCGTCTTGCCCTGGCGTTTACCGAATTCCACACAGGTGGTGATCACCCACGGTGCGGTGACATCCGTGGTGACAATCTCGAGCAACGGCATTTTTTCTACCGGCGAGAAGTAATGCATACCGATCACGTTTTCGGGTCGCTGACCCGCGGCGGCGATCTCCGTGATTGGGATTGCCGAGGTGTTGGAGGCAAACACGGTTTTGTCATCGGTAATTGACTCAATATCACGCAGTATGCGCTGCTTGAGGGTCAGGTCTTCGAACACCGCCTCGATGACCAGGTCGGCATTAGCAAATCCACGGTAATCGACGGTGCCGGTTAATATCGCCAGCGACTGCGCCCGTTGCAGCGGGGTCATGGCACGTTTGCTCACGCGGCCGTCCAACAACCGCTGCACATAGGCCAATCCATGGCTTAGTCCGGGACCGTCCTTGTCTTTCAAGCGCACCGGGACCCGCGCCTTGGTGATGGTGACGTAACTGATACCGGCACCCATTAAGCCTGCGCCCAATACGCCGACCTTGTGGATCGCGCGCGGCTCAATCAGCGGATCGCTAATTCCGCGATCTTTTTTTAGTTCGTTACTGGCGAAAAATACGTTGACCAATTGCCTCGCTTCGGGACTCACGACTAATTCTCCGAACGCCTTGGCCTCCGCGGCCAAACCGGCCTCGAACCCCTGTTCCAATCCGATTTTTGACACCTCCAAAATCCGTTCCGGCGCCGGGTAATTACCCCTGGTTTTACGCAGCAACCGCTTACGTGCCTGGTCAAACAGGACGCGTCGGCCGATCGGGTTGCCGGCCAATGCCCATTCGCGGAGCTGGTTGAAAGACAGATAGTGCCTTACCGAGGCGAACGTCCGCGGATGCTCGCGGTGGCGGGATTGTGCCAGCTTGATCGCGGCTTCGATCAAGATTTCCTTGGGCACCAGCTCATCTACGATGCCCACGTGGCGGGCCCGGTTGGCGCTGAGTTGGCGGCCGGTCAATAACAGATCCAGTGCCCGTTCGGCGCCGATCAAGGCCGGTAAGCGCTGCGTGCCGCCACCACCGGGCAGCAATCCAAGCTGGACCTCCGGCAAGCCGATGCGTGTTTGCTGATCATTACTGGCGACGCGAAAATCAAGCGCCAGCACCAACTCCAAGCCTCCCCCCAAACATGCACCGTGAATGGCGGCGACCGACCTGGGTTGCAAACGCGCCAGCCGATTGTTCAGTGCTTGCGCCATCTGCGACAGCGATTGCGCCTGTTCAGGCGTTGCCACATCCTCGAGCATGTGCAGATCGGCGCCGGCGATAAAACCCTCTGGCTTGCCCGACGCGAATACCAGGACTTCGAGTTCCCTGTTGTTCTCGACTTCAACGAGGACTGACTCAAATTGCTCAATCAAATCGCGCTTCAACGTATTAACAGACTGGCGCGGGTCATCCATCCACAGGATGGCGATACGGTCATCGCGTTTTTCTAAGTGAAATATGGGCGTATCCGACATTTAGCTACTCTCCAGAATCATTGCGGCTCCCAGTCCTCCGGCGGCACACGCGGTGCACAACGCAAATTCCCCACCGCTTCGTTTCAATTCGTACAATGCTTGCATGATTTGGCGTGCACCGGTTGCGGCAAACGGATGTCCCAAAGAGATTGATCCACCACTCAAATTGAATTTATTCCAATCAATCTCACCAATTGCGTGATCGCGCCCAAGCCAATGTTGGGCGAATGCCTGCGACGCAAATGCCTGCACATTCGACAAGATTTGCGCGGCGAACGCTTCGTGCATATCAATGACATCGATGTCCTGAAGCGACAATCGCGCCCGCTCTAGCGCGATTGGTGTAGCGAAGCTTGGCCCCATCAACATCTGCCAATTGGGATCGAGTGCGGCAAAGGCATAACTGCGAATGAAACCCAGTGCCGCAAACCCCTCGGCCTTGGCGCGGTCCTCGCGCATCAGCACCAGGGCACTGGCGCCATCGGTCAACGGAGAGCTGTTGCCGGCGGTGACGGTGCCGTGACGACGGTCGAACACCGGGGGCAATTTTCGATAATCGTCTAAATTCGAATCATCGCGAACCAGGTTATCTTTAACCACAGCCAAATATTCCGGGGGCACGTAGGCCTGCATCACATGGTCATTAAAGAAGCCTTCCTGCCACGACTTGGAGGCATTGACGTGACTGCGGTGCGCAAACTCATCTTGAGACTTACGGGTAATCGAATTTTCCTTGGCCATCTTTTCGGCACTTTCACCCATGCTGTAGTCTGAAGAAGGCTCTTTGAGCGCCGGGGGTACCGGTATGATGTCTTTGAGTCCTACATTTTGGAACGCCGCGAACCGATTGGCCCAGGTCTTTGCTTTATTTACTTTTACCAACGCACGGGCCAACGGTTTCGACACCGTTATCGGCACGTCGCTGGCACTCTCCGCACCACCAGAGATCCCGCATTCGATGGCGCCGGCCGTAATTGATTCGGCGATATTCACCGTTGTTTGATAACTGGTGGCACAGGCACGAGAGACGCTGTACGCATCGACGGTTACCGGCATCCCAGCCCCAATAACGACCTCGCGGGCGATGTTAGGCGCCGTGGGTGAGGGGATGACCTGCCCATATACCACCCGATCCACGCGACCTGGATCGAGCCCGGTACGCTGCAGCAGCTCGGCAACCACCACTTTACCCAGATCCCGAGCGGTCACTGTTTGATACGCCGTATCTTGCTTGACAAACGGCGTCCGCAACCCCGCCACAATGGCCACACGGCTATCATTGGTGTCGGTAAGCATCGAAAACTCCTCCTGGTGGTTGATCCTCGACGCTATGACGGAGTTTTGATACTGTCAAGCGCCCACCAACGCTTTCTGATGTCCCTCGCGAAAACCGGGTATCCGGGGTCGGTGTGTCGACTCGGGTAGTTGAAACGCTAACCACCAACATCGCGCACGCCAACATGGTAACCGCTTAGGGCAATAGCGCTTGTAGACAGTGGACTGAGGTGGGACACAATGCGCTACAATCCGCATCGTTATGTGTGTGGGTGGCTAGCCCTATCCGCCTGACGGATACCGGGATCGAGATAATTCCCCCAAATCGTGTTAGGGCCTTCGCATGGCGACTTAAGGTAGCTCGACGATCCGCTACCGGCGCTGAACCAAGTTTTTATTCACGCGCATTTGATATTAGAAATACTGCAAAACAGTGGCCGGTATAAGTTCTCAGCAGCGGGATAACTGGCGAACGTCGCAACGTTCGCGTATGACTCTTCTGAAGCCAGTGCAGCAAACTATTTGCGGCGGCCGGCAAAAGAGCCGGACACGCGGTGAGCGGGCCCGGCTCCAAGCGATACACTCTACATGTCGTATGAACCGCTATCGTGCCTAACCGCCACCTGATCCTTGCCAGCTCGTCTCGATTTCGTAAGGCGTTATTGGAACGCCTTAGGATTCCGTTTGAGGTTATTGCGCCGAGCATCGATGAGACACCCAAACACGGGGAAGCGCCGGCAGATCTGGTTAAACGATTATCGATGCAGAAAGCACGAGTCGTTGCGGATTCGCGGCCCCACGCGTTGGTGATTGGTTCTGACCAGATAGCGGTACACCAAGATCAGATCGTTGGCAAGCCTCGCGACCACACACACGCCCAAGCACAACTGCGCGCCTCATCGGGTGAAGCAATCACCCTGCTTACCGGCTTGGCGCTCATCAACAGCGATAGCGGCCGTGCCCAGGTCGACGTTGTGCCGTACACGGTAAAATTTAGGACTTTGTCGGAAGCTCAAATAGACAGCTATTTGGCAAAGGAACGACCGTATCAATGCAGTGGGAGCCTGCGCGCGGATGGTCTAGGGGTGGCATTGCTGGAGCGTTTCGAAGGCACAGATCCGAACGCGTTGATAGGACTGCCTTTGATTCGATTAATTGATATGCTACGCACCGAGGGATTGGAGATACTTTGATACAATGCTTGGCACCTAGAGAACACCGACCGTGAAAGTTCTATCCATAATCGTATTTCTCGTTACATTTTCTGCATCTGCTGCAGTGCCTGCGCAGTCCGGCCAGGCGGAGATCAATAGAGTTCAAGGATTGATCGAAGCCGGGGAGCTCGACGAGGCTCTGGAAGTCGCCGACGTGTATATCACAGATAATCCTAAAGACCCACGGATGCGATTTCTCAAGGGGCTAATTCTTACCACAAAAACCGAGTGGCAAGAGGCCATCAAGGTGTTTAGCACACTGTCAAATGATTTTCCTGAGCTGCCGGCACCGTTGAATAATCTCGCGGTGGTATACGCAGAAACTGGCAATTATGACTTGGCACTGGAAGCGCTCAAAGAGGCGCTGCAGATCAACCCAGACTATGCCTCTGCGCACGAAAACCTTGGCGACATCTATGTGACACTTGCCGCGCTGTCATACCGGCAAGCGACATCCCACGAAGATAAACAACAGACTGCAAGCGCCAAGTTGAAGGTACTCGGACAGTTAATCCCCGATGTGACCGATGCATCGACTTCTGTACCGCAATCAGCGTCTATCGCCTTGCAGCCGACAGCAGATCCGATCCAATCCCAGGAGGTCGAGACCTTCGTGAACGCCTGGGCAGCTGCGTGGTCGTCGCAAGACGTAGCCAAGTATCTGGATTTCTACAGCGATAATTTTCAACCCGGCGAGGGCAAATCACTATCGCAATGGCGGTCCGAGCGTAGGTATAGAGTGGCGTACCCCGGTTACATCCGGGTCAAGATCCAAGACGTCAACACCCGAATGCTCACCGCAAGCCAGGCGAAGGCGGCTTTCACACAACGTTATGAGTCGAATACGTTCCGGGATACTGCGCGAAAAGAATTGTTGCTCGAGCGCCAAGGAAATCAATGGAAGATAGTGCAGGAACTGGTCCACCGTGAACCGTAGCTCGGCATGTTGACGCCATGGGCGTGATGCGGGTTAGTTTTAACGTAATATATGCCACGGTGGTGTGCGCCAAAGACGGTATGTACCGAGGATCCCAGCGGCCGTGACGATCGTCACTGCAGCGCCAACCCCTACCAACCAAGTCCCAATGTGTAATCGGTATGGAATACTCAAAAGGTACTCAGAAATAGCATAGCCGGTGATCATCGCCGCGACGGCTCCGACGCCACCGGCGAGAATCCCCATCACCACGAATTCCGACACCATACCAATGGATAATTGGCGTCGTGTGGCGCCAAGAGTCCTCAGTATCGCGATCTCTTGTCGCCGTTCTCCCTGGGTAGTCTGAATGGCCGCATAGAGCACAACGATTCCCGCCAGCACCGTGAATAGGAAAATAGTTTCGAGCACCGAGTTGACGCGGTCGATCAGGCGTCGTACTTGTTGTAACAGTGCATCGACGTCGATGTTGGTGACATTTGGGAATTGTTTGATTAACGCGCTGAGCTGATGCGCCCGTGAACGCGGAACATAGAGACTGGTAATATAACTGGCAGGATATCCATTAAGCAGCGCTGGCGGTACCAGCAAGAAAAAATTAGGCCGGAACGAGTCCCACGCGACGGCACGTAGATTACTAATCGTAACTGTAATCTCCTGGTCGGCAATCCGATACTTCAACCTATCTCCGAGTTTCAGCTCGAGAGCCTCGGCGTATTGCTGTTCCACGGAAACCAGCGGAGACGCCCGTTCCTGCGTACGCCACCAGTTGCCCGCCACCAACTTATTATCACTTTGCAGCGATTCCATCCAAGACAAGTTTGCGGCCCGTTGTATGACTCGTTGGGCAAATGCATCTTGGAAATCTTGCGGCTGAACTGACTTGCCATTAATTGCAATGAGCCGGGCGCGGACGATAGGCCGAAGATGTGGCTTAGGCCACTGCTGTTCGCGAAAGAACCTCTCGATCTCCGTGAGCTGGTCGGGTTGGATATTAATAAGAAAGTGGTTGGGTGTCTCTGGGGGTAGCTGGGTGCGCCAGGCCTGCAATAAATCGCCGCGCACCAAGGTCAACAATAAAATCGCCATGACGCCTATGCCGAGCGCCACTATCTGGCCAGTGGACGAACCGGCCCGCCGCGCCAAAGCGGCGATCCCGAAACGCCAGGTTACACCCACCCCACACCGCATGCGGCTAACAAGTTGAATCAATAGATAACTGAGCGCAGCCAATAAAATGATGGTCATCAGACTGCCGCCGAGTACATAACTGGCGAGCACCAAATCACGACCGACCCACATTACCAATGCGGCAAGCGTGAGCATCGAGGTAACGTAAACGGCGGTGATGTGGTTAGGCAAGGCGCCCAGCTCGCGGCGCAGTACACGCAGCGGTGGTACCTCTCTCAGGCGTAGGATTATAGGCGCCGCAAAACCGACTAACGTGACCACGCCGGCCGATAGGCCAACTACTGCGGGCATCAAAGACGGCCACGGGAGGTCACCCGCCACCAACCCGGGGAGCAGGTAAACGAATACCTGCTGAGTAGCATAGCCGACGGCACATCCGATGATGCTGCCCGCGGTTCCCAACACCAAAAACTGGGTCATGAACACCTCTAAGATGTTACGCTGTGTCGCCCCGACACAACGCATCAGGGCAACGGTGTCCAGATGGCGCTGGGCGTAATTCCTCGCTGCACGTGAAATCGCGACACCAGCCAAAAGCATGCTGACCAAGGTGGCGAGGCCCAAGAATTGCTCTCCTTTGTGCAACGCGGTACGAAAACGTGGTTGCGCATTACTAGCGTCCTGAAGCACAACACCAACTTCTGCGCGTTTCCGCATCCATTCGCGAAACGTGTTGATCACACTCACATCGCCGGCAATCAATAAACGATAGCTCGCCAGACTGCCCGGTTGTATCAGTTCCGTAGACGGTAGATCCGCGATATTCAGCATCAACCTCGGGGCGATGGCGAAAACCGCACCGCCCCGGTCCGGTTCAAGCGTAATCACCTTGTCGATTACAAACTGCTGGGTTCCGAGCTCAACTCGCGCCCCAACAGTAGTGTTTAACAGCGCGATTAATTGACCATCGACCCACACGGTACCCATAGGCGGGATCCCGGTGGCGGATGCATCTTCGCGATTGAGGTCCGCAGCTACACGCAATCTCCCGCGAAGCGGGTAGCCCTGTTCCACCGCTTTCACCTCCGCTAGCTGACTGTCTTCACCGTGCATGACCACGCTGCGAAAGCTCACGGTTTGTGCGCTTTGCAGTCCAAGGCGTGAGATTTCCGCCGTCCATTCGGATTTGGCGGGATAGGAAGAACGCACCACCAGGTCTGCCGCCAGCAGCTCACTCCCTTGGAACTTCAACGCGCGTTGCAGGCGATCCGCAAAAGTCATGACCGAAACCAAGGCGGCAACCGCCACCGCGAGCGCAGCGATGACCACTTTTAAATCTCCGGCCCGCCGCTGCCGCATCAAAAGCCGTAATGCCAGCGATGCCGTCTTCAATTTAACGCTCCGAGCAAGCGACCTGCGGACAACTCCAAGCGACGATCGCAACGAATTCCGATCTCCCGGTCGTGGGTAACTAGAATCAAGGTCGTGTCTCGCTCGCGATTCAAGTCGAATAGCAAATCGATAATCCGGCCTCCGGTTTTCTCGTCAAGATTACCGGTCGGCTCGTCGGCAAAAAGGATCTGCGGGTTCGTTGCGAAGGCGCGGGCGATAGCGACGCGTTGTTGCTCGCCGCCGGATAGCTGTGACGGATAATGAGCCGTGCGGTCCGCCAGGCCTACCCGGGTCAATCCGGAACGAGCCTCTTTTTCCGCTCGTGGACGCCCGGTCAATTCCAGCGGCAGCATCACATTTTCGATCGCTGTCAAACTGGGCAGCAATTGAAAATTTTGAAATACAAATCCAACCCGTCCGGCCCTGACACGAGCGCGCTCGTCCTCATTGACCTGGCTCAGATCGGTGCCATGTAAAATTACCCGGCCCGCGGTAGGCACATCAAGCCCTGCCAGGAGTCCGAGCAAGGTCGATTTCCCCGACCCCGACACCCCTACTACCGCCAGTGTCTCGCCCCGGCGTACCGACATCGATACACCATCTAAGATGGTTAGCACACCCTCGGGACTTGGGACTTGCTTCGTCAGTGCTTCGGCCTGCACAATGGCGTCGGGAGTCATTTTATTTGATGTTGCAGCGGTTCGTAGTCGTATTATTTCTAACTGCCGTTTCCAGCACTTGGTTGCATACCTCAGCTTGGGCCCAGGCTCCGGCTAAGGCGACAACCCCCTCGGCGTCACAGGCACCGGTCATTCTGGTGTTCGGCGACAGCTTAAGTTCTGGTTACGGCGTGCCCAATGCCCAGAATTGGGTGGCATTGTTACAACACCGTATCACTGACCTGGGGTATCCCCACCGCGTCGTTAACGCCAGCGTCAGCGGCGACACCACCGCGAGCGGCCTGGCTCGGCTCAGGTCCGCATTGCAACGGCATAAGCCGGACATTGTGATCCTGGAGCTAGGCGGAAACGATGGCCTGCGCGCATTGTCGTTGGCGGCGTTACGTTCCAATCTGGCTTCCATTATAGAGACTGCCCGTCAAGGCAACGCGAAGATCGTACTTGCGGGAATGCGTATGCCTCCGAATTATGGTACCGCCTATGCCACAGAATTTGGGCGCATTTATACTGAATTGGCCAGCGAATACCAAGCCACGCTGATTCCTTTTTTTCTAGAAGGCGTGGCCACGGTACCGAACATGATGCAGGAAGACGGGATTCATCCAACCGTTGAGGCACAGCCCGTGGTTCTCGAAAACGTTTGGAAACATGTCCAACCGCTGTTGTGAGCGATTATCGAATAGTTAAGCGCTGAACAAGCGTCTCCGTACCCAGGGTTTTTGCGATCGCCATACCGATACGCTCGGCGAACCGCTCGAGAACGCTTGCTTTGGGTGTGTAATCGACGATTTTTTCCTTGCCGATAACCTCGCGAGCGACATAACTAGCGCTCCCGAATTCGTCCACCAATCCAAGCTTCTTTGCTTGCTCGCCGGTCCAAAACAGGCCACTGAACACATCTTCGTTGTCGACGAGCCGATCGCCGCGGCCATCTTTAACCGCGTCAATGAACTGTTCGTGGATTTGATCCAAGAGCTCCTGGTTGTGACCCTCAGCCACTGGATCACGGGGCGAAAAAGGATCCAGCATCCCCTTGTACCTACCGGCAGTCATCAGTCGTCGATCAATGCCGAGCTTTTTCATCGCCTCGACGAAACCGAACCCATTCATCAACACGCCAATGGAGCCAACAATGCTTGCTTCATTGGCATATATCCTGTCTGCCGCCACTGCGACATAGTAACCACCCGAGGCACACACGTCGGAAACCACCGCGTAAACGGGTTTGTTGGTGTGTTTCTTTCTAAGCCGCTTGATCTCATCATTGATGTAGCGCGATTGAACCGGACTCCCGCCGGGGCTGTTAATGCGGAGAATGATCCCCTTTGCGCTATCGGCTTCGAACGCTGCCCGCAATCCGCCGACCACACGATCCGCGTCGACATCACCGTCATCGGCGATTACCCCTTCCAGTTCCACCAGTGCGGAATGGTCATCAGTCGTCGGAGCGATGCTGTCATCGACAAACAAAAACAATATGACAACCAAATAAATCGCGAAGAATGCTTTAAATAAGATACTCCATCTTCGCGCCCGCCGCTGTTCCTTGAGACTTTCATAGGCAAGCTGCTCCAGGATATCACGGTCCGAACGAGGACCAACGCTGCCACTCTTTCGGGTGGACTTGAACCAGCCTATCATTGATTACTCCTCAAATGCCTTGATCGATGCCAATTGATAGCGTTCGCTAATCAACATCACCTGGCCATCTGTTTCCGTGACTGCCAAAGCTATCAATCCCGTATCGTTGCACGGACCAGCCCGGCATGCTCCGGAAACCGGGTCATACAACGCGCCATGTGTTGCGCAAATAATATACCGTTTCTCGGTATCGAAGAACGATCCTGCTGTATAGTCCAGCTGCAACCCCATATGGCTGCAGCGGTTTATATAGGCGCGCACTCGTCCAGCATATCTTATAGCAAACGCCGGCATGGTATTTTCACCGTCGCGGACCTTAAACCGTACCCCTCGTCCTCCCTCTACCAGCATAGCACTTCGACAAATTGTCATGCTGCTTGATTGAGGATCCATGCGTAAACCTCTGGAAACGAATTCACACAAGCCAATGGATCATGTGCATGCAACTGGGCGACATCGTGCATGCCGTAGGTGACCGCAAGCGCATATACTCCGGCTTCGTTGGCCATTTGCAGGTCGAATACGGTATCACCCACCATGACTGCCTCGCTGGCCTCGACGCCGGTCTGATCCAAGATATCCAATAACATTTTTGGATGTGGTTTCGATGGCGCCTCATCGGCGCACCGCGTGGCGGCAAACAGCTGCGAGGTGGCGGTATCCGTGAGCGCCTGATCCAGGCCCCGGCGCCCCTTTCCGGTGGCCACGGCGAGGAGGTATCCGCGACTGCATAGTTCATGAAGGTATTTCAATACCCCTGGGAACAGCTGCATGACGGTGCGATCTTTGGTCAGGAAATGTGACCGGTAGCGCTCTACCAACTCACGATGCTGTTCCAAACTCGCGTCTGGAAATAGGGTATTGAAAGCATCATTGAGACTCAAACCGATGATTTGGCGCGCCGCATCGCGGTCCAGCGACGGTAGCCCCACATCCCCTACCGCCGCCAGTAAGCAATTTATGATCTTGGCAGCAGAGTCCATCAGCGTCCCATCCCAATCGAAGATGATAAGCTTAACCCGCATCGGTCATTAGCCTTTATATTGCACCATTAATCGCGGATGATAGCGTCCGGACTTGTCCTGCGCGTAGTTGCAGGATCGGGCGGCTGGTTCCCTTGCTGTTCCCCTGCTGTTCCCCTGCTGTGCGGGGACAAGGCGGGGACGAGCCCCCTGCTATGCGGGGACAAGCCCCACGCTGGAGCGAAATGCATAGCTGTAGCTATGGATTGAGGGAAGCGCAAGCACCGGCATTCGCGACCGAGCCCGCGCCGGGATAGTCCCGCCCCTATTGTTACCAGGCGACCTGGCGCATCGAATGCTGCTTTTTCCTGGAGGAGACATTGCGGGCATCCCGATGTATAGCCACTCATAGGGGCGGAACACCTTGGTGCGATATACGGGTTAGCTGATGCAGGATTGTTTTGAGCTCGTGCGGCAATGGGCACTTGAGCGTGATGTTTCGCCCGGTCACCGGATGTCTAAATTCCAGACGTGACGCATGCAGAAACAGGCGATTCAAACCGCGTTCGCGCATCAGCGTGTTAAACCCTTTGTCACCGTATTTGCTGTCTCCGCCAATTGGATGTCCGAGATAGGCGGCGTGTACTCGCGCTTGATGGGTGCGGCCGGTAATCAGATCAACGTCGACCAGGGTGGCGGTCTCGAACAACACTCTTGGCCGAAAATAACTCACGGCGCGCTGGCCATCTGACGATACCTGCACCAGCCGTTCGCCGGAGCGCAACATATTCTTTTTCAAGGCCACGTTGACGTCACGCGCCCCCCCTTGCCAACGTCCTTTTACCAGCGCCAGATAGGATTTTTTAATCCGACGCCCGGTACCGGTATGCTGCCGCAACAATTCCTGGAGCGCAATCAGGGCGTTGCGGCTCTTAGCGATCAACAGACATCCCGACGTATCGCGATCCAGGCGATGGACCAGTTCTAAATACTCCTGTTCCGGCCGTGCCGCGCGCAACCAATCAATAAGTCCAGCGGGGATCGTAGTGCCGGCGTGGACTGCGATGCCGGCTGGTTTATCAATCATGAATAGATGATCATCCTCGAACAATATACGCTGCGTCACCTTACGCTGACCGACTGTGATCAAGGGTGACGGCCGCATGGCGACACGAATCGGAGGTATCCGAACGTGATCGCCGAGTTGGAGCCGGCTTTTTGGTTTCGCCCGAGAGCGGTTCACCCGCACCTGACCAGTGCGCACAATACGATAAATGTGGCTACGCGGTACGCCCTTCAACTGGGCGATCAGGAAATTGTCCAGCCGCTGCCCACTATGGTGCTCGGATACTTCAACGATGCGGCTGCGGTATTCGTGGGGATCGACCATCGGCGCGCGGATCATATCAGATTGAAGGGGTATAAAGACGCTGCTATAGTCGAGGGGATCGCTAATGTGGACGATCGGCACCTAAGAGTAGCCCAAACCGCTCCCTAGAATAGTCGCAACCACTCACCCCTTGACGAGAGACTATGGCTTCGGTTAAAAAGAATAGGTGTAATTAGAAACTTGAAATGGCACTCATAACTATCTGATAGCAAAGAATATATCTAGCCGAGCAATGCCTTGGCTACGAATCGGCGCTACGCCCGAACGAGACCTTGGAGACGTAGTCGCCGCACAGGGTTCCGCGCCCCTCCCTAGTAAGTTGAACCGCAGGGGCGCCATAAAATTGCAGGTCCCGCCCCAGCGCGCCGGACCACGCGAGACAGCGTATTCGCACGCACCACAGGCTTTGGGGGTAGCCTGACGCAGCGATGTCCTCGTGCATGACGCGCGTAAATTACGGGACCGAAGGAACAATCATGAAGAGAATGTTGTTTAACGCAACTCATCAGGAGGAGTTGCGAGTGGCCCTCGTTGATGGCCAAAAACTCCTCGATCTGGATATCGAATCTGCTACCCGCTACGAGAAGAAAGGAAATATCTACAAGGGCCGCGTCACACGCGTAGAGCCTAGCCTGGAAGCGGCATTCGTCGACTACGGCTCCGAGCGCCAGGGGTTTCTCCCGTTAAAGGAGATCTCCCGCGCCTATTTCACCGATTATTCGCCGAAAACACCGATGGCACAGGTACGCATTCAGGATGTCATCAAGGAAGAACAGGAATTGCTCGTACAGGTAGAGAAAGACGAACGGGGTAACAAGGGTGCCGCGCTGACAACGTTTATCAGTCTCGCCGGCCGCTACCTGGTGTTGATGCCCAATAATCCCAAAGGCGGTGGTATCTCGCGGCGCATAGAGGGTGAACACCGGTCCGATTTGCGGGACATAATTTCGGCGTTGAACGTGCCCAACGAACACGCCTTGATTGCCCGTACCGCCGGGATTGGTAAATCTCAGGACGAATTACAGTGGGA
Source organism: uncultured Gammaproteobacteria bacterium (assembly GCA_945787105.1). Classification (GTDB taxonomy): domain Bacteria; phylum Pseudomonadota; class Gammaproteobacteria; order Arenicellales; family JAANXG01; genus CALZGZ01. The sequence goes on from CALZGZ010000079.1 coordinate 14,691, forward strand.
TCTCGATTATCTGCTGCAGCTATGGGAAGCGATTAGCCAAGCCTCCGAGACCCGATCCGCGCCGTTTCTAGTGTTTCAGGAAACAAATCTCGTGGTGCGTGCGATTCGCGACTACCTGCGCAGCGATATCTCAGAAATCATCATAGATGATAAGGAAATCCATGAGCGTGCCTCCAAGTTCATGCAGCAAGTCATGCCGCAAAACCTGGTCAAGCTGAAATACTACAGCGACACAGTACCTCTTTTTTCAAGATTTCAGATTGAACACCAGATCGAATCAGCCTTTGCCCGTCAAGTTAGCTTGGCGTCCGGGGGGGCGTTGGTCATTGATCACACCGAAGCCGTGGTAACCATTGATGTCAATTCCGCCCGCGCCACCAAGGGTGCCGATATCGAGGAAACGGCGCTGCAGACCAATCTAGAGGCGGCAGATGAAGTCGCCCGCCAACTGCGTATCCGCGACCTAGGTGGTTTAATTGTTATCGATTTTATCGACATGACGTCGAATCGAAACCAACGCACGGTGGAAAACCGGCTGCAAGAGGCCCTCAAGGCCGACCGCGCACGGGTCCAATTGGGCCGCATTTCCCGCTTCGGGCTGCTGGAAATGTCGCGTCAACGTCTACGCGCGTCTTTGGGCGAATCCAATTATCAGGCATGCCCCCGATGTGTCGGAACGGGCTACGTGCGCAGCATTTCTTCGTCTGCGTTGAGCATTCTGCGAATTCTCGAAGAGGAGGCGCTCAAAGAGAACACCGAAGCGATTCATGCGCATTTACCAAGGGAGACCGCCACCTTTCTGTTAAACGAGAAGCGGCACGAGCTCAATATGATCGAAAACCGGCTGGGCACGCAGATCTTTGTCATCCCCACCGACGAACTGGAGACACCGCATTTTCGTATCAGGCGCCTGCGCAGCGAAGACCTGGCGACGATGCCGATTCGGCCCAGCTATGCGATACAGCTGGAACTCGATGAGACCGATATTTCGTCCACCCAGGCCCGCCAGCACACCACACAGGTGGCCGCAGTCGGCATGGATCAGATGCAAGTCGCGGCGCGCCCTGTGATTCCATCAAAACCGGAATTTCGGCGCCTTTTACGCCGCTGGTGGGACAAATTGTTCGCTACCGCAAAAGCGCCCCCGGTTGCTGCCAGCGACGAAATCCAGCAAGACAGACAACAACGACCACCGGCCCGCGGTGCCCAGGGACAACGTGGGCGTCCAAGGGGCGGTGGACGCGGCCCACAGCGTGGTGACGGTCGCTCGCGCACACGATCTGGACCGGCAAAAAGCGGCGAACAAAAAGCGGCGGGTAATGGTCGCGGGCGTCGGCCCCGCGGCGGTCGTTCGCGGCGCTCCGGTCAACGCCGCGAAGCACCCGACGGCGGGAGTGTTGCCAAAGATCGCCAGGCTAGCCCGCAACAGCGACAGGCTAAACCGACGTCGACACCGGCTGATGACACGTCGATTGTCAAACCAGAGCCACGCAACGTCAGCGATATCAAGCCAAAATCAACGCCGTCGGAGACCCCGGTGGATGTCAATTTGGACGTCAAACAGGCTGGAGACGGCACTAGGGATTAACCCGCATTTCTCACCCGGCGCCGCCCCTGTCTGCACGTAAAGAGACCCGGGGCATCGGTTACAGGAAATGGCGACATTCGACGCTCCAGTTTGCTTGCCGAGAATAGCGACCGGGCAATCCCGGTCCGGACTGGTGCCCGCGCACCTGGGCTTGACCGTCCCGCCAAAGAAACTGGGGTCGGCGTGAACACCCCGGTCCCATTTTCTTTGGCTCCAGGCGCGGCGCGTGTCCCTGCCTTGGCCCCGCACAGCAGGGGAACAGCAGGGGGCCCAGCTGCACGCGTTCTGCGTCAGCATCCGGGATCTTGGTGACATATGCGGTCCGGGCTGCCTAACGCCGCTCATAGACCGCGATCGATTCGACATGTTGGGTATGCGGAAACATGTCTACGACGCCCGCCGCCGCCAGCCGGAACCCGTGCACATTTACGATGACTTCCGTGTCTCTCGCCAGAGTGGCGGGATTGCAAGAAACGCAAACGATCCTCTCCAGATCACATTGAGGAAGCTTTTTGGCAACCTGTATGGCACCGGTTCGGGGAGGATCTAACAGTAATTTGTTGTACTGTTGCTGGGCAAGCACCTCGCCCGACTGCTCACTGTCCAAATCGGCACATATAAATCGTGCGTTATTACATTCGTTGCGCTCCGCGTTATGCTTAGCCCTTTCGATGAGAACACGATTTCCCTCGCATCCCGTTACCTCGGCTGCACAACGTGCGATTGGCAACGTAAAGTTGCCCAGTCCACAGAATAGATCCAACACATGGTCGGTGGCGCTTAGCTCGAGCAGCGTCACAACTGCGGTCACCAAAGCACGATTGATTTCACGATTGATCTGGATAAAATCTGTGGGGCAGAACTCGATATCGATGCCGTACTCGTCCAAACGGTAGTAGAGCGGCTCGGGGTTTTGCGGTGATAACGGATACACCGAATCCAAATCGCCCGGCTGCAAAAACACCTGTACACGATGCTCCTCACCCCATCGGCTAAGGCGCTTTAGATCTTGATCCGTCATCGGATCGAGGTGACGAAACACCAGCGCCGTAGCATTGTCTCCCGCTGCGACCTCAATCTGAGGTATGCGGGCAGGGCACGACAAACCGGCGATGAGATCACTGAGTGACGGTAATAACACCGATATTTGAGGATCTAGTACCTCGCAATCCTGAAGCGGCGTGACGAAACTCTTGCGGCGTTCGCGGAATCCAACCAGTACCCCGCCCTTTTTTGGAACAAAGCGCACCCCCAGCCGTGCCTTACGGCGGTATCCCCAAGACGGTCCGTGAAGCGCCGGCAGCACAGTCTCGGGCGTGGTCTTGCCGATCTTCTCCAAATTTTCGATAAGCTGGTCTTGTTTGATGTCCAATTGGGCTTGCGGGTCCAGGTGTTGCAGGGTGCAACCGCCGCAAGTTCCAAAGTACCGGCATTTCGCAGTGACGCGCCGGGGTGACGGCGTCAATACATCAACTACCGCTCCGGTGTTATAGGCGCGGCGCCGCTTTCCTGGCCGATAACGTACCCGCTCACCGGGTAGGGCGTCGTCAATAAATACGATCTTACCTTCAACGCGGGCGACGCCACGCCCATCGTGACTCAACGACGTGACGTCAGCGCTCGGCAGGCCATCTGGGGAGCCGGGTACGCGCCGGTCTAATGCCATGCCTGCAAGAATTCATCCCAATGGGGCTTGTTTTCCTGGCGCAACGTATCACGAACTCGATCACACTCGCGCTCCCAGTTCTGCACGGTCAGATTGCCCCTGATGAGTTCCCATCGAAGGTAAATCAGGTAGGTATTCAACGCATCGGTTTCACAGTAGTTTCGGATCTGATCGATCTCCCCAGCTTGATATTGCTCCCAGACGTTGGCCCCGCTTTGCCCCATCTTTCCCGGTAACCCAAGCAATAATGCAACTTGATCCAGTGACGCGTATTGACGGGCCTGATACCCGGACAGCACGTCCATTAAGTCCGTGTGCCGATAATGGAAGCGATTCAAATAGTTGTTCCAGCGGAAATCGCGATCGTCATCACCCACATCCCAATAACGGGGTGCCGCAATACCGTTAATGAGGGCCCTGTAGTGCAACACCGGCAAATCGAAGCCGCCACCATTCCACGACACCAAGGTTGGCGTATAGCGCGCGACGCCGTCAAAAAACCGGGTCACCAATTCGGACTCTTGGGAATCCGGCGTACCCAAAGACCATACCTTGAAGTTCTCGTCTTTACGCAGCACCGCAGAGATGGTCGCTATCTTATGAAAATGCGCGGGTAAAAATTCCGCGTCCGTCTGTTCGCGGCGTTTGGTGAACATGATCTGAGCGACCTCGGCATCGCTCAATTCATTCAGTCCGTAGACGCGCCGCCCGCCTTCGGTATCCGGAACCGTTTCGATGTCAAACGCTAATACATTCACAGAATTCACCCACATATTGCACTAGGGATCCCGGATGATGGCGCAGGGACATGCCCTGCGCGTCGTCGCAGGGTCGGGATGCCCCGCCTCTATTCTTACCAAGCCACCTGGAACATCGAATGGCGCCATTTATTGGAATAGACACTGCCGCCTCCGCCCGGTGTATTGCCGTGACTAGGGGCGGGGCGTCTTGGCGCGATATGCGCATCAGGCACTTGCTCATGCTGGATAAACGCCCGTCGAAATGTAGCGATCCCCACGATCACAAACAATACTAACGATTACCGCATCCCGCACCTCTGCTGAGACACTCAGCGCTGCGGCCATAGCGCCACCCGAAGAGACCCCACAAAAGATACCCTCTCGGCGCGCCAACTCACGCATGGTTTGTTCCGCTTGTTCCTGCGACACGTCTATTACCCTGTCCACCCGGCTCGCATCGAATATTTTTGGAAGGTATTCCTGTGGCCAGCGCCTGATTCCCGGGATCGATGCGCCCTCAACGGGCTGTACGCCGATGATCTCGACGTGCGGATTTTGTTCTTTGAGAAACTTGGAAACACCCATAATCGTTCCGGTCGTGCCCATTGAACTGACGAAGTGAGTGATCTGTCCGTCGGTATCTCGCCAAATTTCAGGTCCGGTGCCCAGGTAATGTGCATCGGGATTGTCGGAATTTGCGAATTGGTCGAGGACCCTTCCCTTTCCGTGCTGTTTCATGTCCTGCGCCAGATCTCGCGCCTCCTCCATGCCGCCTTGTTTTGAAACCAAGATGATCTGCGCCCCGAAGGCCTTCATTGCCGCACGACGTTCCTCACTCATATGCTCGGGCATAATCAGAGTCAGTGAGTAGCCCTTGATCGCAGCCGCCATCGCCAAGGCGATGCCTGTGTTGCCGCTGGTCGCCTCAATGAGGGCGTCTCCAGGGTGAATCTCGCCGCGTACCTCGGCGCCTTTTATCATATTCAGCGCCGGCCGGTCCTTCACTGAACCAGCCGGATTGTCTCCCTCCAGCTTCGCGTAGATGATATTTGTAGTGTCACCCAGTATGCGTTGCAGTTGGACAAGTGGTGTATTACCGACAAAATCTTCCAGCGTACTCATCGGGCGATGTTAACACGGCTCGATGTGTTCGATGATCAGCTGCGGTGCGCGTATACCCCGATATTCGTTGACATCGAGCCGATATGCCAAATGCAATGAGGCCGCCGGCGGTGCCGGATGGTTGTCGAAGTATCCAAACGCGATGGCATCCAGAATTCTCTTTCCTTGCGGTCGCCGGACGCGGAGTTTCAAATGCCGCAAACCGACGGTACGTTGCTCAATGACCTCGAATTGATCGTCGAATATTGGTTCCGGAAATTGCTGGCCCCAAGGTCCGGACGTACGTAACAACTCGGCAAACTCGATACCCAACTCATCGTCGTTCAAGGAACCGTCACTAAGTAGCGCCTCCGGCGTGTAGTCTTTACCAAGTACATCAGCGACTGCTCGCTCAAACACCTGCCGAAACTTGTCTAACGTTTTCTCTTCGAGCGACAATCCGGCGGCCATCGCATGTCCCCCAAACTTATTCAACAAATCCGGATGCTGCGTGGCGATACCATCCAACAGATCCCTGATATGCAAACCATCTACAGAACGCGCCGACCCTTTGACGATACCAGTGCCATCCGGTGCAAATGCCACCGCCGGTCTGCCGGTACGCTCGCGGACTCGAGATGCCACCAGCCCGACAATGCCTTGATGCCAAGTGTCGTTGTACAGGCATATCGCCGTCGGAAGGGCTCCATTCAAATGGAGTTGATTGACGACTTCATTAGCTTGCTGCTGCATTGCCGACTCGATCTCGCGACGTTCCTGGTTTAGTTTGTCCAATTTTTCCGCGATTTCACGCGCCTGATCAACGTCATCGGCTAACAAACATGCAATTCCATGCGACATATCCTCCAGGCGGCCCGCAGCATTGAGCCGTGGCCCAACCGCGAAACCGAGATCTCGTGCGGTAAGACCGGGATACGTTCGATTGGCAGTTTCGAGAATTGCTTTGATGCCCGGCCGACAACATCCAGCATTGATACGCGCCAGACCTTGTGCGACCAAAACTCGGTTGTTGTAATCAAGCGGAACTAAATCAGCAACCGTACCTAATGCCACGAGATCCAGCAACTCGGCAAGATTAGGTTCCTTGATCCTGTGATGGGTAAACCAGCCCAATGCCCTCAAGCGTGCGCGTAACGCCATTAAAACATAAAAGATAACCCCCACACCCGCCAGTGCTTTGCTCGGAAACGCATCACCGGGAAGATTGGGGTTAACAATCACATCCGCGGTCGGCAACTGCGCGCCGGGAAGATGATGGTCAGTGATAATTACCGACATACCTAATTCTTGAGCTACGCTCACCCCATCGATACTGGCGATACCGTTATCCACGGTAATCAGGACATCGGGCTGTTGCGCGGCCGCGACGCCAACGATCGCCGGTGACAAACCATAGCCATACTCAAAACGGTTTGGCACCAGGTATCCAACGTTGTTTGCGCCCATGCGTCTTAGGCCGAGAACACCCACCGCACATGCGGTCGCTCCATCAGCATCGAAATCGCCGATGAATAGGATGTGTGCATCCGCATCGAGGGCTTGTTCCAGCAACTCTGTCGCCGCTTCAACGCCTGTCAAGCTCACCGGTGGGAGCAAACGATTGAGCGAATAGTCCAGTTGCTGAGCACTGGTAATTTGGCGGCCCTGGTAAATCCGGGCAAGCGTGGGATGCAGTCCCGCCAAGCGTGTATCGCGGACCGTCCGTCTCACTATTATTTTGTTATTTGGGCTGATGTTGTTTCACTTGTTTGAAGTTAAAAATCGCGACCACGGCGGCCAATTTCGAAGATCCTGGTCCTGAATCGTGACTGCGCCCAAACCAAAATCCATGATTGTCAACGAGTTCAATTCACGCGCTTTCAGGGCGGCCCACAAGGGACGCCACCATCTATCCTCCAAATTACGCAATTGCGCACACGCGTAGTCCGGGTCGCCGCTATCGAATACGGACCAGGTATCTCCCAGGACCAAAAGATCTGAACCGACTGATAAGTTATCAATAATTCCACCCGCATCCTTGGGAGCGGAATTCAATGTTGCGTTGCTTAGCTTGGCCAATCCTCGTGTCAAAGGTTCGTCCGACCACACCCGCCGCCATACTGCCGCTGTCAGATCCGGCAACTCACCTGAACCCCACGGCCAAATTGTATTGATAGTGTATCGATCTTCCGCCTCTCTGATCGTGTTGACCGGCGAAGCATGGAATGCCATTTGAATCTCGTTCATCCGCGCATGCCACAACGATTGATTAGTGCCGGCTGGTAGCAGTGCATCCACATCCTTACCGATTGCCCACGCGATCGGGGTGGTCACGACACCAGGATCGTCGCGCACTATCAAATACCATTGATCAGAATCCAGGGCATAAACGCGCCATCCATGCTCTTGGTACAATCCTTGAATAACCGCGATCAAAGAATTGGCCTCGTCTCGAGTAACCGCCAGCGGCTTGCCCGCGATTAGATATAACTTCGTCAATCGTGGCTGCAAATGCGCCGGGTCAATGCGCAGACACCAACCTTCGGGGCGTTGATCGGTAATCCCGTAATAACTGACCGCGGCAACTGGCAATCCTCGACCACCCGATTGTTGACAATTAAACATTGAAAATGCGACCGACTCGAACGAGTCGGTTTGCAAGGCGCTTACCGAACCACGACTAATTAACTTTTTTAATGCGGAGGAATTGACCGACGCCTGGCACGTCCGCATTGCTTGGGACAACCCAGGGATCAAGACAGTAAGATGGCTACCACCCATGCATCTCGAGTGTACAAGAAAATTTAGAATAAATATTCCTAAAAATATCCGGTGCTATAAAGAAGCGGAACTGCGTCGAACTGGTAAACGGCGTTGTTGTTCTTGAAGTGTTACCGAGCACAATATGCTAACTATATAGCTTCTGTGCACAACTTCGACGATGGCACACATTGAAACGGCGGCCATGATTCTAAGGTGATGTGCCCCGCGATATAGATTCGCGAACACGCGAAACTCGTTGTCAAACGCTGCGTTGCAATGTCATACGAATATTGACTTTTCCTCCTTCGCTTCGCGAAATTGTAGAAGACACTACCTCCACAGCTTCCTTTCGCAGTTGTTCCAGCCATAAAAGCCAACTGTCGAAACTCGCTTCGGTAAGCCACACCTTCACCTGCCCTTCTTGATCTCCCGGCGACATACGGCGAATCACGCCACGCATCTTTGCGGTTGCCGCCGTGTTTTCAACGACAGTCAAAAGTGGAACATCGTTTTTAGATTTATTGTTTTGCAGTTTCAATAACGGCTTCGCTTGTTTTGCCTGCTCCTGCATCGACGATAGTGTGGCTTGCTTAGCCGGTACTTGTGTTCGCAATCGCCGCAATGCGTCGTGCCATGGCGCCCACACCAGCGTATAAACAAGAATCAGCACTAGAACAACGGCACCTAGAGCTAATACCCGCCGCTCACGGGCGTTTAAATTGCCGAACAATTGTCGAAAATACGTCATCCTTGCGCCCTGGCGATCTTGAATCGCCCGCTGACTCGGTTGTCTCGTGACCCGGATGACAATAGTTCCACCGCAACCAATGGGTCTTCGGCAAACTTCTTTTTGAGTGTATCCAGGCCAGCAAAATCCCTAGTGATGCAAGTCACTGTCAGTTCGTTGTCGCGAAAACTAATTTCCTCGATTTTCCCCTGCGCAACAGGTATGGCACGAGCAACAGCAGATAGTAAGACCTGAAATTCTCCCTCGCCTACATACCCAGACCTCAATTGCTTGAGTCGTTGCTCCATTTGCAGTCTAGGATTTACGATGCGGCTGGCATCGGGAAACGTTTCTCGAAACACGGTTTCAATCTGTTCGTTGAGGCGCTTCTCCTGTGATGCGAGTTGGAAATATTCGTAACCACTGGCGACAAAATAGACAACGAATGCGGCTATCAGCACCGCACCGGCGCTCTTATACCTGCTGACTTCTTGACCCTGATGATGCGGTGTATACGCACCTTGTAAAACGTTACCAGTGATATCAATGTGCGTATGATGCCTAAGCCACTCTGAAAAATCGGTGCCAATATCCCATTCCCTGATCATCGTTCCACCCATGCCTACCAAGTGGCGCGCTATCTCCGGATCTTGACAAGCAATGGCGACGTCTTTGCGAGCAAGGTCATGCCACCACATATCGAGCGAGTAAGTATCCAAGACTATTCCTTCATTAGGCCCCGTGCGGATACACACCATGTCTGAATCAGCGCGGACAATGGTCGCGTCGGTCTGTGGATGAATCGGTATTAACAGGTATTCTGGAACTAAGGCGTCAACTGGGAATGGTAGTTGACCGATCGCTTGATACCAATTATTGATCTTTGCCTTGTCAAGAATCGCTACGGTAGCGTTCGCCCCCGGTTTCCAGTCCAGCATCACAAAATGCAGCTGTTCAACATCGCTGGCAAGCGTTTCCTCGAGGGCATAAGGAATCGCGGCCAAGGTCTTGCTGCGACTGCGTGCCGGGACCTCCACCTTGCGTATCGTCACGTCGTTAGCAGGAGCCACCGCCACCACCTTGTCTATATTCTTGGGTAGCTCCAAAGCGTCGAGCGAGTCAACGGTACCACGGCCGTCTAAAGTACCGTTATCTTCACACACCACCCACCGATGAGGCTGCTCAATGGCAAAAAAGAAGATCATGACAGGCCCCTGCGTCGTCTGAGTACGGTCACTTTATCGCCATTTGTCTTACGCTGCACAGTGCTCAGCAGAACTGTGGTCAAGCGACCAAATTCTGCTTCGCTTCTTACCTGAAAATATTTGCTGTTTATTGTAATCAGTGGTTCGACGTTATTCGATTCGGCGGCCATTTCGGTCCGTGTCAGAAATGTTTCGATATCTCGATACCCCTCTTCACCCCTACCCTCAATTAACGATTCAACCGCGGCATCCGGTAATATCTCTTTAGTGAGAATCCTCAGCAGCAACGGAGGAGATGTGTTGATATTGATCTTGATATTGTTTTCCGGTAATGCAGTGATAAAAGGCGATAGTGTGGTCAGTATCTTTTCGTCGAATCCTTTTACCCAGATTAGTTCTCCTATATCGGCAATCATCCGGTCAGCGGTGCGATAGGAAATATCCAAGCCCAGATAGTCGCTGTCTTCCGCCCCATTGGAGCCGGTTATATCTTGATCTCCGTCAATCCAATCGATGAGCGCATCGGCTATCGCTTCATTGATCTCCAGTACACTCAAAAGCCGTGTAAATAGCGGATACCAGACTTCGTCACGACCCGATGCAAGATTATTGATATTGAACAATCCCTGAAGATCCTGCACTTCGGAAAGCAACGTCCCCTCCTCTACTTTGACTTCGGGCAGTAATACATTCCATGGCTCCAGCAGATGATCGACGTTATTTTCTTTCCCGTCTCGTTCCAATATCTTCACCGCCCACTGCTCGGCACCGGTGGCCATTTGAAACCCCTGTTCCGCATCACGTTGATTACTGATTCGTCGTATTGAGAGGTGCTCTTGTTCGACAAGATAAACGCTCAAAGTCGTAATCAATACCAGAATAAACAATACCGTCAGCAGCGCTACGCCACTAGCCCGCTTCAACAACGGCGTTTGTATTTGTCGGCGACCTCGCACTTTATCAGGTGCCGGTTGCCAGTTCTAACAGACGACGATACTGTCGCCCAGAACCCAACGTAACAAGAAACTCTATACCTTCGGGCATCTTCTCTGAATCCGTCCATTCTGACTGAACCTCGAGAACAGCATTGTCATTGTAGCCCCAGAAAGAGATTACGACTTCTGATAAGTCCTCCAGTAATATTCGCTCGTACTCTGTGCTGTCTTGATCTCGATCGAGCACCCTCCAGGTGATGCGTGATAACTGACCATCATTAAATCGCCATGCTACTCGCTGTAGACGCTGAATATTGTTCATCGCTGCGTTCGGTTGTGCTGAGGTAAACCGAAGCAGTTCCCCAGGACCAAGGTCCAAATCGGTCCCGGAAATCAACGCGGCTTCTTTGTCGCCAAATCCGTCTCGAACCGGTCGAATCAAGGCATAACGCAGGTCCCGCTCCAACAGCATCATGACATTTTGCAAATTCTTCAGTTCCTCATTTTTTTGTTCGACTATCACACGGTTATCAATAAATCGATTCAACGTGCCGTAGCTTATCGCAGCGATAATAGCGAATATGCCGATGGCAACCATCATTTCCAGCAGTGTAAAACCCCTATGACGACGCATATTCATTTTTCCGTGGAATTACCCTCGGTCGATGGTGATGGTTGTTCCGTGGAATCACCCTCGGTCGATGGCGACGGTTGTGCCGCGGAACTACCCTGGGTCGGTGGTAGTGGTGGTATGTACCGTGCCAAGTAACCGAACATCCGTGCCGCGATACGCTCATGGTCGGTGTCGCTAAACACATCGACATCAATACGTAATAAATCAGGGTCAGTGGTAGTACTGATCTTCTGGCGCAGATACCAGGTACGTCCCCCCATAGACATTTGCTGATCGGATTCAGTGGCAGCCGGCCAGACTCGAGACAACCGAAGTTCCGCCAGGTGATTACTAGCTACCCACGACCCTATGAGTCGCTCTTCACTGATCTGCAACACCACTGCCGTGCTGCCTATTACCTTGCTGAGGGCACCGAGTCCTACCGAGACGATCAACAGTGCGGCAAGTATCTCCAATAACGTGAAGCCTGCGCTAGCCCGCATAATGCACCAAGGATCCTGGATGATGACGAAGCGATCGGGCGGCTGGGCGCCGCGCTGGGACGAAATGCATAGCCGTAGCTATGGATTGAGTGAAGTGTAAGTCTAGCCCGCATTGCTCACCAGGATCCCGGATACTGGCGCAGGACTCGCGCCACTGAGCGCCGCGCCTGGAGCGAGATCCATAGCGAGCTATGGGTCGAGTGAAGGCCAAGTGCAGAGGGGCGAGAACCAGCCAGGACCGGGATAGGCGTGACTGCCGTAACACCTGCAGTCCATACCTGTGGCTCAATGCCTTATATGCATCCGCACACTCGGAGTTTGGCGCCGCCTGGTGAGCAATGCGGGCTTGCCGTTCGGGACCGAGCCAGCGCCGGGATAGTCCCGCCCCTGTTCTTGTCAAACAATCTGACGCATCGATGTGGCCGTTTCGTGGATTAGACACCACGGCCATGCTCGGTGTATAGCGAAGAACACGGGCGGCGCGCCTTGCGGCAATATGCGGGCTACCCTGCTTCATGCGGTTTACGCTCCACTTCAACGTTCTGATTGGCGTTGAGATTTACAACGTATTCAAAATCTCTGCCGATAACTGTCAAGAAAAATGGTTGGATTTCACCTAGCGAATCGACGACCACCAAAGTCTTGTCTTTTTGGTCCGGTCCGGCTGTGAACTGGATATTCAAGTAATCTGGTATAACGCGTGGGCGCAACGAGTCGTCTTTCTCTACCGGTAACCACTTTTTGTCAAATATGAGAAACTTATAGCGGCCCTCCGGTTCGTCAATTTCAATTCCATGCAGCCGACCGGTCAGTATGCTTTCATCACGGAGATGTTCAACTAAAGCCGCAAAACGACGCGCTTCCAGCTCCGCCACCTGATCAATATCACGTTCGAGATTTAACGCAATCACCGCAATACTAATCCCAATCAACAGCACAACCACCATGATCTCGAGCAACGTAAATCCACGTTGTCTAATACCTTGGCATGAATACTGCGTGCTTGGGCTGATCACAGCGTACAAAGTATGTGTTGATCGCTCGTTTACACGCCTGATTACATTCAATGGACGGTAAATGCGCCGTCGTGCGGAGCCGTGGGCCTAATTGCTAGGCGCGGGTCACTGGTCGGCAATGCACATTTAGCGCGTACGCTGGCTCTTAACCTATTTGCTCTCATCTAGATTCCAGTTACCAATGTCCGCAGCCACTTTTTCTCCTCCGGGTTGGCCATCTGACCCATGGGACCAAAGGTCAAAATCCATATTTTCGCCCGGGCTCAAGTATTGATATGCGTAACCCCACGGATCCGTTGGTAAGCGCTCGATGTAACCGCCAGCTTTCCAGTTTTTCGCGGGTGGATCCCCGGAGGGTGCGCCGACGAGAGCCTCCAATCCCTGTTCGGTGCTGGGGTAGTTGAAGTTATCGAGTTTGTAGAGTTTCAGCGCGCTGGATAATGCGCGGATATCGCTTTTCGCCTTCGCAACGAAGGCCTCCTCTTGGCGCCCCAAAACCCGCGGCAAGACCAGCGTGGCCAATAAACCAATAATGACCACAACCACCATGATTTCAATCAGCGTAAAGCCTTTGTCACGCATCTGAATACCTCATCCAATCAACTGATTTAAATCAAAGATCGGCAGTAAGATCGCAAGAACGATTACCAGCACAATCCCACCCATTACAACGATCATCGCCGGTTCGAAAAAACCGACCAGCACCGCAACGCGAGCTTCCAACTCCCGTTCCAGGGCCGATGCCGCTTTATCCAGCATATGATCCAATTGTCCACTAGACTCACCGCTAGCCACCATCTGCGTCAATAGCGGCGGAAAATTGTGGCTTTTCCCCAGCGCCCGGCTAATACTGACACCCTCAGACACTTCCTCAGCGGCATCCCTCAGATTCCCACGTAATACCAAATTGCTGACAACACCCTCGGTAGCACGCATCGCCGATAGCAGCGGAACCCCGCTGCCGGTCATGATTGCCAACGTGCGCGCCATACGAGCGGTATTCAATGTTCTGCTCATACGGCGCACCCCGGGCATGTTCAACAGCATCTTGTGGAAGATGTACCGTTTCTTCGGGTCGCGCAACAGAAACATCAACCCTAAGACGCTTATCGATAATATGCCTATGATCCAGAAACCGTAGGTTCGTAAAAAATCACTGAGGCCGATTAACCCACGGGTCAACAAGGGTAGTTGCTGACCGGTATCCTGGAAGACTTTCACCACCTGCGGAACAACATACGTCAATAGCCCGGAAACAATCAATATCGCGACTACGGTTAAGATGACCGGATATATCATCGCGATGCTGATGCGCTGCTGCAACCCTTGACGTGCCTCTAAATAGTCCGCCAAACCCTCCAATACCACGTCCAAGTTACCGGATTGTTCTCCAGCGGCTACCGATGCATGATAGATCCCCGGAAACGAACGTGGATAATTATCGATCGCATCGGCCAAAGATCTTCCTTCTAATACCATGGAACGGATTCCGCTCAAGACACTCTTGACCTGATATCCCTCGGATTGTTGTATCAAGGCGGACAAGGATTCCTCGACGGTAAGTCCTGAGCCGAGTAACGTGGCGAACTGTCGGGTAATCACGCACAGGTCATTGATCTTAATCCGGACACGCCGCGTCGGGCTCCCTGCTTGTCGTTGTGGTACATCCTCGCCAACAATGATTACCGATAGGGGTGTAAGACCCTTTTCCCGCAGTTGTTGGCGAACCTGACGGGCGGTATCGCCGGTCGAGATACCCTTGCGCGTGCGACCGCGGGCGTCCAGGGCTTGGTATTCAAATGCCCCCATATCCAGCTAATGCATAACCATGTGCTTAATCGGCGAGGGTAACGCGCAACACCTCATCCAAGCTTGTCTGACCACTGAACACCTTCATAAAACCGTTTTCGGCAAGACTTGGTGATGACCGGCGCACATAACGCAGTAGCTCCTCCTCACTGGCACGATCGTGAATCATCTGTCGTGCCGCGTCGTCCATCACGATGAGTTCATAGATGCCGGTCCGGCCACGGTAACCGGTGTAATCGCACTGATTGCATCCCGCCGATTTGTAGATAGGGGTATCTGCATCCTCATATTTTCCCAGTAACGCCATCTCTTGGGGGGTCGGCACATAGGTTTGTTTACAAGCTTCACATAAACGCCGCAATAGACGTTGCGACAATACTCCCAATAGGCTCGACGACATCAAGAACGATTCAATTCCCATATCCATGAGTCTGGTCACCGCGCCAACGGCGGTATTCGTATGCAATGTCGATAACACTAGATGCCCGGTAAGACTGGCTTGAACGGCGATCTCCGCGGTCTCCAGATCCCGTATCTCACCTATTAACACCACATCTGGGTCCTGACGCAGTATAGAACGCAACCCACTGGCAAAGGTCAGTCCAATCTTGTTATTAATCTGAGTTTGCCCAACGCCGTCCAGATCGTACTCAATCGGATCCTCAACGGTAAGAATATTAAGTTGTTTTCTATCCAGGCGCATCAGCCCTGCATAAAGCGTCGTGGTTTTTCCCGAACCAGTTGGCCCGGTTACCAGCACAATACCGTGGGGCGCATGAACAAGTTGATTAAAGCGGGACTGAATCGAAGACTCCATCCCCAGTTTGCCAACATCAAGCCGCGCGGTCTGTTTGTCGAGCAGACGGAGCACCACGCGCTCGGCATGCTGGGTTGGCAAAATAGATACACGCACGTCCACTGGGTGATCGCCCACGCGCAACGATATTCTCCCATCCTGCGGCAAACGCTTCTCGGCGATATCGAGCCGCGACATCACCTTCAGCCTCGACACCAGAGCACCGTGCAATCCACGCTGTGGTTCCACCACGTCGCGCAATACCCCGTCAACTCTGAAGCGCACCACAGATTTGCCCTCGAAGGCTTCTAGGTGGATGTCGGATGCCCCCTCACGAATGGCTTGGGTGAGTAGCGCATTGATGAGGCGGATTATCGGCGCGTCATCCGCTTCTTCCAGGAGATCGGTAGCCTCCGGAAGTTCATGCGTGAGACGCTCGAGATCCAACTCCTCTCCGAGGTCAACGACCATCTGCGTGGCCTCGGATTGACTCTTGTCATACGCCTGACGAAGCAAGCTATCGAAGCGGTTCTGATCCAGTTGGTGAAACACCACCGATTTGCCGAATTTGCGACGTAATTCAGTGACAATTGCGAGCGACGGGGGTGAGGAACACAAGACGTGATAATGCCGTTGATCACGGTTTGCTACGAGCAAGTTGTGACGCTTGGCAAACGGATAGGGAACTGCGGCGACGATTTCGGCGTCTATTTCATTCGTCCAATCACGATGATCATCGCTGGTGACTACGTTTTCCTGACTGGCGACCATACTTGCCTAATCACCTTGGCCTTGCGACTCCCACTCGACCTCGGGGAGAACCGGTGGTCCCGCCTCTGGTATCAAGCGTTCAGTATCCGGCTGACCCAAGCGTTGACGTTGCTGAATGTATTCATATTTCTTCTGAGTGAATCCATCAAGATCGCCACCGGTACGAATCAGTTTCGGACGCAGAAATATCATCAGGTTTCGCTTGATTGCAGATTTGGATTTACGCCGGAAAAGTGCCCCCACCAGGGGAAGCTTGCCCAGCACCGGCACCCATTCCACGGTATCCAGGAAGTCGTCACGGATCAGGCCGCCCAGAACCACGATCTGTCCGTCTTCCACCTGCACGGTGGCCTTGATCGATCGCTGTTCAGTGATGAGATCTGAGGCGCCCTGGACGGTGGTCGGACTGACGCTCGAGATCTCCTGGGATATCTCGAGACGAATTGAATTACCCTCGTTGACCTGCGGCGTGACCTGCAATGTGAGACCGACGTCCTTACGTTCAATGGTCTGAAACGGATTCACGATTCCCTGGGTAACGGCGGTACCGCCATCGGTGGTATCCCCGGTCGTGGTAGTGACCGCCGTGCCGGTATCGACGTTAGTTGTGAACTGACCGGTAATAAAAGGTACCTCTTGGCCGACGATGATTTCCGCGGGTTCATTATCGAGTGTTAGCAGGGTCGGCGTGGCCAAAATATTTGTGTTCCTATCCGATCTAAGAGCACGAAGTACGACCTGCAAATCGGGTACCACGTCACCAAAAATGTTCTGCACCAGATCGTTAATGAAGCCCAATGTGAGGCCACCGGTGATGTCGCTGAATTCGGTGTTGAACGTGGTTTCCCCGGTAGGTGTATTGGCATATTTCGCTTGCCACTCGACACCTAAATCCGCTGCTTTGTCCGCCGAGACCTCCGCAATGATGGTCTCGACAACGACCTGCTCGCGACGCACATCGAGTTTTTCGATGACGTTCTTGATGGTTCTGAAGTCATCATCTGATGCACGCACCACCAAGGCATTGGTCGCCTCATCCGCCTGCACGGTCACCTTGGTCGCCGTCGCCGTCTTTTTTTCTTGTGCCTGCTCGGACAGAACCACCTGATTCAAAAGTTCCACCAATTCACTGGCGGTCGCGAAGCGAAGGAAAACAACATGGATGTCGCCTTCCGCAGGTCGCTCGATATCCAACTGATCAATGACCGCCTGCAGCAGGCGAAACTCGTTATCCGGCGCACTGATGATAAGCGCATTAATTGCTTTATCCGCTTGCACCGAAACCTGGCCGGCCGGCGATTTGGGGTCTCTGGGTTTCCTCAACGACGTCACCAGCTGCGACAAGATGGCGCCCAGTTCGGTGGCCTCGGCATATTTCAGGTACACCACGTGAATGTTGGAACGACGATCCGGAATGTCAACGCGTTCGATAATGTGGCGCAACCGTTCAATGTTGGCGGCGGTATCGGTGAACACCAGAGTGTTGGTCGGTGAATGTGCGGCAAAGTGGCTGGTCGGTGGCAATAGTGGCCGCAGTATCGGTATCAATTCTTGTACTGACGCATGTTTGAGTTGATACACCTGGGTAATCTGGGCATCGCCTCTGAGGTCGATTGGGCTCAACGGCGTCGGCCGTTGCTTGACCACATTGCTGGGCACAATCTTAACCACATCACCCGATGGAATGGCGGAAAAATTATGCACCTCTAGTACCGATAGAAAAACTTCATACAGTTGTGCCGCCGCTAATGGCCCCCCTGACACCAAGGTCACCTTACCTTTAACCCGCGGATCGATGATAAAGTTTCGACCCGTCACTTCGGATACGGTGTTGATCAGCGCGCGTATATCAACGTCTTGAAAGTTCAATGTGATCTGCTCACCATTCACTTCCGGTGATATACCTTGCCCTAATTGCGCCACAAGAAGTGGCGCAGCGACAGCATCAATCGCAGACGCCGATACAACCTCGTCAGGTTGACTGCGTAACCAATGGCCCGCTGTGACCCCGCCGGCAAGCATTATCCCGGATAATGTGACCGCGAACCTTATGCGTCGTTTTTGATATCGGCTGTTGTTCATGCCGCCTCGTTATTGTGATTTAGATACCAATTGTACGTTCGTTTGACACCCTCGCGCAGAGAAATTTGCGGCCGCCATCCCATTTCAAAGATTTGCCCCGAATCCAGCAGTTTTCGCGGCGTTCCATCAGGCATTGATGGATCGAAAACAACTGATCCCTGATAGTTTAGAGTATCGGCGACAAGCTTGCCGAGTTCTTGAATACTAATTTCCTCCCCAGATCCGATGTTGAGGATCTGTTGAGCGGGCTCGTGTTCCATGACGAACAAGCACGCATCGGCCAAATCATCGACATGCAGAAACTCGCGCAGCGGACGCCCGGTACCCCATAAGGACACGGTTTTTTGCCCACCAATTTTAGCCTCATGGATCTTACGAATCACCGCTGGCAAGACATGCGACGTATGCGGATCGAAATTATCGTTGGCGCCATAAAGATTAGTAGGCATCAATGAGATGTATCGTGTACCGTACTGAGCGTTATACGCCTCACACATCTTCAAACCTGCTATTTTGGCCACCGCATAGGGTTCGTTGGTTTTCTCTAACGCGCCCGTCAACAGAAATTCTTCGCGCATCGGCTGTGGGCAATCACGTGGATAGATGCAGGAACTACCGAGGAATAACAGGCGCTTCACCCCATGTCTGTACGCGTTGTGTATGACGTTTGCTTGAATCATCAGGTTCTGATAGATGAATTCAGCTCGATAGGTATTGTTGGCGTAGATACCTCCGACCTTGGCTGCTGCCAGAATGACGATATCGATGCTGTTTTGCGTGAACCAAGTTTCCACATCCTGCTGCCGAAGGAGATCTAACTCCGGTTTCGATCGTGTCAAGATATTCTCGTACCCCGCGGCGCGCAGTCGGCGCTCGATGGCGGAGCCGACCATGCCCTGGTGGCCGGCAAGGTATATTGTTGCGGTTCTTTGTATCACGATCTGCTCAACCGGCACATACGCTGTCACCGATTATTTCATATTTTCCAAGATTACTCGTTTGACCGCATCCACATCCGCCTCCACCGTGAGTGGTTCCGTACTCTGCTTAATTGCGGTATCAGGATCTTTTAGTCCGTGTCCGGTGAGCGTGCACACCACCCGGCTACCTTGCGGAATTTTGCCTTGACCAATGTCACGTATTGCCCCGGCTACGGAGATCGCCGATGCAGGTTCACAAAAGATACCCTCGCGTTCCGCGAGCAACTTTTGCGCCGCGAGTATTTCTTCATCAGTTAATTCATCGAACCAGCCGTGGGATTCGCGACTCGCGCTCCACGCTTGATCCCATGATTGTGGACGGCCGATGCGGATGGCGGTGGCAACGGTTTCGGGATGATCGAGCAATTCGCCTCGCAAGAACGGTGCCGCACCGGTTGCCTGATAGCCCACCATCTTGGGCCGATCGGTAACGACTTGACGTGTCAACAAATCGCAATCACCCCGGCAAAAGGCGCAAGCCGCAGTGGTATGATCGCCCGGTGTTGAGGAATATTCGCAGTAACCGATCCAATGGGCGGTGATATTTCCCGCATTACCGACCGGTAGGCAGTGAAAATCCGGCACTCCACCGAGTTGTTCAATAATTTCGAATGCAGCGGTTTTTTGCCCCTGCAGGCGATAGGGATTGACGGAATTTACCAAAGTCACCGGAACCTGGTCGGCGATTTTCTTGACCAACTCCATACCCGCATCGAAATTCCCCTTGATCTGTATGACTAGGGCGCCATGCATCATCGCTTGCGCCAGTTTGCCGAGGGCAATTTTACCTTCGGGAATCAAAACAAACGCGGTCATGTCGGCCCGCGCTGCATAGGCAGCAGCGGAAGCGGAGGTGTTCCCGGTGGAGGCGCAGATTACCGCGCGGCTGCCGTCTTCAACAGCCTTGGTCACCGCGACCGTCATTCCCCTGTCTTTGAACGACGCGGTTGGGTTTAGCCCTTCGTACTTCGCATACAACAGGACCTCCCGGTCGCGAACGAGGGGAATATTAGACAATTGTATCAACGGGGTATCGCCCTCCCCCAGAGTGATCGCGGACGTATCGGGCTGTAGCGGTAGCCGGTCGCGGTAACGATCGATCAAACCGGTGTAGCGAACGTCCCGCGGGCCGCCGGGCACGGTGCTAGTCATTGAAGCGCTCCACGCGTATCCGTTTCACTCGCTGGGTGATGGCCGCCAACGCCTCGATCTTTGACACCGCTTGGTTCATATACTGTTCTCTCGTTTGCTGAGTGAGGATGATTACCGGGACGGTATTATCGTTTCCCGGCGGTTCCTTTTGCAGAATCGCTTCGATACTGATCTTGAGATCACCTAGAATCCGCGTCACATCGGCCAGCACACCGGGCTGATCTACCGCAGTCAGACTCAGAAAATACGCGGTTTCGAACGCATCGGGCGCGACGATGTCGGTGCTTGCCAGCGAGCCGGGCTGAAACGCCAGATGGGGCACTCGGTTTTCTGGATCAGTGGTCAATGCGCGGACCACGTCAACGATGTCGGCAACCACTGCGGAGGCAGTTGGATCCGCGCCGGCACCGGCGCCATAGTGCAACGTTGGTCCGACCGCATCACCGGACACCAATATCGCATTCATCACCCCGTCAACGTTGGCGATCAGCCGCCGCTGAGGAATCAAGGTTGGATGAACGCGCATTTCGATACCGTCCGGTTTCCGCTTCGCGATACCGAGATGTTTGATTTGGTAACCGAGTTCACCGGCATGCTTGATATCGTCGCGGGTCAACTGACCGATACCTTCCGTATAGACCTTGTCATACTGGAGCGGAATACCAAACGCTATCGCCGCAAGAATTGTCAGTTTATGCGCGGCATCGATGCCCTCGATGTCGAAACTGGGGTCGGCCTCCGCATAGCCCAACTGCTGCGCATCCGCGAGCATGTCTGCAAAGTCGCGGCCCTGGTCCCGCATGCCGGTTAGCACATAGTTAGCCGTACCATTAATAATACCGGCAATCTGCTCAATCCTATTTCCCGCTAAACCCTCACGTATCGTCTTGATGATCGATATCCCACCACCGACTGCGGCCTCAAAAGCCACCATCACCTTGTTGTTTTGTGCGGCCTCGAAAATTTCATTGCCATGCACCGCGATCAGGGCTTTATTGGCGGTAACCACATGCTTACGATTGTTAATCGCCCGCAGCATCAATTCCCTGGCATTTTGTTCGCCGCCGATCAGCTCCACGACCACCTGCACCTGAGGATTCTCAACCACCTCCATGGGGTCCTGTACTAACGCAATCTCCGAGATATCGCAGCCGCGGCCACGGCCAAGGTCTCGCGTCGCGGCCATCGCGATCTGGATGGCACGTCCAGCCCGGCGCGTAATCTCATTGGCGTTGCGCGCCAGGACGTTGACGGTGCCACATCCCACGGTGCCGAGCCCCAGCAATCCGATGCTGACTGGTTTCATCGGTGAGTTAAGCATTGGCCATCACCTGCTGGCCGCGGCGCAACATCTGCCGAATCGACCGCACCGCTTGACGAATACGATGCTCATTTTCGATCAAGCTGAACCGGACATACCCATCCCCATATTCACCGAAACCGATGCCCGGTGAAACCGCCACTTTGGCGTGCTCCAACAAGTACTTGCTGAACTCCAGTGAGCCCATATTTCCAAACGGCGGCGGAATCCGCGCCCACACGAACATCGTCGCCTTGGGCTTCGCAATCGGCCAACCGGCTTGATTCAGACCATCGATTAACACGTCCCTGCGCGTTTGATAGGTGCGCCGCACTTGTTCAACCCATTCCTCGGGACCGTCGAGAGCCAGAATGGAGGCCACTTGAATCGGCGTAAATAGCCCGTAGTCCAAGTATGATTTGATACGTGCCAACGCGCCGATGAGCACTTCGTTGCCGACCATGAATCCCACCCGCCATCCAGGCATATTATAGCTTTTGGAAAGACTAAATGACTCCACGGCGATGTCCTTGGCGCCGGAAACCTGCAAGATCGATGGTGCCCGATAACCGTCATAGACAATGTCAGCATAAGCCAGGTCGTGCACTACCCAAATGTTGTGTTCCTTCGCGATCGCGACCACCTTCTCGAAAAAGTCGAGTTCGACGCACTGGGTCGTCGGATTGCTCGGAAAACTCAACACCAGCATCTTAGGAGTAGGCCAGGAGTTGCGAATAGCAGCCTCGAGTTCAGCAAAGAAATCCACCTCTTCCGTCAGCGGCACGTGGCGAATATCGGCACCCGCGATAATGAATCCCCACGGATGGATCGGATAAGACGGATTCGGCACCAGTACCGCATCACCCGGTTCGACCGTCGCCAATGCCAGGTGTGCCAGACCCTCCTTGGACCCGATGGTGACGATGGCTTCGGTCTGGGTGTCGAGCTCGACATTGAATCGCCGTCCATACCAGTCACAAATTGCCGTGCGCAGACGCGGTATGCCCTTGGACAGCGAGTAGCGATGGGTATTACTGCGCTGAGCGGCCTCGCATAGTTTGTCGATAATAGGTTGCGGTGGCCGTTGATCGGGATTTCCCATTCCGAAGTCAATGATATCTTCGCCGCGGCGACGCGCGACGGCCTTCAACTCATTAACAATATTGAACACATAAGGCGGAAGCCGCCTTATGCGTGGGAACTGGCTCAGCGCATCTGCCGACATAATTTTCTTGTCTTTCGTCAACTTTCTTCTACAACCTATTGAATTATAGCTATTTTAGTCCAGTTTTTGCCCGGCGTTAACCGATGGGCGGGCGGCTCGTTGACCCACAGGTTAGAATAACGCCCAGCACACCATACTATGCCCAAATGAAACTACACCTCATCCGCAGCGACGACTTATACCTCGTGCAATCAGTCACCGCGGAACGTATCGTCATCAACAATCAAGTCTACACCGCGAGCATGATCGTCACGCCACAAACGATCATTACCGACTGGCAACCGAGGCGGTTTGAGGACTTGTCCGCGGACGATTTCTTACCGCTGTTAGATCTAGAGCCGGAAGTAGCGCTACTTGGCACCGGCAACCGGTTACAGTTTCCGGCACCGCACGTCACCACGCCGCTTATACGGCACGCAATGGGACTCGAGGTCATGGATACCCCCGCCGCATGCCGCACGTTCAATATTTTAGCTAGCGAAGGAAGAAAAGTCGCGGCCGCATTGGTGTTCGAGGCCGTTAATGACGCTTACCCGCGTGGCGAACACTAGCCTGGATACTGCACCAGGCTCACGGACGATGATGCAAAGATTTGCTGTCACCGCTTGAGAGCTTGAAAAAGCATCAGTTGATCTTGGGAAATCGGAGATCAGCCGCGTCGTATTGCGGTCGATGAGAATCAGGTGCGCGGCGCGACTTGGCGCAATGTCCACGCTAGCACAAGCTGTCGAGAGTAAAGCCCCGCGTTTCCAACAATGTTCGAAGTTTCGCCAACGCTTCAACTTGAATCTGACGAACACGTTCGCGGGTAACACCGACATCCAAGCCCACCTTCTCTAGGGTGGCTACGTCTCTTCCGCGTAAGCCGAAGCGGCGCTCCACGACTTCTCTTTGCTTGTCATTTAGTGATCTAAGCCACTCATCAATATGCTGCAGTACCTTTTCGTTCTGTAGTACTTCGGCGGGATCTGACGATTTTTCATCGGGTATTGCATCCAGCAACGTGCGATCTGGGTCCGACTCCAGCGGTGCATCCATCGATGCGGTCTTGTCGTCCAGATAGAGCATACGCTTGACGTTCTGCACCGGTACGTCCAGCATCTCCGCAATCTCTTCAGCGTTGGGCTCATGATCCAGTTGTTGCGCTAATTGCTTGGCCGCCCGCTGATAGACGTTGATCTCTTTGAGAATATGAACCGGCAATCGAATGGTACGAGTCTGGTTCATGATCGCGCGTTCTATAGTCTGCCGAATCCACCAAGTGGCATAGGTGGAGAAACGAAAACCACGTTCCGGATCAAATTTTTCCACCGCTCTAATGAGCCCCAGGTTTCCCTCCTCGATTAGATCGAGAAACGTCAGTCCCCGGTTAATGTATCTGCGCGCGATCTTCACCACTAAACGAAGGTTGCTCTCAATCATGCGTTTGCGCGCCGCCTCATCGCCTTTTTGGCACAATCGTCCAAAATAGACTTCTTCCTTGGCAGTCAACAAAGCGGAATAACCTATTTCACGCAGATATATTTGCGTCGCATCTGCGTAAGAGGACGAGGACCGCCGCCCACCCACGGTGGCCTTCTTAACGGGTTTTGCCATTTTCGCCGCCGCGCGCAACGGCGCATCCGCCGCGGTAGCTTTGTCAGCCTTGCGGTCCAGTGGTTGTCTAGATCTAGGCATGACGTTACCCCCTGAGACGTGATTTGTCTCGTTATCGTTTGGGAAGATAGCGCGTTGGGTCAACCGGTGACCCCCGCTTACGAATCTCGAAATGGAGCTTTACCCGGTTGCCTCCGGAACTACCCATCTCCGCTATTTTTTCACCCCTCGCCACCTGGCTGCCCTCTTTCACCAGGAGTTTTCTGTTGTGCGCATAGGCACTTAGAAACGTTTCATCATGTTTTACGATAATAAGCTGACCATACCCCCGAAGTCCAGTCCCTGCGTACACCACCTTGCCGGCTGCCGCCGAACGGATCGTCTGGCCGTATTTTCCTGATATATCAATACCTTTGCGCCCAGCACGCGGGGAAAAACCGGCGCTAATCCGGCCCTCAGTGGGCCACACCCAACCACGAGTTGTGCTGGGCGGGCGCCGCGCAGGCGGAGGTCTCGTTTTTGGTGCCGCGGTTTTCGGCGCCTGGTACCGCGGCCGGTCGGGCGCCTTGGTCGGTGATACCGGAGGTCGGATGCGCAGTCGTTGACCGGGCTTGATCACGTAGGGCGGATTAATGCGGTTCCAACGAGCCACAGTTTGAAAATCCAAACCCACGTCCCAAGCAATGCTGTAGAGCGTGTCACCTGAACGCACGACGCGATACGTCGGTTGCGTTACGCCCTGTGAGTGATCCTTAACCGGAACCAGGCGCCCACCGGCGCACCCAGCCAACAGCACGACACCGGCCAGCACGACGATCCGGCGCGTCAATTTAGATAGCGAAGAATTACCAGCGCCAGCACTACGAGGCCAAGGACCGCCCATCCGATCTGATCCACTCGTTGATGTAAGAATCGGGAAAATCGCTCTCCACCCCAGTACAGCAGGGCCGCAACCATAAAGAACCGGGCACCCCGCCCCACCAAGGACGCGACAACAAAGGGTAACACCGCGAGCGCCAGCACACCGGAAGTGACTGTAAATAATTTATAAGGAATTGGGGTAAAACCAGCCACAAATACCACCCATATGCCATAGTCACTAAACCAATCTTGAACCCGTTGGAAATTGTCTTGCGCGTGGTACATGTCTATCAGCGGCCGTCCCACCTCATCGAACAGAAATAAACCGATCGCATAACCAAGCAGCCCGCCTAGCACCGAGGTGATCGTGGTTAAAGCGGCGAAATACCACGCCCGTTGGCGTTGTGCCAATACCATCGGCGCCAACATGACGTCGGGCGGAACAGGGAAAAATGACGATTCCGAGAAGCTCAACAGCGCCAGATAACGGGGCGCATGGCGATGCGCTGCCCATACCAATGCTTTTTTGTATGCCCAAGAAAAGATACGCATTTATATCTTTCCTGATAGCAGTGGCACAAAATTAACCGACTCTATCTCCCGTTGCTCGAAGCCGTCTAATGTTTTCTCTATCAGCATGAGTTTTTGCAGTGTGCGCTCGCCAATCGGTATGACGATTCGACCGCCAATCGCGATTTGATCCAATAGTGCGTGCGGCACTTCCGCTGGGGCTGCGGTGGCCAGGATTCCATCATACGGGGCGTGCTCCGGCCAACCTTTTAATCCGTCACCGTGCAGGAATTTGATGTTACGGTATTTCAAATCGAACAATCGATTGCGCGTCTGTCGGAAGAGCGTCGCGATTCTTTCTACGGTGTAAACTTCATCAACTAAATTGGCCAGTACTGCGGTTTGGTATCCACACCCGGTACCGATTTCGAGAACCCGATGCAGACGCTTACCGGTATTGAGTGTCTGAGTCATCACCGCCACGATATACGGTTGTGAAATCGTTTGCCCGTGACCGATGGGAAGCGCAATATCTTCGTAAGCCCTGCTGGCCAGGGCCTCGTCAACAAACATGTGCCGCGGTACCTGTCGAATTGCTTCCAATACCCGGAGATCGTCGATACCACTCTCCCGCAAACGCTGCATTAACCGTTCTCGAGTGCGCGCCGAGGTCATACCAATCCCGTGCCGGCGCTGTGGGTTCATGGATTCAGTTCCTTTACCCAATGCCCGATCTCGCCCAAGGTATCGTACCTGGTCAGATCTACGGTGAGCGGTGTCACCGAAACGAAGCCCTGCCGCACCGCATCAAAATCCGTACCAGGCCCGCAATCTTGTTCTTCCCCCGGCGGTCCCACCCAATAGATAGTCCTACCTTGGGGATCCCGCGACTTGATGACGGGTTCGGATTTGTGCCGGTTCCCCAACCGCGTGGCCCGATAACCGCTCACGTTTTCAATCGGCAGATCCGGGACGTTGACGTTCAATATCGTGTCACGTGCCAGTGGATTACGATCCAACATTTCCAGGATCCGAACGGCGACCTCCGCCGCCGTTTGAAAATGTTGCAATCGCCCCCCCGCCAATGACACCGCTAACGCCGGAAACCCCAGGAATCGGCCCTCCATGGCTGCCGCCACAGTGCCGGAGTACAAAATATCGTCCCCAAGGTTGGCGCCGCTGTTGATCCCGGAAATGACCATATCCGGTTCGTGCTGCATCAGCCCCGTGACCGCCAGATGGACGCAGTCGGTGGGCGTACCATCCACATAGTAAAAGCCGTTATCGGCATTACGCACGCGCAACGGACGGCGTAACGTCAGTGAATTGCTCGAGCCACTTTGATCACGCTCAGGTGCAACCACAATGAGTTCCGCTCGTTGCCCCAGCGTTTCAGAAAGTTGCTTAAGCCCTGGCGCCATGTAACCGTCGTCGTTACTCAGCAGGATCCGCACCATTGTCCCCTTGACCTAAACCGAATAGCGCACCAAGGCGGCGAAAAAAAGAGTTAACATTTTGTTTGGCATAAGTAATTCGATCAATGCTGGGTGTAACACTTTATGCCCGATTGGGTTCTATCCCGGCGTCGGCTCGGTCTCGAACGCCTTGACTTGCGTTTCAGCGCGGCTTCCAGGCGCCCGACCCTACGCATATTCGCAGGGCAAATCCCGTCGCCCTCATCCGGGATCCTTGGTGCAATATACAAGCTGGTACGAGCGATAGCATGGAACACGAAAACTGGAATTTGGTCGGGGCGAGAGGATTTGAACCTCCGACCACCGCAACCCCATTGCGGTGCGCTACCAGGCTGCGCTACGCCCCGATGATTATTTGTCGAATTGTAAAATTAGGGGGGTCTAGTCTCTTAGAATCGCGACCACTTCGTCGAGTTCGCGTATTAAATCAGATACGATTTCCTTGCGCACGCCGCGGCCCGATGTAGTGCCTTCATTGACTTCGACTTCGAGTTTATTCCTTGCGCCGCTTATGGTAAATCCGTCGACATACAAAAGCATCCGGATCTGGCGAATCAACAATACTTCATGACGCTGATAATAGCGCCTATTTCCGCGCCGTTTGACGGGTTTTAGTTGAGGGAATTCCTGCTCCCAGTAACGAAGCACATGGGGCTTGACGCCGCACAATTCGCTAACTTCGCCGATGGTGAAGTAGCGCTTGCTAGGAATCGGCGGCAGAATTGAATTGTCGCCCGGGTCCAGCATTCTGCTCTTCTACTTTTCGTTTAAACGTTGTCTCAAATAACCTGCGTTTGACGCGACACGATCCTTCAGCTTTTGGCTCGCTTTGAAAGTCACGACTCGCCGCGCGGAAATGGGTATCTCTTCCCCGGTCTTTGGATTACGTCCTGGACGTGAATTTTTTTTCCTTACCCCAAAGTTGCCAAAGCCAGATAACTTGACCGAAGAACCTTCTTCGAGAGCGCTGCGTACCTTTTCGAAAAACAATTCCACGAATTCCTTCGCCTCGCGTTTATTGAGACCGAGTTCGTTGAACAAAGCGTTGGATAAATCCGCTTTTGTTATGGCCACAATTACCCCTTATGTTCTTATCTTAATTGGGCGCCGAATCTACGATCCAACGCAGCTATGATTTTGGAGATGGTACTGTCAACATCCTCATCCGTAAGGGTGCGTGAAGAGTCTTGTAAGGTCAAGCCGAATGCAAGACTTTTTCTTCCCGGATCAATACCTTCCCCGCGATATACGTCAAACAAGTTTAGATTAACAATCCGGTTTCCTCCAGCCTCAATGACGGTATTTAGAACCATTTCTGCGCTAACCTCCGTGCCGACGACTATCGACAAATCCCTTTGAATAGCGGGAAATCGGGACGGTTTCGTGAACTGCGGTATCTGTCGATGAAGCAACGACCGCAAATCAAGCTGGAAAAGAAACAATGACGATTCTAAATCTAATTCACGTTGCGCCTGGGGGTGGATCCTTCCTAAGCACCCCACTGCCCGTGATTCGTAATAGATTTCCGCCGTCTGCCCCGATTGCAATCCTTTCTTATCTAACTGTTTGAATGTAAACCGCACACTGGCGCCGGTCAAAGCCAATATCGCTTCGACATCCGCCTTGACGTCGTAAAAATCGACTTCTTGTGACGCTTGTCCCCACTGCTCGGGCGCTAGATTGCCGCATACTACACCACCCAACCGCAATATCTCCCGACGCTTACCGTCGTGTGAATGAAAAGTGCGACCAATCTCAAACAAGCGTATCCGTCGCTGCTGGCGATTGAGATTGGTGATTGCCGCTTGCACCAATCCACTCCACATGTTGGTGCGCATCACCGACATGTTGTCTGCAATGGGATTGGTAATTCTGATAACGTCTTGGTTGTCGTCGAACAGCCCATTGACAGCATAATCGACGAAGCTGTAGGTAATGACTTCTTGATAATCGCGGTCTGTGAGTAAAGTACGGACCCGGGTTAACGGTAGCTGTGACTCGGTTAATTTGCCTACCGTTTCACTTGACTTTGGAAAGCTCACGGGGACCCGGTGGTATCCATGTATGCGGATCAATTCCTCAATCAGATCGCATTCGCGTTGTATGTCGAAGCGGTGAGAAGGCGGCTTCACTTGCCAATATTTTTGTTGCCGCCTCACTCCACGGGCAGACCGTCGCAACATAATATCGACTTGATCGGCCTCCATCTGCATCCCCAACACCTGCTCCAGGCGGTCATGACGAATTGTCACCGGTGGCCGTTTGGGAAGCCAACGCTTAGCGGTCTTGTCGACCACCGGACCGGGCCTACCTCCCACGATGTTCTTGAGTAGTGCGCTCGCGTAGTGGATCGCCGGAAGCGGCAATTCCGGGTCTACTCCGCGTTCGAACCGATAGGCAGATTCGCTGTGCAGCCCGAAACTGCGGGCCCTACCGGCCACTACCGACGGGGTGAAATGCGCAGCTTCGAGCACAATGTGGCGGGTATCGGCATCGATGCCGGAGTCGGTTCCACCCATGACGCCCGCTATGGCCACCGCCCGGTGATGATCTGAAATAAGTAGAGTTTCACCATCGGGCCGCAACTCAGAGCCGTCGAGCAGCATAATGGCCTCACCCGGGGCCGCGGTGCGCACGCGAATCCCGCCGGTTAGCCGATTAAGATCGAAGGCATGCATCGGCTGGCCAAGTTCCAACATGACATAATTGGTCACGTCGACGACTGGAGCGATCGGCCGGATACCACAGCGCCGCAATCTTTCCCGCATCCATACGGGCGTCGACGCCTGATCATCGATATCTTCGACGATGCGGCCCAAATAACGCGGGCATGCCTGGGGCGCGGATACCACGACATTTATCACCCGCTCGCTTTCCGCAGCACAACCGGGCACATCCGTGCGCTTGAGCGCCGCTCCGGTCAGCACCGCTAATTCACGGGCGATGCCAAGAATACTCAGGCAATCCCCACGATTTGGCGTCAAATCGATGTCGATCACCCAATCCGCCAACTGCAGATAGTCGTCTACCCGTTGCCCGACAGGCGCGTCGTCGTCGAGCAGATACAGACCCTCTGAACTATCCTCCAGGCCCAACTCCGTCCCCGAACACAACATCGCCTGTGAAGCGATGCCGTGTATCGATGTGGGCTGAATCACGTGACCGCTGGGGAGCGTGGCATTGGGCAGCGCAGTCGCTACTCGCGCTCCCACGCTCACATTAGGTGCGCCGCACACCACGATTAACGGCGAGCGCGCGCCGACATCGACGTCACACACTGTCAACCGCCGAGTGTCGGGATGACCTCGAACCGCCGTTAACCGGCCGACCACGATATTGGGAAGTCCTGGACCGGCGGGTTCCAGCGAATCGACCTCCAACCCCGACATCGTGAGCCGCTCGACCAGTCCGTGCACATCCATCTGGATATCGATCCAATCCCGGAGCCACGTTTCGCTGATAATCATCGGAATTGCCGCAAAAAATTCAGATCGTTTTCAAAAAATAAGCGTAAATCATCGACGCCGTACCGCAGCATCGCCAATCGCTCGACTCCAAGACCGAAGGCGAATCCGCTATAACGCTCACTATCTAATTGCACATGGGCGAACACTTCCGGATGTACCATGCCGCATCCCAGCACCTCCAACCAGCCGCTTTGCTTGCACACGCGGCAACCCACGCCATCACATAGGACGCAATTAATATCGACCTCCGCGGAGGGTTCCGTAAAAGGAAAATATGACGGGCGAAAACGTACTTGCAGTTCGGACTCAAAAAATTCGCGAAGGAAATGGATTAATACACCTTTGAGATCGGCAAAGCTGATCACCTCATCCACCGCAAGACCCTCGATCTGATGAAACATGGGCGTATGGGTGACATCCGAATCGCAACGGTACACACGTCCCGGCGCGATAATCCGAACCGGAGGGGGATTTTCCTGCATGTATCGGATCTGAACCGGTGAGGTGTGTGTGCGCAGGAGAGTCTGGTCGTCAATGTAGAACGTGTCGTGCATTGCACGTGCCGGATGACCCACTGGAATGTTCAGGGCCTCGAAGTTATGAAAATCATCTTCCAGCTCAGGTCCGTCGGCGATCTCGAAACCCATGCGAACAAAAATATCTTCCATAGTCTGCATGGTGCGAGTAACAGGATGCAGACCACCTATCCCAACACCCCGGCCAGGAAGGGTAACGTCGATGACATCATCCACCAGTTTCTTGGCTACTAGCTGCGCTTGCAGTTGCTCACGCCGATGCTCGATATTTGCCGCTAACGTTCGTTTGGCTTGGTTTACGGCGTTACCGAATTTTGGCCTTTCTACGGCGTCCAGGCCCCCTATACGTTTTAACTGCTGGGTGATGAGACCTTTTTTTCCAAGGAACCGCACCCGGACTTCATCGAGAGCATCTAGGCTTGCGGCCGAGTGTATCGCTTGTTGCGCTTCGCGCACCAAAGCGTCGAGATCTTGGCTGCTTGCTTCGTTCATGAAATATAAACAAAAAAGGGAAAGGCAAAAGCCTTTCCCTGTCTGCGTGTTTAATTCACTTACCGTTGATGCAATGAATCCGCTATAAATCCATCACATAGTCAAGGCCGTTTTCGCCTGCTCCGCAAGATCATTGAACGCCTGTTTATCCTTCACTGCGAGGTCAGCCAGGATCTTTCGGTCGAGAATAATATTCGCTTTATTCAGCCCATCCATAAATCGACTGTAATTCATACCGTTCTCGCGGGCTGCAGCATTGATCCGTATGATCCACAGCCGACGAAACTGGCGCTTTCGCTGGCGGCGATCCCGATAAGCGTACTGCTCGGCGCGATTTACCGCTTGATTAGCGACTCTAAATGTCTTGCTTCGCGCCCCACGATATCCTCGCGCGCGTTCTAGCACCTTCTTATGTCTTGCTTTAGCGGCGACTCCGCTTCTAACCCGTGGCATGGCTGTTCCTCAACTATACGGTAACATACGTCTTACCTGCGCTTCGTCAGCGGAATGCACAACGAGCACGGAACGCAAATGTCGCTTTCGTTTTTGCGACTTCTTGGTCAAGATATGATTCAGGTGCGATTGTGACCGTCTAAACCGGCCGGTAGCCGTTCGTTTGAACCGCTTCGCAGCACCTCGATTTGTCTTTAATTTGGGCATGTTTACTCCGCGAAATCTATTTCTTTTTCGGGCCGATTACCATCACCATCTGCCGGCCTTCCATCTTGGGGTATTGCTCGACGTGGCCTAGATCAGCCAGATCGTGTTCCACCCGTTTCAGTAACTCCAGGCCCAACTCCTGATGCGCCATTTCGCGGCCACGGAAACGCAGGGTGACTTTGGTCTTGTCCCCGTTCTCCAAGAACCGCTTTAAGTTTTTCAATTTCGTCGTGTAATCGCCGATATCGGTCCCTGGCCGGAACTTGACTTCTTTGACGTGGATCAGCTTTTGTTTTTTCCTTGCTGCCGCGCGTTGCTTGCTATGCTGATACCGGAATTTGCCGTAATCCATTACCCGGCACACTGGTGGCTCAACATTTGGCGAGATTTCGACGAGGTCCATACCCGCCTCTCGGGCACGTTCCAGGGCATCTCTTATCGATAGGATACCCACTTGTTCTCCATCACTGCCGATCAAGCGCACTTCTGGTGCGTTGATTTGTTGATTAACGCGCTGCTGCTTTTCTGATGCGATACCTATTTACCTCTGTTGGTGGGTTATTAAGTGACAGATCACCAAAACCGACGGATTGTAATGCCGATTCAGCAGATTCTCAAGACAGAATATCGCGTGAACCCCTATTCTAGAAGGATTTTCTTGCCGGTTTC
>CALZGZ010000080.1 GCA_945787105.1 uncultured Gammaproteobacteria bacterium
CCCAAACAGTCATCGAAGGCGTGGGTGATCACGGCTGCGAATACATGACCGGCGGCCGTGTCGTGGTACTCGGTGAAACTGGACGTAACTTTGCTGCCGGCATGAGCGGCGGTATTGCATACGTATGGGATCCGGAGGGCAGGTTCCCGGAGCGATGCAATATGGAAATGGTAGAGCTGGATCGCACCAACAACCCCAATGATATCGAAGAGTTACGCCAACTCATAGAAAAGCATGTACGTTATACCGGCTCGAGAGTCGCTAAGGACTTGCTCGAAGACTGGAGGCACTCAGTTAGCGAGTTTGTAAAGGTGATGCCCCTCGATTACAAGCGCGTGCTCGCGGAGCGTAATCGCCGAGATCAACCGGCATTGACCGCCAGAGCCGTATAAATCTAAGGTTCGCAATGGGTAAGTTGACGGGATTTAAGGAATTCCAGCGCGAGGCCGCGCCTTATCGGGACCCCTGCACACGGGTATTGGATTTCGAGGAAATCTACACCGAACACGACGAACGGCGTCTCATGACCCAAGGCGCCCGCTGCATGGATTGCGGCGTGCCATTTTGCCAATCCGAAGACGGTTGTCCAATCTACAATCTTATCCCCGAGTGGAACGACCTGGTGTTCCAGGGTCAGTGGCGCAATGCATTGGATCGACTCCATCAAACCAACAATTTTCCTGAGTTCACAGGCCGCGTTTGTCCGGCACCTTGCGAGGGCGCCTGTGTATTGGGTATTACCGACCCGGCAGTCACCATCAAGAACATCGAGATGGCTATTATCGACCGAGGCTTTGCGGAGGGCTGGGTGAAGGCCGCACCTCCCAAACAACGGAGCGGGAAAAACGTGACGATCGTTGGCTCGGGACCCGCCGGATTAGCCGCCGCGGCCCAGCTAAACAAGGCCGGGCACACAGTCACTGTGTACGAGCGTCAGGATCGCATTGGCGGTTTGCTGATGTACGGAATTCCCAACATGAAGCTCCACAAATCTATCGTCGATCGGCGTGTAAATCTACTTCGCGAGGAAGGCATCGAGTTTATCGTCAATGCGGACATTGGCGATGGCAGTAATAACACGATCGACATTCAACGGCTGTTCGACCACAGTGATGCGTTATTACTCGCTACGGGTGCCGCCAAGCCCCGCGACCTCGCGATCCCCGGCCGGAATCTTGAAGGTGTTCACTTCGCGATGGAATTCTTAACCGCAAATACCCGGAGCCTGTTGGACTCGAACCTTAAGGACGGTAACTATATCTCCGCCAAGGATAAAGACGTCATCGTTATCGGCGGTGGCGATACCGGTACGGACTGCATCGGCACATCGCTTAGGCACGGATGCAGGTCCTTGGTAAATTTCGAGATTCTGCCGAGACCACCGGAAGAACGTGCCCCCGATAACCCTTGGCCCACCTGGCCACGAATCTTCCGTATCGACTATGGCCACCAAGAGGCGGCGCGGAAGTTTGGTGGCGATCCACGCGCATACTGCCTATCTGCCAAGGAGTTCCTTGGCGAACGCGGCCGCCTTACGGGAATACGCACGATTGACATAAAGTGGGAGGGTGGAAAGTTTGCAGAGCTGCCCGGCACCGAAAAGGTTTGGAAGGTTGATCTGATCCTGCTTTCCATGGGGTTTCTCGGACCCGATCACTACGTGTCCGATGCCATAGACTTAGCGTACGACCCACTTTCCAATTACAAGGCGGATTACGGTGCGTATCAGACCAATATCGCCAAAGTGTTTACCGCAGGAGATTGTCGTCGCGGTCAATCCCTGGTCGTTAATGCCATTAACGAGGGGCGGGAATCGGCCCGGGAAATCGATCGATTTCTGATGGGTAACACATTACTGCCTTAGCGGCGGGTACGCAGCTCTGGCCCCAACCATGCACAATGAAATACCCGACCGCGAGAGGTTGATTTTTGCGCTCGACGTACCGAGCCCCAGTGAAGCCAAGGCATTGGTCGAAGAACTCGGAGACAACGTTTGTTTTTTCAAGCTGGGACTGGAGTTGTTCATGGCAGACGGTTATTTCGGTTTGGTGGACTGGTTACGTCAAAAAGGAAAAAAAATATTTGTTGACCTAAAGTTTTTTGACGTCCCAGCCACCGTTGGTCGTGCAGTGAAGCAACTCAGTGGTCGTGGCATCACCTTTGCCACGATACACGGTAACGATGCAATGATGCGCGCCGCCGTCGACTCTAAGGGCGACGTAATGATCCTAGCGGTCACCGTACTCACGAGCTTGGACCGCAGCGATCTGGACGATCTGGGATTCGACTGCAACGTTGAAACGCTAGTCGTGTCCCGGGCCCGCCGTGCCGTAGAGTACGGGTGCGACGGTGTAGTTGCATCTGGCCACGAATCGCGAAGTTTACGCGCAGCCCTCGGCGACCGGTTTCTAATCGTGACCCCCGGTATACGGCCGGTCGACAACGATGACGATCAAAAACGGGTTGTGACGGTACCCCAGGCATTCGCAAACGGCGCGGATTACATTGTTGTCGGCCGTCCGATTCGAGACGCCGAAGATCCTCGTGGCGTGGCGGAGACTATCCAAAAACAGATCAAACAAGCCGTCAAATCGGAATAGTACACATGACGCAACCCAAAAACGATCGTCTGCTTCGCGCTTTGCTGCGCAAGCCCGTTGACCGCACTCCAATCTGGATAATGCGGCAAGCCGGACGCTATCTCCCCGAATATCGCGCGACTCGAAAACGTGCCGGGGATTTCATGACTTTGTGTAAGACGCCGGAAATGGCATGTGAAGTGACATTGCAACCCCTTGAGCGGTTCGAACTCGATGCCGCGATCCTGTTTTCCGACATCTTGACGATTCCCGATGCCATGGGGCTCGGACTCACCATTAATGAGGGCGAGGGACCACGGTTCGCACATCCGGTACGGCGCCGCGAGGAAATTGCCGCCCTCCCGGTCCCCGATCCAGAGGCCGAGCTGCGATACGTGATGGATGCGGTGCGCTTGATTCGACGTGAGCTCGATGGCCGTGTACCGCTGATCGGATTCAGCGGTAGTCCGTGGACCTTGGCGAGCTATATGGTGGAGGGCCGCGGCAGCCGGGACTTCGCGATCACCAAGACCCTGCTTTATGATGATCCACAGGCCCTGAGACAGTTGTTGGGGACTGTCACGCGAAGTGTTACCGATTATCTGAATGCGCAGATCTCCGCCGGCGCACAGGCGGTGATGATCTTTGACACTTGGGGTGGTCTACTGACCGCCCGCGCTTACGAGCATTTCTCGCTTCGCTACATGCAACAAATTGTCGACGGGCTAATCCGTGAGATGGCCGGCAACCGGATACCGGTGGTGTTATTCACCAAGGGCGGCGGTCAGTGGTTGGAACGCATTGCCGACACCGGCTGTGATGCCATTGGACTGGATTGGACCGTGGACATCGGCGACGCGCGCCATCGAGTCGGCGACCGCGCGGCGTTGCAGGGGAATATGGATCCCTCGGTGCTGCATGCGGCACCCGAGCGGATACGCGAGGAGGCACACGCTATCCTCGACCGCTTCGGTCACGGGAGCGGCCACGTGTTCAACCTCGGTCATGGCGTAACCCCGACAATCGACCCCGATCATGTGGGGTCGTTGATTGATGCGGTACACGAACTCAGCGCCCCCTATCATCGGTAACCGATTTTTGCACAAACCTGTTCGTTCACTACCGCGGATGGATGACATTTCCGTCTGTCAATGCATAATCTCCCGGTCATGATCAGCGAGCGACCGTTTGCGCCGCCCGACCCATTGCGCCGCGCAATCCGTGATGCCTATCTCGTGGACGAAACGAGCCGGGCCCGGCTGCTGGCAGAGCAAGCCGGCATTGATGCGAAGATCCGGTACGACATATTCGCTCACGCTTGTGCCGTTGTGCGGACATTACGCGAGACACCCGGCGCACAAAAAGGCCTGGATGCCTTCTTGCAGGAGTACGATCTTTCCAGCGAAGAAGGCGTCGTGTTGATGTGCCTGGCGGAAGCGCTGCTGCG
>CALZGZ010000081.1 GCA_945787105.1 uncultured Gammaproteobacteria bacterium
CATCGATCTGTCCAACGGGTCGCAGCCCCTTTTTAACGAGGATAAGAGCGTAGTCGTTGTTTACAATGGCGAGATCTATAACTTCCGGGAACTCGAAAAAGAACTGACAGCGGCGGGTCACATGTTCCGCACACGCTGTGATACCGAAGTGATCGTTCATGCGTGGGAACAATGGGGAGCGGCGTGCGTTGAACGCTTTCGCGGCATGTTCGCGTTCGCGTTGTGGGACCGCAACTGCGAGACATTGTTCCTCGCCCGCGACCGTATCGGCATCAAGCCGTTGCACTACGCCGTATTGCCGGACGGGTTGGTGGTCTTCGGCTCCGAGCTCAAAGCGCTAATCCCCCATCCCGCAATCCGCAAGGACATCGAGCCGCGCGCGGTGGAGGAGTATCTGGCACTGGGCTACATCCCGGATCCGCGCACCATATTCAAAGACGTGCACAAGTTGCCGGCGGGCCACACCCTGGTTATGCGTCGCGGGCAGCCCCCGGGCGAGCCCCGCAGGTATTGGGACGTGTCGTTTGAGCCGAACGGCGTCACGTCAATCGGCGAGGCCCAGGAGGGACTCCTTGACCGGTTATCGGAAGCAGTTCGAATCCGGTTGATCGCTGAAGTTCCGCTCGGCGCATTTCTCTCCGGGGGGGTCGATTCGAGCGCGGTGGTCGCGATGATGGCGCAGGCTGCGGACGATCCGGTCAACACGTGCTCGATCTCGTTCGGTGATCCGGAGTTCAATGAATCCGCCTACGCGGAACAGGTGGTGCAGCGCTACCACACCAATCATCAGGTGCAGCATGTCGATCCGCACGACTTCGACCTCGTCGATCGGTTGGCGTCGCTCTACGACGAGCCGTATGCCGACAGCTCCGCAATCCCTACCTACCGGGTGTGTGAACTCGCAAGACAACGCGTGACGGTGGCCTTGTCGGGGGACGGCGGCGACGAAAATTTCGCCGGTTACCGCCGCTACCGGTGGCACATGTATGAAGAGCGGTTGCGTAATCTGCTTCCATCCACACTTCGCCGGCCGTTGTTCGGCATGCTCGGGGGGTTGTATCCAAAAGTCGATTGGGCGCCGAAGATCTTTCGTGCCAAGTCTACATTGCAGGCGCTGGCAAGGGACTCTACGCCGGGTTATTTCCACAATTTCTCGGTGATCCCGGACGCAATCCGATCGCGGCTGTTCACCCGCCACTTTGAACGGCAATTGAGCGGTTACAACGCCGTCGACGTATTCACCCGTTATGCATCAGAAGCCCCCGATCACCCGCTGTCCCGTGTTCAGTATCTCGATTTCAAGACCTATCTGCCGGGAGATATCCTGACCAAAGTCGATCGTGCCAGCATGGCGCATTCTCTGGAGGTGCGGGTTCCGCTATTGGACCACGAATTTGTCGACTGGGTCTCCGGTCTGCCGCCGGAGTGGAAGCTCCGGCGCCGGGAGGGTAAGTATGTTTTCAAACAAGCGCTCGCGTCTTACCTACCAAAGGACCTGCTCTATCGCCCTAAAATGGGTTTTGCGGTACCGCTCGCCAGTTGGTTCCGGGGTCCCCTGCGAGCGCGAGTCCGCGAGGCCTTGCTGGGCGATACCATGCAGGAAAGCAACATTTTCAATAACGGCGCAGTCAAGGAAATTGTCGACCAGCATCAATCGGCCGCCCGCGACTACAGCGCAGCCATCTGGGCGCTGCTCATGTTCGAATCTTTCTATCGAAATACAGTGACCGGAAAGACGCGGCGGTACAGTGGCAACATTTCCGGGAACATGCGCGCGGGCACCGAGTACGCCCATGGCTAACGCACCTCTTGTGCACGAATTCTGATGCGAATTCTTCACATTCTCGATCATTCATTACCGTTGCAAAGCGGTTATTCGTTTCGCACCTGCGCCATCGTGGAACAACAGCGCTCGTTTGGTTGGGAAACGTTTCATATCACTACGCCGAAGCACAATGAGTCCGCCGGAGATACGCCATTGGAAGAAAACGTGAATGGCCTGCACTTTTATCGGACACCCATACCGCAGGGTACGGTGGCCAAGTTGCCGGTACTCGGACAGTGGGCTCTAGTGCGCGCGACCGTCCGCCGGTTGAATCAGATCGTTCCCGCTATCCGGCCGGATGTCTTGCACGCGCATTCGCCGGCGCTGAATGGCGAAGCGGCCCTTGATGTGGCGAGACGATTTGGTATACCGGTGGTTTATGAAGTGCGGGCGTTCTGGGAAGACGCGGCGATTGATCACGGCAACAGCCGTAAGGGAGGCGCTCGATACCGCGTGACGCGGGCGCTCGAGACGCGTGTCCTACAGAGGGCGGATGCGCTCACGACCATCTGCGAGGGCCTGAGAGCGGAAATGATAAACAGAGGCATCAGCCCCGGGAAAATAACCGTAGTTCCTAATGCCGTTGACAGCGATCGCTTTGCTATCGAAAACGCTCCAAGCGCCGCGCTCGCGTTGGAGCTTGGTCTCGATAGCGCCGAGGTGTTGGGCTACATCGGTTCCTTCTATACCTACGAAGGACTGCCGCTGCTTATTGAGGCGATGCCGGAGATTATCGCGCGCAAACCCAATATACGCGTGCTACTCGTCGGTGGGGGACCCGACAAACATCGCATCCAGCAGCG
This sequence comes from uncultured Gammaproteobacteria bacterium, assembly GCA_945787105.1. Classification (GTDB taxonomy): domain Bacteria; phylum Pseudomonadota; class Gammaproteobacteria; order Arenicellales; family JAANXG01; genus CALZGZ01. Next base: position 2,629 of record CALZGZ010000081.1, read on the forward strand.
GGTGGCGGCACTCTCGCTGCAAAAATATGTCGTGTTTACCGGACGGGTTCCCCATGACAGGATCCATAAGTACTATGACCTGGTCGATCTCTGTATCTATCCTCGATACGCCACTCGGCTCACCGATCTGGTGACGCCGCTCAAACCGTTAGAGGCCATGGCCCAGGGAAAGCTCGTCGTCGCTTCGGATGTCGGCGGTCATCGGGAATTAATCCGCCACGGCGAAACCGGCGCCTTGTTTCGCGCCGGGGACGCGTCGAGCCTGGCGAATACCGTAATCGCCATCCTCAACGCGCGCCAAACGTGGCCGGCGTATCGGGAAGCGGCACGCAAATTTGTCGAGAACGAACGCAATTGGCGCACCGTGGCCTCACGTTATGAACCCATCTATCGAAGCCTGCTCGGTGAAGGCAGCCGGCAGCGGCGCACCGCTTAACTCCCCAAAAGAAACTTTGACTAGCTCGGCACAACCGCGGCTGGCGGTGTTTACCACGCTGTTTCCGCATGCGGGCGAACCGACGGCGGGGTTGTTCATCCGTGAGCGCATGTTTCGAGTCGGCCGGAAGATACCGCTGGTGGTCGTCGCCCCGCGACCATGGTTTCCGGCCCAGAGATTGATCCGATTCTGGTGGCCGCATTACCGGCCGTCGGCACCGAGTCGGGAGATGCAGCAGGGCTTCAACGTGTACCGCCCGCGATTTCTTGCCGTCCCGGGATTGTTCCGTGGGCTAGACGGTCTGCTCATGGCGCTGGGTAGTTACCCGGCCATGCGGAGGCTCAAGCGGCAATTCGGTTACTCGATCATTGACGCGCACTTTGCCTATCCGGAAGGCTACGCGGCGACGTTGCTCGGGCAATGGTTGCAGATCCCGGTGACCATCACGTTACGCGGAACTGAGGTGCCCATGTCGCGTACGTCTCGCCGCAGACAGATCTACGTCGCGTTGCAACGCGCATCCCGCGTATTCACGGTCTCCAATTCGCTGCGTGAGTTGGCAGTAGACCTGGGTGCAGACGCATCCAAGATCACAGTCGTTGCCAACGGCGTGGATACGGACAAGTTTCAACCCGTCCCCCGGCACGAAGCCCGGCAGGCACTGGGGATCGATAACGATGCCAAGGTCCTGATCACCGTGGGCGGTCTCACCGAACGCAAAGGATTTCATCGTGTTATCGAGTTACTGCCGCGCTTGCGCGAGTCGTTTCCAAATATTATGTACCTGATTGTGGGGGGCGGCTCGGCGGCGGGAGATTGGCGCGCAAGGCTGCAGCAGATTGCCTATGATCTCAATGTCGAAGGATACGTGCGCTTCTTGGGGGCGATTGCTCCGGAAAAACTCAAAGTGCCATTGTCTGCCGCCGATGTGTTTGTGCTTTCGACTACCAATGAAGGGTGGGCCAATGTGATTTTGGAATCGATGGCTTGCGCTACGCCAGTGGTGGCAACGGATGTGGGTGGTAATAGGGAAGCCGTCTCCAGCGCCGCGTTGGGGATCATCGTGCCTTTCGGCAATGCGGAATCGCTTTATCGGGCGCTGGTTGAAGCGCTGGCGCGCGACTGGGATGCAAGATTGATGGTTAATTATGCTCGAGCCAATACCTGGGATAAACGAGTGAAAGTGTTGGTCTCAGAATTATGTGAGATCGGTGCCTAGCCACCTTAAATCGTGCTTGACCATTTCCTGTTACGTAAGTTTTGAAGGCTGACTCACAGTGAAAGACTTGTACACGACATTCGTTTCCAAGTTTTTATTTCCCATGCACGAGCGCTTCAAGGGGCACCACACGGCGCGAGTACTCAAGGAGATGGAAGCCAGTCAATGGTGGCCGCTCGACGAACTGCAGGACTTGCAAGTACGAATGTTGCGCAGATTACTCGAGCACGCG
>CALZGZ010000082.1 GCA_945787105.1 uncultured Gammaproteobacteria bacterium
CCGTTGATTAGCCATGCTCAATCGAAAGCAATTCCAGTGTTGCTGTGTCCGTTTGGGTGCGGCCCCATGGCCGGCGACACAGTACTGATGAACCAAATGATTCAATCCGGGGTGCCGATTACCCTGTTGCCACAGGAAACCCCCGGATACATGTACAACGTCCGCGAGATGGCGGAGAAAAAGCATTGGAAACGGACGATATTTTCTACCGAGGACACCATCGTACAACTGGGTTTCTGGGGCGGAACGCCGGAACTGAAGGAATTTCTTCCCAAAAAAGTCCTCATTAAATATAAGCTGCTTTACGGCGAGGCATGGTGGGGACAGGGAAAGTTTTTCGTCACCTTCAATCCCGAGATCAAATCAGTGGCCGACCTCAAAGGCAAACGGATCTCCCTGGGGCTGCGCGGCCAGAGCGACTGGGGCGTGTTTTCGAGGTTGTTTCTTGAACACGGTTATGGCATTAACCCAGGCAATTCCGATATTCGGCACATGACACCGGGCGCCTTGACGCAGCAGTTGATTGACGGTACGACGGATGTCGCGGTGACCCCGTTCGGGACCGAACCCAATCTAAAGGCTTGGCTAATCCCGGGACCCCTACGTCAACTCGAGGCCGTGAATAAGCCCCTGTACTACCTCGGCGTAGAAAAAGAGGTGGTTGACAAAATCAACAAGAAATTCGGTACCACGTGGCTGCATCTGACCTTGCCGGCGGGCACCTTACCCAAGCAGACCGAGCCGCTTTCGGTGGCGGTTAATCGTGGGTTCAAGGCCTCCCATCCTGATTTTGCCGAAGAAAACGCCTACGAATTGGTCAAGGCGGTAGCAAAACTTGGCCCGAAGATGAAGGAACTCCATCCTCTATGGACCATCTGGTCGCCGGAATTGATGGTACACGGCCTGTCCGAAGAAAATGTGCATCCTGGTGCCAAACGCGCCTACGTGGAGCTCGGATGGTGGGATAAACACAAACAGTATCCCGCGGTAACCTATCCGCAGTAGACCGTGGACGATCGCCGACGCTGATCCCGGATGGCGTCGGCGATTTTCACCGAGAGTTGACCAAAGTTGCTTCGTTCGCGGACTAGTAACGCGCGCGACCAGGCCTACCGCGTCCTGTCATGGACGTTTTGGGCCGCAGGTGCTGCGTTAACGGCGTATGTGGGCATCGCCGTTTTCGGATTCATTCGCAGTTCGTCCCAGCATTATTCAAATTTCATACTCGCTATCGTTTTTTTGGCGGGCGTATTGGCGATTCGCAATCTCATCGATGATCGCCGCCCGCGCTACCGTCTGTTTCATATACGCATGGCAATCGCGATAGCCGGGACCCTGCTGGCGACGGTAGGCATGGCCTATATTCGTTGGCACGCCGATCGGCTGGAAAGCACAGCACCGTTTTTCGAAGACGCCGATTTGTATGCGGGCTACGCGATACTGGTCGGTATCCTATTATTGGCCTATTTGCACTGGGGGGCGTTGCTCACTTCGGTAATCGTTGCCGCCATTGTTTACTTCTTTTTTGGACACAAGATTGACAGTGTTTTATTCACACATCCGCACTACGAACCGAGCTTTGTGCTGCACTACATAGGGTTGGGGACAACACAGGGTTTCTTCTGGCTGGCGCAAGTAGCGGCCGACAGCATCTACTTTCTCATCGTCTACGCCGCTTTGCTGTTGGGCCTCGGGATGCTGCGTATGGTGCTGGAAGTCGGCAAGGTTAGCGGCCGGCATATTTCCGGAGGTGCGGCGTTCCCGGCGCTCATTGGCAGCGGCATCGTTGCGTCCGTCATGGGCCAGGCGGTGGCCAACGTTGTGATGACAGGGCGATTCACGATACCGATGATGAAGCGCCACGGTTTTCGAGCGCCCATGGCCGGGGCCATCGAGTCCGTAGCGTCGACCGCCGGTCAAATCATGCCTCCTATTCTGGGGCTCGCCGGCTTCATCATCGCCGCTTTTCTCAACCGTCCCTATATCGAAGTGGCGCTGTCGGCACTCATCCCGGGATTGCTTTTCTTGAGTGGGACTTCGATAGGCGTATTGGTGTACGCGCGACGCTATGCATTGCCTACGCTTACCGAACCGGCGGACACGGCACTCGTGCTCCGTATGTTACCGACTTTTGTTATTTCATTTCTCGTCGTGCTTATCTTGCTGCTTAACTTTCTGGCACCGGCTATCGCTGGGGTGTGCGGGATCGCGGTTGCGCTTATCTTGTCTCTGTTTCAAGGCCGATACCGGCCTGAGCGACGTGAATTCCTTGAGTCGCTGGAAGAAGGCCTGGCCCTGGTGACCGTGCTCTCGTTGCTGCTTATCGCGATTGGGCCACTGGGACAGGCGATGCTGACGACCAATCTTTCGGGCCGACTGGGTTCGGTGCTGGTGGCGATTCTTCCGGATGCTCCTTTGGTGCTGTTACTTGGCGCCATGTTGGTGTCCCTCATTCTCGGAATGGGTCTGCCGACTCCTGTCGCATACATCGTTGTAGCCCTGGCTGTAGTACCTTTTATGCAACAGCTCGGCGTGCCGCCGCTTCAGGCGCACTTCTTCGTGTTTTATTTTGCGGTATTTTCGACGCTCACGCCGCCGGTCGCCGTGAGCGTGCTCGCGGCCGCAAGGCTTGCCGACGCTAGCTTATTCGCCACCGCGTTAGATGCCATGAAACTGGCGTTAACGACATTTATCGTTCCCTTCGCGTTTGTGTATAACC
>CALZGZ010000083.1 GCA_945787105.1 uncultured Gammaproteobacteria bacterium
AGTCGGTGTGCTACCAGACCCATGACCTGGTGGTGGCCATGGCGGGCGACGCCGGCAAACCGGTCGACTCCATCCGCGTCGACGGTGGCATGGTGGCCAACGACTGGATGTTGCAGCTGCTTGCCGACGTGCTCGATGTGACCGTAGAACGTCCCACCGTAACCGAAACGACCGCGCTCGGGGCGGCGTATTTGGCGGGCTTGCGGGCCGGCGTGTTCGACTCGCCGGGCGCGTTGTCGGCCATGTGGCAACTCGACAAGCGGTTCGAGCCGTCGATGGCCCCCGCAGACCGCCAGCGCCTGCTGGACGGGTGGCGCGACGCGGTCCAGGGTGTCAACAATTTTGGTCGGACTTGACGGAGTAGGCCGAGGAGTTGGATGAGGTGATCAACAGCGCAAGGCACTTACTTTGTATAAATTGTGACTTTCACTTACAGATAAGAGATTCAGGCTTGACTCGACCTTGCAAATCACCGGAATGTCGAAGGCGCGGAACCGGACGTTCAACAAGGACAACTCACCTTCTGCTCGATACTCATAGGCGTCATTGGTGCTAGCGAAAATGGAGGAGTAATTTGCTGCACTGCATCGGACAGCCGGCCAGCTCCGGCCATTCGGGCACGTCGAGCCTTTGATACTTTGAGAGCCCTAATCCGGCCTTTCCGGCCGTTCGCTGTCGCTCTCTGTCTCCACAGATGGTTTCGGTTTGTTGATTACGTGAACTGGATATACGCGGTGCTAACTTGTTTCGCTACATAGAAGAACTAAACCAAAGCAACCCTTCACAGAAGCATAATGGCTGGGTTCGTGTTCGAACGGAGCGGACGTGTTTGAACGACTACTGCGTGCCCGAAGCTGTTCAATTCAGGCACGGGTCCATGTGAACGTTCATTGGCGTTAGAGCCCCGCAGCAACACGGCGCAATGCCGTCGAAATCTCCGGCGAATAGATATTTTCGAGCCTATAAGTCCGGTAAGGTGGCGAAAAGCGCCTTACCCGCTAGAGTGACAGACCCCCTCAACCGCCGGCTGGGAGAGTAAGCAAGGGCGCACCAGCGCCACCTGCCGGGGCCTGCAGCTCGAACAGCGCCAACAACATCTGAAACACCGCTTTGCTGAGTAGATCAGATTGATCCACGTAGAACCAGTGCCCCTGATATTGGACTGCGGCAAAAGCGTTACCCGGCGGTTCACGTTGAGAACGAACGCGCAGGGGAAGGTAAGCAATGGCGTCAGCGCCTTGCCCTGCCATAAATGGTTCGGCCCAGCCATCGGCTAGGTGCGCATGCGGGATTTCAACGCCCTTAGCAAGGAAGGACATTATCGCCAGGAGGGACCGGGAATGAATCGCTATCTCGTCGGATTTCCGCCGCGTAAACCGTTTGGTGACGCGAAATTCGTTGCGATTGGGTTCGAGATCGAGCAACGACCTGAGTTCTTCGACGGCGGACTTAAAATCCTGCGGCACGTCTTGAGCGAAAACAAGTTTGGGGACGTTTGATTCACCCTCGGGGCGTTGTAGTTCAATGATGTCCTCTTTGGCCAGTTGCACGAGCAGCTTGACGACGCGTCGAAATCTCCGCAGATCCTCGATATCGCGCTGCGCTTGCTGCTTCTTATTGACATCACTGCCTTTCGGATCGATCTCGAACGACAGGTTTTCCACATCGTTAATGCGATTGATGCCGGTAAGCAGCAGCATCTCGATATCCCAGCCGGTCTGTCCCAACGCGAAGATGGCCTCAACCGGAATCGGCGCGAGCATACGTATGGTGAACTGTTGTCCCGATAGCGGCGTATAGGTGATCGTGGGACGCTCCGAATAGGCGAGGTTCGCGCTTGCGCTCGCGCTGTCCCCACCCGCCGCCTCCGCCAATCCGGCAGTGCCTGACACGCCGACACCACCCTCGTAGGAGTAGCTGGTAATGACCGAGCTCACCGCCATAAAAACGGGAAAATCAAGATACCGGAACCTGATGATGTTGGCGAGCATCTGTTCTTTGCTCGAGCGCGAAATGGCTTCGTTATAGTCGAAGCGATCCCCGGAGAGCCGTTTGGGGCCGCTTGAGGCACAGGCTGTCAGTGTGAGCAATATGACGGTTGTGAAAAAAAAGATGAGCCGTCGAACCGTCAGTTCATTGCAACGGGATCTAACTTCGATGTCGGCGCGTCTTTCCGCGTAGTTGACCGCATTTGCGCCAATCCAGTGAATCGATGTCATTGAAGCTATGCACATTCGCATGTATTTGGTCTCATTGCGGCCATTCATTTTACAGGCCCAACCGCGCTAGCGATACCTCGTCATAGGGAGGTGGGGATGCAACTTTATCAGAGCACAAAATTGCCGCAACCGCCGCAGATGTAAAGCGTCTGAACGATCGAATCGAACTCAATTAGTATGCGCTAATTAACGCAACGCCCGGCCCTATTAGATTGCCAAGCAGCACAGCATAGAAACGTTTCGGTATTGAAGGGAGCGTAACTGAATGTAATAACCGCATTCGGTTAACTACTAGACTAACCAGACGCCGAGCGTCGACTCAAGGCTACGGGTCGCGGTTCCGAATAGGACCGCATTTAGTCATGCGGGACGTCCGATACGCAAAGCGGATCGAGTGATGATACTAATACTGACCCAATTATCGCCTACCGGTCTATCCTACGGCTTGCAGTCCGTGATGCGACTGGCCCGCTGTAAAGTGTGAGAAGGCAGTTCACCAAACAGGGTTCGGTAGTGATGTGAGAAGCGGCTTATGTGTTCGAACCCCTGGTCGAGAGCCGCATCGGTGACGCTGAGGCTTTCACCGCTGCGCAGGGAGTGCCGGGCAGATTGCAATCGCCGCGCCAAGAGATAGCGCGACGGAGGCGTTCCGAGCGCGTCCACAAAAGCAGTCAGTAGAGTTCGCCTAGTGGTACCGAGAACGCGTGCCAATTCGGTCACGGAGTGTGTATGATCGATTGGCGTGTTGTCGATGATCTGCAAGGCAGACTGCAAGAGCTCGAACCGTTGAATACGTAGCCGAGTGTTACGGACTCCTTCCGGCGGCACCGAAGGTTGTACGGTCTCTCTGAGCCAGCGGAGGAAATCCACGCAACCTTCCCGAATGGCCGCCGTGGCATTGTCAATCCTGAGCAACCCATCCGTCTCTGGTCGCTGGAGAAGTTGCGTGACCCAACGCTCGCCAATTCGGGCCGCTTCGAGCGGTAAGTTAAAGGTGGCTTGTCCATGTCCCAGTTGCAGCCAGCTTCCGAGGCCAATCGACTCGGCGAGGTCGACTCGAACTGCCACCTCCACACACCGGAACCCCCTGAACACCAAGTTCCGGTGGTCGCTGCCAGGGGCGATGAGCGTTAGGCTATATGGCGGCGCCTCGCATAAACCCCAGCGCTGGGGCGTAAGCTGAATGACGATCAGCAACCAGGATGGATCCATGTAAAGCCGGTCAGCGATCTGCTGGTTACATTCGAGGCGGGCGACGGCTATATCTTCGAATCCCAAGGTGGAAAAGCCGATGCGCAATGTGCCCGCGGTCAACTGCACCGGGTTGACCGTAAACTGGGCTAGCCGGTCGGCAAACTCGTGGACGTCTTCGCACACAGTTCTTAGAACAGAATCCATACGTGGCATCGAACTCCTGAGCCTTTTCCCAAAGCGGATAGCGAAACTACCGAATTTGGTTTAAATGGTAACAAATGAAACAAAGAGCTGGCGAAACAGTTTCAAAACGTTCAATTTTTCAAGTAGTTGGCTCTTTGAGCGTAGAAAGGAGAGTCTAATGAAGATCAATAACATGATAGTAAAGCGTATCTTGACCGCTACGTTCGCGATAATGCCCCTTCCGCTCTATGCGGCCTCACTCAACCCAACACTGGACGATCGCGTATCGATTCGGGGCGGGCCGTTCTTTGCCAGCATCGACTCCAAGCTTCGCATCCAGGACCAGGAGTTTGACGTCGAGGACCGCTTGGATGCCGACAAGACCACCGTGGCCATCGCCCTGGATTGGCGGATCACCAGCCGCTTGATTCTGAACGCCGGTTTTTCCGAGTTGTCTCGCGACGAGGCCTTGACTGCCAGTGCGCCGATTCCGGTTGGCGGGGTCAGCGTCCCTGCCGGTTCCAATGCCAAGATCGATTTCACGACGCGCAATTTTGATGCGTCCCTGGGCTACTCGTTCGTGCGTAACAACACTACGGAGTTGGGCGCGCGACTCGGACTCAAAGTGTTGACCATCGAGGACAAGGTGACATTCAACCTACCGGGCGCGCCGAGTGTGATTTTGGTGGACGACGACACCACCCAGCCGCTGCCGACACTGGGTGCGTATGTGAATCACGCCTTCTCACCGAAATGGTTACTGACGGGACGCTTTGGGTATTTCAACTTCGCTGTCGGCGACATCGACGGTAAGATTACCGATCTGTTCGGCAGCGTCGAGTACCGTCCGTGGCAGAGCGTAGGCGTGGGCCTGGGCTATATCTTCACCGACGCGGACGTGAAGGTAACCGACCAGGACGTGACGGCGACGAACGTGGAATACGAGTACAAAGGGCCGTTTGCATATCTGCTGTTCGGTTTCGGATCGGTGCGCTAGTGCGGCGCGGCAGCGTAATAGTTACGGGATGCGTATTGATTGGAACCGGTGAATCATGACACTTCGTCTGGGTCGTTCGTTAATCGCTTTGCTGCCGCCGGTGGCGCTGAGCTTGTGCATGACGACATCATCCGTCTGCGCCGCGGAGAAGGGCGGCGGCGATCTACGTTCCGCGGTGCAGAACCCGATCAGCTCGCTGATCAGCCTGCCGTTCAAGTTCACCTTCGACTTCGACGCCGCCAACGGCGACGCACAGGTCCTGAACGTCAATCCGGTGGTGCCGATCACCGTCGGCAATTGGAATCTCGTCAACCGCGCCTTGATCCCGGTTGGCTCAGTCGACGGTCCTATTACCGGCCTGCCGGGCAATCCCAGTCCTATTCCGGGAGACGGCGCCAGCGGCCTGGGTGACATCAACTACTCGCTGTTTTTCTCTCCGGTGAAGGTCGGCAAGCTGATCTGGGGGGCGGGTCCGTCGCTGACCCTGCCCACAGCCTCGGACGACCAGCTCGGCGCCGGCAAGTGGAGCGGTGGCCTGACAGCGATAGGACTGATGCAGCCCAAATGGGGCAGCCTGGGGTTACTCGCCCGCCAGCTGTGGTCGTTTGCAGGCGATGACGATCGGGCCGACGTGAGCCAGATGCTGTTGGAGCCGTTCCTGAACTACAACCTCAAGAAGGGTTGGTTCCTCATTACCGATATTGTGATGACCGCAAACTGGGAGGCGGATTCCGGCCAGCGCTGGACCGTTCCGCTCGGTGCCGGCGCAGGACGCGTGTTCAAGGTGGGCAAGCAGCCCATTAATTCCCGAGTCGAGGCGTACTACAACGTCGAACGGCCGGACGGCGCGCCGCGATGGCAGTTTCAGTTCACCTGGCAGTTCCTGTTTCCAAGAAAATAACCAACGTCGTACTAGCTTACATGTGTAATCCATATACAGCGTGCTCAATCCCGAAGTCCAAGCTCAGCGACATTCAACTACGAACATTCAACTATAAGTAATTTGTCTCGGATTAGGCGCCTTTTAACATCGGAGGATCAAAGATGATGAGAAATCGGCGAAACACTTCAATTGTTTTTACCTTTGCGCTAGTGATGATGACGGGAGTGCCGGCGCAGGCCCAGGACGACATGTATCCAAACAAGGTCAGTACCCACATCGGTGAGCTGACCTTCGACCACGGCATCCCGACCGAAGAGACTTCGAAGAAGCTTTACTACGAGCTGGATTATCACCGCGCGGTGCAAGTATATCTGTGGTCGCTGCCCGTCGTTGGGCAGGCGCAGTGGCGGCAGTCCTATCTCGATCAGTACGACATGAAACCGAACCAACTGGTCTACGCGACCCAGTTCAACGACCGCTCGCTGATCCTAACCGCCAACGAATCCACCCCCTACCTGTTCGGCTGGACCAACGTCAAGAACAAGGCAGCGGTAGTGCAAATCCCCGCGGGTCCGATCCTTGGCCTCGGCATCGACTTCTGGCAGCGTGGGTTGGCGGATTTCGGCATGTTCGGTCCGTTTGCGGGCAATGGCGGCACCTGGGTGATCTCGGGGCCCGAAACACCGAAGTCGGAAGTTCCCTACATCGAGGGTGCCAAGTACATTGAATCGAAAACCAACAACTTTTGGTTCCTAATTCGGATCAACGCGCCGAAGGAGGAGCGCGCTGCCCTTATCGAAGGGATCAAGCTCTATTTTTCCGATGAGGAATTACACTCGGCCAGCATCATCGACGCCAACAACAAACCCGGCCGCAACTATCAACCGCGCGGCATGAAGTACTGGGAGATGCTCCACGCCATCCTGCAGGAGGAGCCGGTTGAGGAGCGTGATCGCTTCTTCATGTATTTCCTCAAGGAAATGGGGATCGAAAAGGGCAAACCCTTCGCGCCGACCGAGCGCCAGAAGAAGATCATGGCCGACGCGGTGATGGTCGGCGAGGCGATGGCCAAGAACATGATGTTCCGCGAGCGCCTGCCGGGTGTGTTGCGCGACGACGGCTGGCGGCTGATCCTCGGCCGCGTCCAGGGTACGGAACCCGGTGACGCCATGGAGCACACCCAACGCACGAACCATTACGACCGGTTCGATCCACGTGCCCGCTATACTTACGAGGCCTGTACAACTTCAGAACGCATGTCTTTCCCCAAGCCGGGATTCGGCATGGGTTACGGCGGCATGTTCCTGGACACCAAGGGCCGCGCTTTAGCGGGCGATCGTTCTTATGTCATCAACGTCCCGGCGAAGCCACCGGTCAAGCTGTTCTGGGCGGTCACCGTCTACGACGTGGACACCCGCGGACTGATCACCAGCGACCAACAGCGCGCGGAGCGCGGTTCCGTGCACAAAGGGGTCAAGACCAACCCCGACGGTTCCACGCCGGTGTTCATTGGCCCGAAGGCTCCCAAGGGGTGGGAGGAGAACTGGATCAAGTCAGTGCCCGGCAGGGCCTGGTTCCCGTATTTCCGTTTCTATGGCCCGACCGAGCCCTTTTTTGACCAGAGCTGGAAGCTGCCGCAGATCGAAGAGGTTGACTACGGCACGTACGGAGAAAAATGACGGCCAATACTCAACTGTAAAGGAGCGATTCAATGTTCAACAAGCTATACACAGGAGTTACTCTATTCAGTGCGCTTGTCATGTTCTTTGCGGTGGCGGCACACGCTGGGCCACAGAGCGAGGAGGAATTCCAGAAACTGATGCCATTGACCGGTAACGTCGATACCTTCTTCGGTGAATTCGAACTCGATCACAGCTTCCCGGCGGTGGGAGAAGCGGACAAGATCTACGACCTCATGGATCACCAGCGGGCGGCTCAGCTTTATCTCTGGGGTCTGCCGTTGGCCGGTATGTCCCGGTGGCACCAGGGCTACGTGCAAAACTACAAAGGCTATGGCGATAACACGCTTGTCTCAGTGACCAAATTCAACGAGCGCCGAGGGATTCTGACCGCCAATGAGACGACAGACTATCTCTTCGGAAGCTCGAACACTCGGGACGGCGCCGCCATTCTGAAAATCCCGCCCGGTACGATCGTGGGCATGACGGTGGACATGTGGCAGCAAACCCCCAGCGACGTCGGCCTCTTCGGCCCGAATGGCGGCAATGGGGGGACTCATGTGATCATCGGTCCGAACACGCCGGCTGAAGCGACGCCCGAGCCGGGCGACGATCAAGTCATCCATCGCATCGATACCGATCGCGTCTGGTATGTGCTTCGGGTGATCGGAAGTCCGGATGAGGTTAAGGAGTTGACCAGTCAATTGAAACTCTACAGCTATGGCCAGGAGCCGGGGCTCAAGATCATCGACGGTGAAGACAAATTCACCGCGCAATACCCTCCTCGCGGTCTCGCCTACTGGGAGCTGCTTCATCAAGGCATCAATGATGAGGTGGTGCAGGAGCGCGACCGGTTTTTCATGTACTGGCTCAGCACCCTTGGTATAGAGAAAGGCAAACCCTTTAAACCTACCGAGCGGCAGAAGAAGATCTTAGAGGACGGCAGCAAGGTCGGGGAGCTCATGGCCAAGGCGCTGGTCTTCGACGAACGGTTGGAAGGCGTCTTGCGCCCCGGCAATTGGCGGATGATCCTCGGCGGTGAATGGGGTGCCGGGATAAAGAATTCCCAGAGAATGAAATACTATGATATTTTCGATCCCCGCGCTCGCTACACCTATGAGGCGGTTACCGCTTCTCCCTCAATGACAATTCCAAAGCCGGGTAAAGCCCAGGGATATGTTGGTAAATTCGAGGATGAAACTGGTGAGCGGTTGAAAGGCGGTGAAAACTATGTAATCCGCATTGAGGGTCCCGTTCCTGCAGAAGTCTTCTGGTCGATCGTCATCTATGACACCGACACCCGCTGCCTGATCGATAACCGCAAGGGCGCGGCCGGCGGCAAGGCCACCATGGGCAGCAAGACACCTAACCTGCGCACCAACGCTGATGGCTCCTACTACATGCTGCTGGGTCCGGACGCGCCGCCCAAGGGCTGGGGAGCGAATCACGTACAGACGCTCCCGGGCCGCGGCTGGTTTCCGTACATGCGCGCTTACGGTGCCAAGGCGGAGTTCTTCAACGACGAATACAAGTTTCCGACCATCAAGAAGGTCAAGGATTTCTATGATTACATAAAGTGACCATTCTCAACTGAGTTATACCGGGGACGTATATGAATACCTCCCGTGAAGTCAAGTAGAGCAGCTATACGAAAAGGGCGTGGCAGCTATCAATTACCGGAGCGGTAATGTAGGCAACGTCCGCTTACTTATCGCTAGAGATACCGTATCCCGCAACCATCAGCGTCTGCAAGGGGTCGTCCGGAGACGGTCATGTTGCAGCGCAAAAACTCGTTCTGATCGTCCGCTTGAAAGGCGGTAAAGGGCACTGAAGAGTCGTACAAGGATTTCGACTCGGCGGCTGCTTTTGTAGAACTGTCAGTTTAGGTCGTGCTCGTCAATCTATACTGAAAGATCACATTCAGACTTTTACAACTTATTACCAATAACCTAAGCGTTATACCACGGTGTTACCTAACCTCAACTCCTCGCATCTTGCCGTGGAACATCACCGTGCCAGCCCAGCATTCGTTCGTCCGCGGTGACCAGAGTTGCGCCTCGCTCTAGCGCCGTTGCGGTAATGAGACGATCAGCCGGATCGCCGTGGAACTGTTTGAGCCCGGCCGCTTGAATACCAATCGATCCTGTCACCGGCATTTCCTCGAGCCCATTCTCGAGTAACTCACGTCGCCAGTCTGCAAGATCCAGCCGCAGTTCCACACGCCCTTTTTGAACCAGTATTGCAACTTCCTGAAAGCTGATTGCCGATACGCCCAGTGCGTCCTCGTGCAAAGCATCTGTAGCGAGAGGGTTAGGGTAGGGGCCGCGAAATTAGCGATTGACGAAATATCGTCAATTTTCTTGGTCGGGACGCAAAGAAGTGCTACGCTGTACATCCGCTAATACCTGTCTCGAGTCATGGTTGCCCCACAACAACAAAGGAGCCGGGATACGCACCCAGACGTGCCGACCACCCGGGCAACGAAGACCCAGGCTGAACCCCCTGACACCGACCGCGCACGTATAGAGCAGGTAGAGCAGGCGTTGCAAGAACGACTGCGGTTTGAAAAGCTGTTATCGGAGATCTCGGCCAAGTTCGTCAATCTCGATCTCGAACAGATAAACGCGTATATACCCAACGCGCTGGGGCAGATATCTGAGTTCATAGGGTCTGACCTGACCACCTTCCTGCAGTTGAATCAGGAGACCGGAAATCTGCAGCACACGCATCAATGGAGCACGCCCGGCGCAACTTTCGCCATGGATTTCACTGGCGCCGAATTCGACATAAAAGAGTCAGCGCCGTGGATTGCACGCGAAGTAGTCAAATTAGAACCCATCATTATTTCGTGTCTGGATGACTTTCCCACGGAAGCGACAAAGGAGAGAGCAATTTGCGAACGCACCGGAATAAAGTCAGTTGTCTGGGTGCCGATTGCCGTAGACGGAATCTTTGCAGCCTGCATTGTATTAAACACGCTGCGCCAACACGTGGCCTGGTCCCATGACCTTATTCGGCGGTTGCGATTGTTGGGCGAGATCTTTGCGAGTGCCTTGCGCCGTGGACAAACCGAACAGGCATTGAATGACCAGCTGGGCTTCGAGCAACTTCTGTCAGAGTTGTCGGCGACATTCGTTGCTCTGCCCGCCGATAAAATCGATGATTCGATCAAAGACGCACTGCGAGCCATCGGCGATTTCATGGCCGTGGATCGAGTTTTTGTTGACCAGTTCTCCGATGACAAGAGCGAGTTCCGGGTCACGCACATGTGGACCGCGACTGGCATCCCGCGCGACGATTTCGTGTTTGACGTGATGCTCAGCGAATATGCTCCCTGGTACACGAAGACAATATTGAGCGGACAGTCTGTGATTTTCAGTTCGCCCGGAGAGATGCCGGAAGAAGCTGTCAACGAGCGGGAGTATTGTAAAAAGACTGGGATCAAGGCGTCGGCGATTGTCCCGTTGACGATCGACGAGTCGGTGATTGGAAACTTTGGTTTTGACATGATTCGCAGCGAAACACGCTGGTCGGAATCAGTAATACGACGGCTGCAGCTGGCCAGCGAGGTGATCGCCAACGCACTCAAACGAAAACAGATGGAGCGGCAACTGCGAAGCGCATACGACGAAATCAGTGCACTAAAAGAGCGTCTGGAAGCGGAAAATATCTACTTAAAGAAAGAGATCCAGCTCGATCAAACCCATGATGAGATACTGGGTCACAGCGAAGCGATCAAGTCTGTGCTTAGCCAGGCCGCGCAGGTGGCGGATACCGAGGCCACCGTGTTGATCTTGGGAGAGACCGGCGTTGGTAAGGAATTGTTTGCCAGAGCGATCCACAAGCAAAGCGCCCACGGCGGTAATATGCTCCTGAAGGTCAACTGTGCGGCGCTGCCCGCGAGCCTGATTGAGGCCGAGCTGTTCGGGCGCGAGAAGGGTGCTTATACCGGCGCCCTGACGAAACAAGTCGGTCGTTTCGAGCTGGCCGATGGTTCGACGATCTTCCTCGACGAGATCAGCGAACTGCCGACCGATCTGCAGGCGAAGTTGCTCAGGGTCCTGCAGGAAGGGGAGTTCGAAAGGCTGGGCAGCGGTGAGACCATCAAGGTTGATGTGCGCGTGATCGCCGCCACCAACCAAGGCCTCGCCCAAGCAATGAGTGAAGGACGATTCCGCGAGGATCTCTACTATCGGTTGAATGTGTTTCCGATCACCGTCCCACCGTTACGGGATCGCCGCGACGATATCCCGGTTTTGGTGTGGGCATTCGTGCAAGAGTTCGGCGAAAAAATGGGAAAGAAGATTGAAACGATTCACAAATCCACCATGGAGGTGCTGCAAGCTTACGATTGGCCGGGTAACGTCAGGGAACTGCGCAACCTCATCGAGCGTGCGATGATCCTGAGCCACGACAATATCCTGCAGATTGACGTGCCTTCACAAACCGAGGGCCAACCAACGTCCAGCCTAACACTGCAAGCGATAGAAAAGCATCACATCGAGGCGGCATTGAAAACAACCGGCTGGCGCATCAGCGGCAAGCGCGGCGCTGCCGAGCGCCTGGGACTCAAGCCCACCACCTTGCGCTCGAGAATGGACAAGTTGGGCATTCGCCGGCCGATACCATAAGCTGGGATCCGGATTCAATCCGGTCCCGTTTTCGTAAAGGCGGTTAGCCTTTACTCAAAGCCTCGCTTAGAGATTGGGTCAACGCCGGCGCAGCTGCGAGCAGCTTCGTGTCCTCCGTTACCAGTTTTGCACCTTGGTTGTCCGCCACGGCAAGGAAGCGAGCGTCGTAGGCGGAGACTGTGAATTGTTGCGCAGTTCGCAGTGCGGCGATATGCGGCACATTGGTCAGATTACGCAAACATGTCTCGGCTTCTTTCAGCAGGCGCTCGGCTTGATTGCGGGTCAAATCTCGCATTCGTTGATAAGTCGCAAGAATGTTACAGAATTCGATCAGTACAAAGGCCTCGCTGTGCCAGTCCGAGTCCTGTGCATACAGAGCCTGCGCTTCTTTGGTGTGGTCACCCGCGATCAACAGGTATGCGAGAATGTTAGTGTCGACGACAACCACGACGTGAGTTCGATTAATCGCGTCCGGAAGCGATGGCTGTTTCGATGTCGTTAATCGTGAGCGGCCCGTGTTTTTTGAGGCGTACCGGCCTCGGAGCCCGCTTAGGCGCTTCCTTTTCCGGCGCACTCGCCAGCCCGAATTCCAGGAGTTGTGCGACCGTGTCCTTGAGTTTTTGATTGCGTTCCACCGCCCGCATCTTGATGCGGCGCATGAGCTGATCAGGTAGTTCCAGTGTCGTTTTCATACACCCAGTATGCCATAAAACCATTTTTATGGGAAACTGAAGTCGCGAGGACTGAAAAGAAACTGCTCGGCATCACGAGAACAGAGAAGTCAAGCATTCGCCGACCAGAATCTAATGAGCACAGCGTTAGTATCAGCCTGATCACTAGAGGCTGCATTGTCATTCTGAGCGAGTGTAGCGACCTCTGTCATTCTGAATGAGTGTAGCGAGTGAAGAATCCAACCTGCCGTGGGTCGTGCCGCGCTAGCGAGTAACCAGAGTCACACACGATATTTCGTCACATATACGACGTATCGTCACCTAGTTTCCGTTTTACGGTGTGCTGCTCACCGCCACGGTCTTATTGAAAACGCGCCGAATCAACCACTTACCTCGCTTTGCCCACCCGGTGCCGAGTGTTGGAATGGATCTTGCGATGCTGTAGACATGGGCTTGCGGTCAACAAGTTGCAAGAACACGGAACACCGATGATTATCGCCAGGCTTGGGCTCCGCACCGCACCGGAGAAAAAAGAGCAAGCGATGCGCGTCATGTTGCCGATACTGGGGCCCACGCGGGTCGAGTCGGGTTGTATCGGATGTGATCTGTATCAAGGCGCCGAAGACAACATGCGGCTTGTCCTCATCGAGCAATGGGAATCCTTGGCAGACCTGCAACGACACATTCGATCGGATCTCTATCGCCAGGTGTTGGCGTGGATCGAGATGTCAGTTGACTCCCCGGAAATACGCTTTGACACGGTGACGGACAGCGGCGGACTAGAAATGGTCGAGGCGGTGCGCGGTGAAAAATGATGCCGTTGTTGAGCACAGTTGCGTTTGGTGACGAGTCTTTTTCGAAGCCATCTCATGGCGATATTTCGATACCTTGGCGAAAACTTTATAGTTCAGACCTGGCGGTTTAGTTAATGGTGTGAGATTGATTATGGCCCCGTAACGATCACAACAAGAGGACAGCGTGATGAAAGTGAATCTAACGACAATCATGAGTTCCCTTATCGCGAGCGCGCTGCTCGCGCCGGGTGCGCTCAACGCCTATCAGGGATCGTTGGGTGGGCAGTCTGTCGCCGGTGCGTGGGCGGCGGCTTCGGATGCGGCGGTGCTGGGCGCGAGCGAGGCTGACAACGGCGATGCGCCCCTATTGTTAGCGCAGGCTTCGCAAGATACCGCGGCGCAGGAGCCGCAATCCGAAGAGTGCTTGAAGTTTGCGGCCGATATCGATGCGGATGTGGGCGAGATCATGCGTGCGGGTTGCCAACCTACCACGGCGCAGATGGCCAAGCTGATGGACAATCCTCTGGGCAGCGTGGCGATGTGGATCAATCAATTCGATCTCTACAAGATGACGAACGATTCCGTGACCGATGAGGAAAAGAACAAAAGCAACTTCATGTCGCTATTTCAATTTCCCAAGCGACTCAATGAGAAATGGAATCTGATCAACCGTGTGGTGTTGAATATCTCGAGCATGCCACTGGATCAGGACAAGATCGACGCGTCCATGGATCCTACCGCCCAGTATAGCGATATCACCGGAGTGGTGCAGCCGCCGGCCGAAGGGCCCGCGCTGCCGATCAACCTGTTTGACGGCCGCACCACGGGCTTTGGTGATATCTACTACGTGGGGCTGTTTTCACCGAGAGACCCGATTGTATATAAAGAAGGTGGGCCCGCCGGCGGCAGAGCGATCGGGGTGTGGGGATTGGGTTTTGACCTGGGTTTCCCGACCGCGAGCGACGACATCCTGGGCACCGGGAAGTACCTGGCCGGCCCGTCGGCGCTGTACGCCTACATGGGGCCGAAATGGAAGATCGGCGGCCTGTTGCAGCACTACTGGGACTACTCCGGGGATAACGATCGGGACCCGGTGAACCTTACGAACATTCAGTACTTCGTCTACTACACGCTCGATCCCGTGACATCCATTGGTGCCGGACCCAACATCATCGGCAACTGGGAACAGGACAGCGACGACCGCTGGACAGTGCCGATCGGTCTAGGGATCAACAGGACATTCCAGTTTGGCAAGGTGCCGGTGCGTATCGGTGCGGAGCTGCACTATTCGGCGATTCAGCCCGACAATGTGCCCAGTAACGAGTGGGATTTCCGCGTCTACGTCATCCCCGCTGCGCCGGCGGCGCTGTTCAAATGGATGCAGTAGGTGTGTGTATCGCACAAGAATGACCGTTGGATGGAGTCGACAAATCATGTGCGGTCCAATGGTGTAAGTAAGAAGGCCATTGGAGAGAGCCTGTTGACTCGACCGATCGGCTTCGGGTCAAAAAAAGATGACACAAAGACTGGAGGATTTAGAATGAGCAAGTTCGTTCCTTTATCGATCGGCGTTGCGCTCATCGCAGCACTGACCTCAAACGCGTATGCCGCCGGTGGCATGGTCCCGGGCCCCAATGTGGTCGCCCCGGATCGTTATGTCTATTACCCCGGCACCGAGGTGCTGGCCAAGGACGAGGTGCGCGTCATCGCCTGCGGTACCGGCATGCCGGACGCGCGCCGTGGGCAGGCTGCGGCTTGTTTTCTGTTCGAGTTCGGCAACGGCGAAAAGATTATTTTCGACCTCGGTAGCGGATCGATGCGCAACATCAACGCGCTGATGATCCCCAACGAGTACCTGACCAAGATCTTCATCAGCCACCTGCACACCGACCACTGGGGCGACCTGTCGTCGCTGTGGGCCGGCGGCTGGACCGCGGGCCGGCCGGTGCCGCTCAAGGTCTGGGGGCCGAGCGGCATGACGCCCGAGATGGGCACCAAGTATGCCGTCGAGCATTTTCTGAAGGCTTTCAATTGGGACTACCAGACCCGTGCGTTCAAGATCTCGCCGGTGCCGGGCAGCATCGATGTCGTGGAATTCGACTATAAGGCGGTCAACAAGGTCGTTTACGATGAAAACGGCATCAAAATAAGCTCGATTCCGGCGATTCACGCTGGCGACGGCCCGGTCAGCTTCATCATTGAGTATGGCGACTTGAAACTGGTCTTCGGCGGCGACACGTCGCCGAACAAGTGGTTCGTCGAGCACGCCAAGAACTCTGACTTTGTCATCCACGAAGCATTCGGCACGCCCGAGTTCTTCGCCCAGGACTATGGCCAGCCGCCGCAGCTCGCGTGGCGGGCGTGCTGCGAATTCCACACCTCGGGGCCGGCGTTCGGCAAGATCATGAGCGAAATCAAGCCACGCCACGCGGTTGCCTACCACTCGATGGAAGAAGCGCTTGCGGGTGTGCGCGCCGGGATCCGCGAAACCTACGACGGGCCGTTGTCGATGGCGGTCGACAACATGGTCTGGAACGTCACCAAGGAGAACGTGACCGAGCGCATGGTGGTCTCGCCGGATCGCGCTTCCGCGGTGCGCGGACCGACCCGTCAGCCGCCGCCTGAGCGGGGACGCCCGAGCCCGATGAGCAAGTTCATCGCTGGTGGTGAATGGGGACCAGCCTTTAATGCGCAGAACAAAATGCTCGACGAGCATGCCAAGAAGTACAACCTGCAGGATCAGGATTGGCGGAAACAGAAGCCTTGGTACAAGCCGAATAAATAGGGCCGATGGCGGGCGGCGTCGCTCGATGTCGTCAACATCGCACCGAACTAAGTCTCACCAAGTAGGAGGTAGGCATGCATAATTCGACACGAGTCTTCTCGCTACTCTCGCTCGGCCTACTTTGCGGGGCGCTCGCGCACCTATCGTACGACGCAACCTTGGTCGAGACGGCCATGGCCCAGCAGTCAGCGCCGCAGAAGCGCCCCGACGCCTGGTATCCCCGCACGGAGAAGGTCGGGCCGGACGAGATGTTCGTCGTGGCGCTCGGTACCGGGATGCCGACTCCCATCACCCGCGGCCAGAAGTCAACCGCCTGGTACGTCGAACTCGGCAACGGCGACATCTTCCTGTTCGATGTCGGATCAGGCTCCGCAGAGAACCTGTTTGCACTGCGTCCGGAGTTTCACCGTGTCGACAAAATCTTCGCCAGCCACCTGCACACCGACCACGTCGGTGATGCCGCTGTGGTCTGGGTCGGCGGTTGGCTGAGCGGAAGGTACACGCCACTACATATCTACGGGCCTTCAGGCTCGAAGCCTGAGCTCGGGACCGCCGCTTACGTGGAGGGGCTTAAAAAGACTTATGCCTGGGACATCACGGGTCGCTCTGGCATATTGCCCGACGCCGGCGGTGGACTCATTGCGCACGAATTCGATTACAAGCAGGACAACGGCGTGGTTTACGAGGAGAACGGGGTCAAGATCACCTCCTTCCCCGCTGTTCACGTGCTTGATGGCGCGGTCAGCTATCGCTTGGAATGGAACGGCCTGAGCTTCGTTTTCGGTGGCGACTCGGCACCCAACAAGTGGTTCATCGAGCGCGCCAAGGGTGCCGACTTCGTCATCCACGAAATGTTCTACACGCCCAAGGGGCTGGAGCAGGCCCTGGGCTTCCCGCCGCGCCAGGCGACCATCGTTTCGTCTTATATCCACACGCCACCGAGCGGTTTCGGCAAGATCATGGCTGAAGTCAAGCCGCGACTGGCAGTGGGTTACCACACGATCCGTCAACCAGAACTGGACCAGATGATGCTCGAGGAGGTCCGCAAGGTCTACGACGGGCCGCTGGTGATTGCAGATGACTTGATGGCCTGGAACATAAGTAAGGACAACATCGTCCAGCGCGAAGTTGTGAGCGCGGATCGCGTCCAGGCACCGCCAACAACGATGGAATACAAGACGGCCAAGCGCAGCGGCCAGGCCAGCTATTCCAAGTACATCGACGACGGCAAGTGGGAGGGATACACGCCGCCGCCGTTGCCGG
>CALZGZ010000084.1 GCA_945787105.1 uncultured Gammaproteobacteria bacterium
CATTGTTTTTTTATTAGGATTGCGGATTACCCGCGCCCACCCCCGCTAGTCCGCGTCTCAATAATGACACCGCACACGGCACGGTCTCGCTTGCATTTAAGATAAAAAACAAACCGTTGCAACGCACAGCCGACCCAGGTTGTCACTCGTCTCAGATGTGAGAC
Organism: uncultured Gammaproteobacteria bacterium; assembly: GCA_945787105.1. GTDB lineage: Bacteria > Pseudomonadota > Gammaproteobacteria > Arenicellales > JAANXG01 > CALZGZ01. Next base: position 165 of record CALZGZ010000084.1, read on the forward strand.
ACGGGTGGCGGTCAAAAACCTCTCATCAGCCGGGTTTTAAGTCTGGTAGAACATCAACCATCGGACACAAGTGTCGATGCGTAATCGCCGTCAGCCGCCACCGTCGGGAATGTCACTGTAAAAAGCGCGCCACCGTGTTCCTGGTTGCTCGCTGTAATTGAGCCCGCGAATTCATTGACGATTTCTCGAGATATGGAAAGCCCTAGGCCAAGTCCTGCGCCCACCTCTTTGCTGGTGAAGAACGGATCGAACAATTTATCCAGATTTTCCTTGGGGATACCGGATCCGCTGTCTCCAATCCGAACACTTACCGAATCTCCAAGTGTCCGCATCGAGATCGTTAACTCGAATTTACTGCAATCCTTCATCGCGTCTACCGCGTTCTTAAATATGTTGACGAAGACTTGCTCCAAACGAATCACATCTGCAAGTACAAAAATCTCCCGCTCCGGCATTGATTCAATGACATCGATGTCCTCATTATGGGTATGTTTTATCAGCAACAGCGCGTCATTGATAGTCTGATTGAGGGAGACCGTGGAGATATTTTGCGTGGATTTTCGTGAAAACGTCTTCAGTTGACTAGTAAACCCCGCCATGCGATCCGTGAGCAGTAGAACATTTGCCAGGTTTTCGGCGAGTTCATCGTAATGCTGATGTTTAAGTAACTGCTGTGCAGTACCGACATAAGTTTGAATAGCGGTCAGCGGTTGATTCAGCTCATGGGTGATACCTGCAGACATTTGTCCTACAACGGCAAGTTTCGCCGACTGCAGGAGGTCTTCTTGCGCCTTACGTAGCTCTTGCTCCGTCTTTTCTTGCTCTTTGATCTTGTTATCCAATTGTTCATTGGTTTTCAAGAGTTCGACGGTGCGTTGCTTGACTTGAACCCCAAGGTCTTGTTGGGCATTCAGCAGAGTTTCTTCAATCTGCTTTTGGTGTTGCAGGCGTTGAGATAGATTGCGACGACGTTGTAAAACATACAACAACACGAGAAACATAGTAATCACCGACACGGCTGCATAGCCGATTGAGTGTGCGACCCGCGCATCCACGGTCCTCGTATCCGCGAGCAAATGCACCAGCCACTTGTGGCTGGGTATTTCTCGGCTCTGAGTCAGATAGATTTCCTCCTTCTCCGACGTATCATTGATTGACTCACGCAGCGTCAACAGACTCACACCGCTGGCGTACAGCCGTTCTTTGATAATGGGCAAGGGCGACATAACAGCATCCGAATACTGACGACTTTGCTTAATCTGTCGCAGTACCTTGTCGCTGAGCGGGTGCAATGTTTTGAACTTCCAACTCGGATTATTGGTAATGAATACGACGCCGTTGTAGTCCGTCACGATCACCTTCTCCGGTGCACTTTGCCACGCGGCCTCTACGCTTTCAGGGCTGACTTTGACGACCGCGGCACCCAAAATCTCATTACCCGACTTTACCGGTGAGGCGTAATAGTAGCCGCGCTTATTCGACGTTGCCCCCAGCGCGTAATATCGGCCGACCTCGCCGCGCATTGCTGCCTGAAAGTAAGGTCTGAAACTGAAGTTCTGCCCCACAAACGGTGTCTGCGAGTTCCAGTTACTCGCTACCAGCGTCAGTCCGTCCTTATTTATTACATACGTGTCGGATGCTCCGGCAATCTTGTTCACATTCTCCAAATACCGGTTAACCAAAGCCGTGTAGGCCGCATCGGCGGGATCTCGCAGCAGTTGCAGGATTCTTTCATCCCTGGCGAGAATCTGGGGAAGAAATTCGTATTTCTCCAGTTCACTAGTAAGGTTGGATATGAATAGTGTTAACTTGTTGGCGCTTGCATGTCGCATCTCTTCGATAGCCGACGCGCGCGTTAGCGCGGCGGTTTGCCATACCACCACTAAGAGAACGCCGGCAAAGACCAGCGCGATGAGCAGTTGTTGCTTTTGTAGACTTAGCGAAAACTTGGTCATCTCTCGATGCGGTCCACGATATGACCGTCCGGTTCATTTATTAGGCACTCGATGAACAACGGGTTTCGAGCGCATCTGCAAACATGTCGCAGGCACGATCAAGATTAAATGCGTTTTAGCGTTTGATATGCCCGATGGCTAAGAATTGATTTCGATTGGAAAGTCTATACCGTTTGATGCACCGAAGAAACGCCGCTCGCCGAGTAAGAAAGCCCAAATAACATGCTAAAGCGATGCTATTGGTAATCCTTGCGATTTATTGCATATTTACGCAGCTTGTCTTCAAAGGTCTTGCGCGGTAAACCAAGCGCCGTGTATGTGGCTCGTGTGTCACCCTTGTATTGTGCCAATTGCTGTTCAATGATCCGTCTTTCGTAGCAAGAGACCATCTCGGTGAGTGTCAGTGGGGAACCGTTTTCGGAGTTCTGCGACAGGTTTGTGAGGCCCGATAGGTCGTTAAAACACCCTAGCACGTAACGATCCGCGGTATTTTGCAATTCCCTGACATTGCCCGGCCAATTATGCGCCATCAATTCCCCGATCACCTCCGGCTCTGGCGCCGGGAGAGAACAATCATATCGGCGGGCTGCCTTGTCGAGAAAATACTGAAACAAAATCGGAATATCGTCGCGCCGCTCTCTAAGCGGCGGCAGGTTGAGCTGCACAACCGCAAGCCGGTAATAGAGGTCTTCACGGAACTCGCCACGGGTACTGGCCTCGCGAAGATCGGTCTTGGTAGCCGCAATGACGCGGACATCTACCGGTAGGGTCTTGGATGATCCCAACCGTTCGATAGTTCGTTCCTGCAACACACGCAGCAGCTTGACACTGAGGTCCGGCGACATGCTCTCGATCTCATCGAGAAAGATGGTGCTTTTGTTGGCATATTCAAACTTCCCAATCTGTCGCGAATTAGCGCCGGTGAATGCGCCCGGTTCATGACCGAACAACTCATTTTCGATAATATTTTCGGGTATGGCACCGCAATTAACGGCTACGAAGGGTTTGTCCCGGCGCCGGCTTTGCTTATGTAAGGTATGAGCGATCAGTTCTTTCCCGGTCCCGGTCTCCCCATATATGAGTACATCAGCATCGACACCCGCGATTTTGGCCACCTGTGTGCGCACAAACTCCATCTGCGGCGAGTTGCCAATAATATTAAACTGACTGAGCTGGTCGCGCAGTTCATTACGTAACGCCCGATTTTCGAGTATCAACAGTCGTTTCTCGATCGAACGTTTCGCGACCTCGACCAGTCGATCGGCACCAAAGGGCTTTTCAATAAAATCGTAGGCGCCGTCACGTATCGCCTGCACCGCCATGGAGATATCGCCATGGCCGGTGATCAAGACTACCGGCAGATCGCGGTCGATTGCCAACGCCCGGTTCATCAACTCGAGACCACTCGCTCCCGGTAGTTTGACGTCGGTTATCAGCACCCCCGGCCAGTCTGTGGACAGCAGCTGCTGCGCCGACTCTGAAGATTCGAAGCAATGCACTTCGAAGCCCGCCATCTTCAGTGCCTGTTCCCCCGCACGCCGTATGTGCATTTCGTCATCGACGAATATGATGCTTCCCTGAATGGTGCCGGGCGCGGTAAGTTGGTCACTCATCATGGACTCTTGTGCATGCCAGTTTTTTGAATCTTTAGGATTTTCGATCCGCACCTGTGCGAGGAATCACCGCTTCTGGTACGGTGCCAACATCAACTAGCAAGATTCTTACCAGAGACGGTCACGATTGCCTCGGTAATTTATCCAGCGCGCGCAGCAAATCCGCCCGCGCTCCGATTTGAGTTTTCGTTTCATCGCGTTGTGCGGGAGACAGACGGCAGCGAAGTGCTTGGCTCGGACCGCTGATATCCCGGGGCATGGCTCCCGTTCGCCCTCATAGACCCCCCATTATGGGCGAAATCTCGCCACATTACTGCAGCCACGGGCGGTTTACCGCCCTGATCGGCGGGTCCCGGGATCGACGACTTACCGCCGCACACGATTGGGACGCAAAGCGGATAGGGATACCGAGGCTAACGGGCCTGGCGGCCAAGGACCTGGCCTTTTTTTTGCATACTATTCTCGCAACAGAGGATGGATAACTGGTGTTGAACCGGGATGGCGTGTGATTGTGAGACGAACCTGGCGTAACCCGATTGCGTTACCCGTCCATTCTCTTTCTAATACCCATATAGCAAACATTTATAATGTTCTAGGAGGATGAATCGAATGCGATTTTTAGTTAGTGCTCTCACCTTATTGGCATTCATGTTGTCCGCGCCGGCGGCGAACGCGGCCCCGATCAAGATCAAGTTCTCGCACGTGGTGGCGGTGAACACGCCCAAGGGCCAGATGGCGGAAAAATTCAAGGCCCTGGTCGAGGAGCGTCTGGCCGGCAAGGTCACGGTCCAGGTATTCCCCAATGCGCAGCTGTTCGGTGACAACAAGGTGCTCGAAGCCCTGCTGTTGGGCGACGTCCAGTTGGCAGCACCATCGTTGTCGAAGTTTCAGAAGTACACCAAGAGCCTGCAGATATTCGACTTGCCGTTCCTGTTCAACGATATCGGCGCCGTGGACAAGTTTATGGCCACCGACGCCGGCGTGAAACTGCTGCGCGCCACCGAGAAAAAGGGCCTGGTGGGTCTGGGTTTTCTGCACAACGGGATGAAGCAGTTGTCGTCGAGTTCGCCACTCAAGGTGCCTGGCGACGCGGCCGGGCTCAAGTTTCGGATCATGACCTCGGATGTGCTCGCCGCCCAGTTTCAGGCGGTCAAGGCGTCACCACAGAAAAAGCCGTTCTCGGAGGTGTTCACCTTGTTGCAGACCAAGGCCATCGACGGTCAGGAGAACACCTGGTCCAACATCTTCTCCAAGAAATTCTTCGAAGTTCAAGAACACATCACCCACTCGGATCACGGTTACCTGGGTTACATGGTGGTCACCTCTTCGGAGTTCTGGAACGGCTTGCCCGATGATATTCGCGGTGGGGTCGAGACGGCCCTGGCAGAGGCCATCGCTTTTGGCAACCAGGTTGCCAATGACAAAGCCATCAGTGACAAGAAGGCGATCATGGATTCGGGGCGCAGCAAGATCATCGAGTTGAACGCAGACCAGCGCGGTCAGTGGGTCGAGGCGATGAAGCCGGTGTGGAAGAAGTTCGAAGGTGACATCGGCAAGGACTTGATAGACGCGGCGCTGGCGGCGAACAAGTAACAACGCTGAGCCATACGGCCAAGCAACGTTAACAGGCACTCACTAACGTGATCAGTCGCATTCTCAACCAATTGGAGGAGGGCATCATCGCCCTCCTGCTGGTCGGGATGACCTTACTGGTATTCATCGAAGTATTCGACCGCTTTGTGCTCGGTCAGGGCATTTTGTGGATGGAGGAACTTACGCTGCATCTGTCCGCGTGGATGGTGCTGTTCGGTACCTCGTGGGTGCTCAAGCAAGGCGCCCACATCGGTGTCGATGCCTTCGTCAAACTGTTTCCAAGCGGTATACAACGCGTATTCGGTATCGTCGCCGTGCTGGGCAGTCTCTTTTACTGTGGCCTGATCATGTACGGCGGTTGGATCTACCTTGCGAAACTGCTCCAGATCGGCATCGAGTTGGAGGATATCCCGATCCCGAAGTGGACCGCCCACTCGATACTGGTCCTTGGCATGGCCCTGCTCGCGCTGCGATTGGTACAACTCTTATGGCGCATCATCAAAGGCGAGGAAATGGGCTTCCGCCATGCCGACGAAGCCGAAGAGGCCCTGGAAGAACTCGGCAAGGAGCGGCAGGGGGAGACTAAAGGGTGACCACTGCGGCACTATTCATATTGCTCTTCGCCTGCATGTTTATCGGCGTGCCGGTGTCAATCGCGCTCGGCCTGTCCAGTGTCACCACCATACTGTTGTTTTCCGATGACTCGCTGGCATCGGTGGCGCTCAAGTTCTTCGAGAATGTGTCCGAGCACTACACACTGCTCGCGATACCGTTTTTTATTCTATCCTCGGCATTCCTATCCGGTGGCGGCGTCGCCAGACGCCTGATCCGTTTCGCCATCGACGCCGTCGGCCATATCCGCGGCGGCCTGGCGATGGCCTCGGTGCTTGCGTGCATGTTGTTTGCCGCGGTATCCGGGTCGTCACCGGCTACGGTGGCGGCGATTGGCAGCATCGTCATAGTCGGCATGGTGAAGGCCGGCTACCCGAAGGAATTCGGCGCCGGCGTCATCTGCAATGCCGGCACCCTGGGAATCTTGATTCCGCCCTCTATCGTCATGCTTGTCTACTCCGCGGCCACCGAGGTGTCTGCGGCGCGTATGTTCATGGCCGGATTCATTCCCGGCATCGGCATGGGTCTGTTGCTGATGGTCGCCATCTACATCGTCGCCCGTATCAAGGGGTTGCCCGCCCAGCCGCGGGCCTCGTTCCGCGAACTGGTGACCAGCGGGTTCTCCGCCTCGGGTGGTTTGTTTTTGATCGTCATTGTGCTCGGCGCGATCTACGGCGGCATCGCCAGCCCCACGGAAGCGGCCGCCGTATCTGCAGTCTATGCGTTTATGGTGGCGTGTCTCGGCTATCGCGACATCGGTCCGATGAAAGACATTCCATGGCGCAAAGCCGGAGAAGGAATCGGCGGTATCGTGGCCAGAAATACCGGTCAGGTATTGTGGGCACTGCCAAAATGCGTGTTCGACAAAGAAGTCCGGCATACGATCATGGACGCCGCCAAGGTCAGTATCATGCTGCTGTTTATCATCGCGAACGCGATGCTGTTCGCGCATGTGCTGACCACTGAGCGGATACCCCATGCGATCGCCGAGACCATCGTCAACTGGGGCTTGCCGGCATGGGGCTTTCTGATCGTGGTCAACCTTTTGTTGCTCGCCGCCGGCAACTTCATGGAACCCTCGGCCATCATCCTGATCATGGCGCCCATCCTGTTCCCGATTGCAACCCAACTCGGCATCGACCCGATTCATCTCGGCATCATTATGGTCGTCAACATGGAAATCGGGATGATCACGCCTCCGGTGGGACTCAACCTATTCGTGACTGCCGGGATCACCGGCGAGAACCTGCAGTGGGCGATCAAGGCCGCGCTGCCCTGGCTCTCCTTGTTGTTGCTGTTCTTGATCTTCATCACTTACATCCCGCAGATATCGTTGTTCCTGCCCGAGTACATCGACTATCTGAAGGGTTACAAGTAAATGCGAACCCAGTGGTCTTTGGTTAGGCTGAGTTGGGCCATGCGCGTGATGGTCCTGATAGGCATGCTGGTTGTGGTTGCGGTCAACGTCCACGCTGCCGAGCCGATCCTGATACGCTTTTCTCACGTCACCAGCGAGGCCACCCCCAAGGGATACGGCGCTGTCCTGTTCAAGAAACTGGCGGAAGAACGGTTGGCCGGGAAAGTGCGCGTCGAGATCTATCCCCGCGCTTTAAAATTCAACGATGACCAGGCGCTGCTCGCCTTGCTGTTCGGGGACATCGAACTCGCGGCACCGTCGTTTGCCAAATTCCGCAGTTTTTCGCGACAGATACAGGTGTTTGACCTGCCGTTTTTGTTTTCGGATATCGATGCGGTGAACCGATTCCAGCGCAGCGAGGCTGGCGTTAAGCTGCTCGATTCCATGCTGTCTTGGGATCAAGGGGCTTGCTTACTGGGATAATGGCATGCGCGTGATGTCGGCAAACCGTGTGTTGCGGACACCTCAAGACTTTAAACGCCTGCGGTTTCGCATCGAGCCCTCGGCGGTGATGCAGGCCCAGTACCGGGCCCTGGGAGCGGCGACCGTGCCGATGCCGTTCAAACACGTCCGAGAGGGGTTGAAAATGGGTTTAGTGACTGGGCAGGAGAATGCGTGGTCCAACATCCGCTCCCAGGGGTTTCACGACTTTCAGAAGTACTTCACCGAGGCCCGGCACAGTTTCCTCGGCTACATGTTGGTCACCAATGCAAATTTTTGGACCAACTTGCCCGCGGAAATCCGTGTTGAATTGGACAAGATCATCCAGCAAGTGACCGTGGAAGTGAACAAAAACGCCCGCGAGAAAGCCAAAATGGACCGCCAACGGATCATTGATTCTGAACAGGCGGAAGTGATCACCTTGACCGATCCCGAACTCGAGGAATGGCGCGCGTTGCTCACACCGATTTGGAAGCAATTCGAGTCGCAGATCGGAACAGAAATCATGGAACAAGCGATGCAAGCCGACCAGGCTCGCTAAGACAACACCTCACGATCTGTGAGGATGAACAAATAGAATGTCAGACAAGCTCACAGATGCGGCACTCGCCTATCATCGTGCGGAGCCGCCAGGCAAGCTCGCCATCATCGCCACCAAACCGATGGCGACGCAGCATGATTTGACACTCGCCTATTCCCCCGGCGTGGCGGCGGCGTGCGAGGAAGTCGCTCGCGACCCGAAGCAGGCAGCAACGCTCACCGCCCGCGGTAACCTAGTCGCAGTGATCACCAACGGCACCGCGGTGCTCGGGCTGGGGAGCATCGGCGCGCTGGCGGCGAAACCGGTCATGGAGGGGAAGGCGGTATTATTCAAGAAATTTTCCGGTCTCGATGTTTTTGATATCGAGATCGAAGAACGGGATCCTGACAAGTTCATCGACATCGTCGCCGGATTAGAGGCCACCTTCGGCGCCATTAATCTCGAAGACATCAAGGCGCCGGAATGCTTCTACATCGAAGAGGCGCTGCGCAAAAGGATGCGCATCCCGGTGTTTCACGACGATCAACACGGCACCGCCATTATTGTCAGCGCGGCGATCATCAGTGGACTCAAGGTCGTTGACAAGAAGATCGAACAAGTGAAATTGGTGGCCTCCGGCGCAGGTGCGGCAGCGCTCGCGTGTCTGGACTTGCTGGTAAAAATCGGTTTACCCCGAGAGAACATCACGGTGGTCGATATCGATGGTGTGGTTTACACCGGACGCACCGAATCTATGGACCGGTACAAGGGACGCTATGCACAGGATACGGACGCACGCACCCTGGGCGATGTCATCGGCGATGCGGATATCTTCCTGGGCCTGTCGGCGCCCAAGGTGTTGCGCCCCGAACATGTCAAAAAGATGGCCGACCGGCCGCTCATCCTGGCGCTGGCCAATCCGGTTCCGGAGATCATGCCCGATGAGGCCAAGGCGGTGCGTCCCGATGCGGTGATAGCCACCGGCCGGTCCGATTATCCCAACCAGGTGAACAACGTTTTGTGCTTCCCGTTTATATTCCGCGGGGCCCTGGATGTTGGTGCAACAACTATCAACGAGGAGATGAAGATCGCGTGTGTCAACGCGCTCTCCGACCTCGCCATGGCCGAGCCCTCCGACGTGGTGAAGACCGCGTATGCGGGGCAGCCGCTGAGTTTCGGCCCGGATTACCTGATTCCTAAACCCTTCGATCCGAGGTTGATCACCGTACTAGCGCCGGCGGTCGCCAAGGCGGCCATGGACTCCGGCGTCGCAACGCGTCCCATCAAAGACTTCAAGCACTACCGAGACGACCTCAGCCACTATGTGTTCAAGTCGAGCGCGGTGATGGAGCCCATTTTTGAGCGCGCCATGGAACAACCGATGCGGATCTGTTATGCCGAGGGTGAAGAGGAACGCGTGTTACAGGCTGCGCAGCAGGTAGTCGATGCCGGGCTCGCCTACCCCATCCTCATCGGCCGCCCAAACGTGATCGAGACGCAGTTGACAGAACTCGGTTTGCGCATCCGGCCGGGGCAAGACTTTGAGCTCGTAAACCCACAAGACGATCCACGCTACGAAGAATACTGGCAAGAGTACTACACAATCATGGGACGCCGGGGGGTGTCGCCGGCGCGCGCGCAACACCTGCTGCGTAGCCGCAGCAGCACCTTTGCCGCACTGATGGTTCGCCGTGGCGACGCCGACGGTATGCTGTGCGGCACGGTCGGCGCATTTCACAAGCACCTGGAGCGTGTTGATGACATCATCGGCAAGGCTCCCGGGGTGCACGATTATTCGACCCTGGTGGCGTTGATTCTTCCGGCGGGGACCTATTTCATCTGCGATACGCATGTCACCTATGAACCCAGCGCCGAGGACTTGGCGGAAATGACATTGTTGTCGGCGCAAGAGGTGCGGCGTTTTGGGATTACCCCCAAGGTTGCGCTGGTATCGCATTCCAACTTCGGTAACCGCGATACCCCCTCGGCACGAAAAATGCAGCAGGCGCTGGCAATCCTGCGCGAACGTGCGCCGGAACTCGAGGTCGATGGGGAGATGCATGCCGAGGCGGCGGTGAATGCCAAGATTCGCGGCCTCACGTTTCCGGACGCCCGCCTTTCGGGGTCCGCGAATCTGTTGGTGATGCCGAATGTGGACGCTGCGCACATCTCATACACCCTGCTCAAGGTCTTGGGGGGTGGTGTTTCCGTGGGTCCGATTCTGGTCGGCGCCGCCGCACCTGCGCACGTGGTCACCGAGACGATCACCGTGCGCGGGTTGATCAACATGACGGCGATGACCACCGTAGAGGCGCAGATGCAAACGGTGGAAGAGAGTTTTTAGCAGCGCGCATCGGTCCATCACCGAGGACAGGCAACAGCAGAATTCACATTGTTAAATTGGATCCCAATTCCATTTGGTTAACGTTTCCGCGCAATGGGATCAACGGGCGCCGTTGCCGCCACCTGCTTGCTGCCTATGAGTACGTGCAGTTATGTCTGACCGAGAGATGAAAAAGGAGACAACAATGTTTCAAGTGCGTATTCACGGCCGCGGAGGCCAGGGGGTGGTATCCGCCGCCGAGATGTTGTCGATCGCGGCCTTCGAAGAGGGCAAACATTCCCAGGCCGTTCCCAGTTTCGGCTCTGAGCGCATGGGTGCGCCGGTGGTGGCCTATGTTCGTATCGACGATAAAGAAATCGAATTGCGCGAACCGGTGTTGGAACCCGACCTTCTGATCGTACAGGATCCGACGTTGTTCGCAGCCATTGATGTGTTCGCTGGTTTGCGCGACGACGGTTATGTGCTGGTGAATACCACCAAGACCCCGGAACAACTGGCAATCGAGGAGGCCACAAAGCAGCTGCCCAACGGGCACTTTGCCGCGGTGCCGGCCACTGAATTGGCGATGCACCACTTGCAGCGCCCGACACCCAACACCGTATTGCTCGGGGCGTTCGCCGCCATGAGCGATGTCGTGAAGTTGGAATCGGTGTTCAAGGCCATACAAAAAAAATTCCCCGGCAAGATCGGCGAAATGAATGTTGCTGCGGCCCAGGCGGCCTATGACACCGCCACCGCAAGTTGAATTGCATTAGGAGGACTCTATCATGCTGAAACAAGTCGAGGGCTCACATGCCGTGGCCGAAGCGGTCGCCCTGTGCCGGCCGGAAGTGATCTCCGCCTATCCCATTACACCACAGACCCACATCGTTGAGGATTTGGGCACAATGGTGAAGGCGGGAGCGATCAAGAACTGCGAGTTCCTATTGGTGGAGTCGGAGTTCGGAGCGCTCAGCGCCTGTATTGGCTCCTCGGCGGCCGGCGCACGCAGCTATACCGCGACTTCCAGTCAGGGCATGCTGTTCATGATGGAGGCTGTCTACAACGCGTCCGGCATGGGCCTGCCGATCGTGATGACGGTGGGTAACCGCGCGATTGGTGCGCCGATCAACATCTGGAACGATTGGGGCGACTCGATGTCGGCGCGCGATGCCGGTTGGATTCAATTGTTTGTGGAGAGCAACCAGCAGGCGGTGGATGTGCACATCCAGGCGTTTAGGCTGGCGGAACAACTGAGCCTGCCGGTAATGGTGTGCATGGACGGTTTCATCCTTACGCATTCTTTTAGCCAGGTTGACATCCCCGATCAGAAACAGGTGGATGCGTTTTTACCAACCTTTGAACCGCGACAGCTACTCGATCCCGCCGCACCGCTGTCCATGGGCGCCATGGTTGGCCCCGAGGCCTTCACCGAGGTGCGTTACCTCGCCCATCATAAGCAGATGGAGGCGTTGCAGCTCATACCGGAGCAGGCCGCCGAGTTCGAAAAGATCTTTGCGCGGGACTCCGGCGGTGTGGTCAAGACCTTCGACTGTGAAGGCGCGGAAACGGTTGTCGTCACCATGGGCTCGGTTATCGGCACGATGAAACAGGTGCTTTCGGAGATGCGTGATGACGGCATTTCTATCGGCGCCCTCACCGTTCGCTCTTTCCGTCCGTTTCCCAAGGAGGCCTTGCGCGCGATACTCAAGGACGCCAAGCGGGTGATCGTATTCGAGAAATGCCTCGCGGTGGGCATGGGCGGCATCCTGGCGATGAATCTGCGCATGGCACTGAACGATTTTCCGATTCGCGTACATTCCGCGATCGGTGGACTCGGTGGACGACCGATTACCCGCGCGAATCTGCGGCGCATGTTCGAGAAGGGAATCAGAGATGAAATGGAAGAACCCCATTTTCATGATATTCATATGAATGTCGTCGAACGTGAACTCGAACGTGAACACGCGCAGCGCCGCTCTGGCTCAATTGCCGAAAATATTCTTCAAGACGTAGGCGTAGTCGCGGCAGCCAAAACGATTTAGCAGGAGAGCGCAATGCCACAAATTCCCGAATCACATCAAAAGGTCAGGTTCTATCAGACCGGCACACTGACGGTTGGCAACCGGCTGCTGGATGCCGAACATCGCTCAGTCCAGGGCACGATGGACCGGTCCAACTCCCTGGATTCCGGGCACCGCGCGTGCCAGGGATGCGGCGAGGCATTGGGGGCCCGGTTTGCCATCGATGCGGCGATGCGTGCGACGAACAATCAACTCATCGCCGCTAACGCAACCGGCTGCTTGGAGGTTTTCACCACGCCCTACCCCGAGACCGCTTGGTCCATCCCATGGATCCATTCGCTGTTCGGTAATGCCGCCGCGGTAGGTGCCGGTATTGCCGCAGCATTGAAGGCGAAAGGCCGCGAGGACGTGCGCGTGATCGCACAGGGGGGCGACGGCGGCACCACCGACATCGGGTTCGGTTGCCTGTCCGGCATGTTCGATCGCAACGACGACGTGCTCTACATCTGCTACAACAACGAAGCCTACATGAACACCGGTGTGCAGCGCTCGAGCGCCACGCCAGGCGGTGCACGTACCGCTACCACGATGCCCGTAGGCAAAGATCCCGGTAATGCGTTCAACACTGGGAAGAGCGTACCGCTGATTGCCATGGCCCATCTGATCCCCTACGTCGCCACCGCCTCGGTGCATGATCTGCACGACTTGGAACACAAAGTGACCAAGGCCATGGGTATCCACGGGGCGCGATACATTGAGCTCTTTGTACCTTGTCCGCTGGGCTGGGGATCGAAACCGAGCGATACGGTGAAGATCTCGCGGTTGGCCGTGGAGTGTGGCTTGTATCCACTGATCGAAGCAGAGCACGGTGAACTCACCGGGGTGACCAAGATCCGCCGGCAAGTGCCGGTGGGTGAATACCTCAAGCTGCAGCGACGTTTCGCCCACGTACTGAAACCGGCTAATGCCCATCAGCTCGAACAGCTACAGGCGATTGCCAACCGCAACATCAAGAAGTTCAGCCTCATCGATGAACAAGGAGGCCAAGAATGAAAACGCCGTTTGCGATCACCCTAGACGCCGGCAGCAGCCTGTTAAACAAGACCGGCTCGTGGCGTACCGAGCGCCCGGTGTACTTGGACCGCCTGCCGCCCTGCAACCACGCTTGCCCCGCCGGCGAGAATATTCAGCAATGGCTGTACCTGACCGAAGAAGGCCGTTATGCGGAGGCTTGGCGGCAGATCATGGACGACAATCCGTTCCCGGCAGTGATGGGACGGGTTTGTTATCACCCGTGCGAGGTGAGTTGCAACCGTGGTCAGTTGGATGAGGCGGTGGGAATCAATGCCGTGGAGCGGTTCCTCGGTGACCAGGCGCTGATCAATGAGTGGCAAATGGAGGCCGGTGCGCCGACCGGGAAACGGGTGATGGTTGTCGGTGCCGGTCCCGGCGGACTGGCGGCCGCCTACCATTTGCGGCGTATGGGCCATGAGGTGACCGTTTACGATGCGTCGCCACAGGCCGGCGGCATGGTGCGTTACGGCATACCCAAGTATCGCATGCCAAGAGAAAAGCTCCGCGCCGAGGTCGCGCGCATTGAACAGATGGGCGCTGACCTGCAACTCAATACTCGCATCGACGATGTGATTGCCGCACGCGATGAGGGTAAGTTCGACGCGGTGTTTCTGTCGATCGGCGCCCAACTACCCAAGCGGGTGGACATCAAGGTCAACGGAGAACTGCCGGTGCTCGATGCGGCGATCGTGTTGCGTAACACGGAACTCGAGGAACCGACCGGATTACGTGGGCAAGTCGTGGTATACGGCGGCGGTAACACCGCCATAGACGTCGCGCGCTCGGCGGTCCGACTCGGCGCCAAGAGTGCTACCGTGGTGGTGTTCGAAGCCCGGGAGCATATGCCCGCCCATGAATTCGAAGTCAAAGAGGCCCGTGAGGAAGGCGTGGAACTGATCTGCTTGCGTGCGATCCGCGAAGTGAACGGCAACCAGGTGACGTTGGAAAAGCTGGTGCCCAGCGAAGGCCGGTGGCCCCAGCCCACCGGTCAGTTCGAAACCATTACCGCGGATGTCGTGGTGCAAGCGCTCGGACAAAATGTTCAGACCGATCTCGTGGACACCATTTCCGGTATAAAAGTCGCCGAAGGTGCCGTCCAGGTTGGCACCGACATGCAGACTGGATGCCCAGGCGTATTTGCCGGCGGTGACATGATCCCCTCGGAACGCACGGTGACGACATCCATTGGTCACGGCAAGAAAGCGGCCCGCAATATCGATGCTTATCTGCGCGGCATCACCTATGACGCGGCGGAACAGCACGAGTTGGTGACGTTCGACATGTTAAATACGTGGTATTACTCCGACGCACCGCGCACGGTGCGCCCGATGTTGAGTGTCATGCGACGGCAATCGGGTTTTGCGGAGATCGTTGGGAATATCGACCAGGACAATGCGACATTCGAGGCTCGTCGCTGCATGTCATGCGGCAACTGCTTCGAGTGTGATAATTGCTATGGGGTGTGTCCGGATAATGCGGTCAATAAACTCGGACCGGGCATGCGCTTCAAGTTTAAGTATGATTATTGTAAAGGTTGCGGGTTGTGCGTGTCCGAGTGCCCTTGCGGTGCGATAAAGATGACCCCCGAGGAGATTTAACCCGTATATTGCGCCAAGGCTCCCGGATGATGGCAACGGGACTTGTGCTGCGCAGAGTTCTCCTGCTGTTCCCCTGCTGTGCGGGGACAAGGCGGGACAAGCGCAGTATCCGGCGGCTGGCTGGCCGTGCTGAACCGAGTGACAATTTCCGGGACCCGCCGTGTATACATCCATGTAGGCTCGACGCCCGCCTCCTTGCTGGCGACGGTCCCGGCAATTCCCCCTCAATTGCGCACTTTTACGCTTCTATTGTTTATAAGCACATGTCATGCAATTCAGCCCCCCTGTTTCCGACTGCGGCGCACGTCAAACCCGTATATTGCACCAAGCATCCCGGATCCGGACACCGCGCCGGAGCGATGAAAGATTGACCACGCCTTACTCGGTGATGGAATCGGTTTGTGTTTTCAGCCGGCTGAACTCACTCGCTGACCTGAGCACACAGTCTTCGATGGACATGCCCCGTAGATAATTACCCGTCAACAAAATCTGCTTACCGGCCAGCAGACTGTCGATCTTTTTCACGCGGTCCTCGTGTCCTACTCTGAAGGAAGGCACCATATTCTGTTTCGTCGTCACCAACTCTAACTGAGTGGACGAAATTCGCAGAACCTGCGCGATACGTCTGAGCTTGGCGTCCAAATCGAGCTGATCGCCCTTGAAGTGGAAGGTAAATCCCCGATAGCCGTCATGGGGCACCGTGTCCCTGGACACAATGGAATAAAAACTGTCTTCGGTAGGCACGACACCGGCGATATTTTCCACCGTGAGCAATTCCTTCGCGAGCGCCACCCCCACGGTTTCTACGGTTGCAACACGAACCTGAGCCAACTCGTCAACAAGGGCCGGACAAACCGGGCGCAGAAGCCGAGCACCCTCCACAGGCGAGGTGGCCAATCCAATATAGTCGGCAACGTATCGTTCGCCGTTTGCTGTTTTGACCTCAAAAGATCGCGCTCCCGCCTCAATCTGCGCCGCTGCACTCCCCGTCGCCATGTCTATTCCAGAGCGCGAGGCGATGGCATCGGTCACAGACTGCAGCCCATTCGGGAGCGTGAAGCTCTTTAACACGTCCTTACGCCGTTGGCGCCGCTTGAACAGGATATCGGCTGGAAAATCATCCGCCCTCTGGGACGGCACCGCGGCAAACAGATGCGTGAACACCTTGTCGAAGTTTCCTTTTCCGACAATCCTCGAGTAATAAGACTCGACGCTTTGCCCCTCTTTTTTCAAGAAAAACAAACGTGGGACCGACACCAGCAACTCGAAAAAATTCAGCTGCGAGGGAATCGACCTGAGACGGTCTTCAACCAGCATTCTAAACGGCACCCTCTTCCGCTGCATGAGCTGGTCGATCATCGCGAGATCTTCCACTATCTCAAGAAACTTGGCGTAAGAGTTGTAGCAGGTGTGGGCGCCCAATTCGATCCAAAAGCCCGATGCACCGGCTTCAAATCGATGGGTATGTACCGCTCCGCCGACCCTTTTAGTCTTTTCGACGACCAAGGTCCTGAGTCCAGCCCCGGCGGCATAATGGGCGAGACTAAGCCCGCTTATCCCCGCGCCGATAATGACAATGTCGTATTTGGTCATAGCACCCGATGTTACGCGCCCCCAGGACCGGGGTTGAATTCCTCCGCGATACCGTTTCGATTCCTGCCGTCGGGGTTCATGCTACGGACAATACGCGCAGCGGTAGACACAGCCCTTTAGACCCAACCAGGTTGGTTTCACTATGAAACGGCACGTTATGTAGTAGGAGCGCTGCCCGCATCGCTGCGGTAAGGTTGAGTGGTTGAATGAAATCCTAGGTGGATAATTACGTTCCAGTGTCTGCCGGATCATCCATATCCTTCTTGTCACGACCGTCGTTTTTGTTCCTGGCCAGCAACCAGCCATTTAGCGCACGACCAGCGAACCGGGCGCATTCAGTTATCTTTCGCGCCCTGGTTAATCCATCTGCCGATTAACTCTACCTGATCCTGGGGTAGCTTCGGCATTTGCTTTGGCATGTTTATAGAGGAATCCGCTTTGTGCTCGACCAGGATCTGCAACGTGCTCGAAAAACTGTAACCGGGGATGATGACCGGACCAAATTTAGTGCCCTTCATGAGATTGTCGTAACTTTCCATGCTGAGTCCACTGGCGATATATCCTGAGCCACCTTGTTTGTGACAAGAGACACATCTCGCTTGCAGTATCGGCACCACATCATTTTTAAAACTCACTTCCTGCTCACCGCAACCGGCAACAATCAATAACGCCAGCACCGAGACCACTCGTATTATTCTTATCGCATGCATCTTTATACGTTCCTTAAAATAAGGCAAAACTAACTCCCGGCATTGTCGCAAAAGGCCAACCGCGCCACAATAGGTGTGGCTCTCATAACCACAATCAAGACAAACCAGTCAGGCGGTGTGCGAGGAGTTTGCCACGATCGATAGCGATGGTCATCGCTGCAGACGCCAGTACGATGACCAGTAGGAAGTACTGGTACATCTTCGGCGACACCATCCGCACCGAGAAACCATCCATGCTTATGACACGGATGACGCGTAAATCTTGTTTTCCGGACCCGCAAACGATATTGATTTGAGTCGGCGGTTAGTGATATGTTGCGCCGCAACAATATCCCCGCCCGTTATTTGTGTGCCAGGGTTCAGGAGGTGCCATGCCAATACGCACGCCACGCGGGGAAGCAGATGATGTACGTTTTCACGCTGGAATGGTAAGTTTCGCCCTGTACAGCGGATGGCGGATATATCGTATAGTTAATTACTACCCGCCTCACAGTTTCTCTACGATGGTGTTGAGTACACAAGCAGCCCATCTAGGGTGTGAGTGACGCCGGGGTTGGCGTCGGTCTCGCCGCGTGTGTCGCGCTCGAATCGAGTGTGGCCGTTTGGTCGGGGCCGTGGAAACTAAACCTTTGCTGTCCTTAACTGCTTATTGGTCGCGGAGAAACCAACTATGAGTGAACAAGCACTTCACCGCCACTACCTGCACTTTCAGGAGCTACCGTGGAGTCTGCGCACGCTTTACACCGCCACCCTCCTGGTGCTGGCGACCGGATATCTATTTGCTCTGCTCCATTTGTACGGATCCCATGCAGGACGCGATGGCGAGCCGGGACTGTCGGTCAAGGACGTGGTGATCGCCTATAGCGGCAGCAAAGAATCCACGCGCCTGGAATCCGCATTGCGGGGCCCGATGGCCAGTATGCTGCCAACCAGTGAAGCCAACGAGATTTTTGGTTGGATTCATGGCGGGCTGGATAAGGCGATGTTCGAAAAGAACATCGACCCGATTTTCGAAAAACGCTGTATGGCGTGCCACGATGGCAGCAACCCGCACATTCCACACCTGGGCGGTTATGATAATGTCCTACAGACCGCACAGTTGGACGAAGGGGTCGATATCTTTACCTTGGTTAGGGTCTCTCATATCCACCTGTTCGGCCTCACGTTTATTTTCTTCATCACCAGCTTGATCTTCAGCCACGCCTATATGCGCCCGGTGTGGTTGAAGTGCCTGATCGTGGCATTTCCGTTCGTCCAGATCGTGTTGGATATTTTTTCCTGGTATCTAACCAAAGTCTTCGAGCCCTTCGCCTACGTCATCGTGATTGCTGGGGGACTGATGGGGGCGTGTTTCGCGTTTATGTGGGTGACATCCATGTATCAGATGTGGCTGTATAAACCGTCTGAACGTATTGCCGCCCGCGAAGCGGAACGGCAAGCAGTCGGTTAGACCAAGTCACAGTAGCGCTATGCCTCCCGCGGCTGTGACTCAACAGCGCAAGAGGCGGCTCGATTACTTGCAGGGAATTGTTACAAACACTACCGACTTACGTCTTTTACCGGCGTAGTGCCTTGCCAGATTTTCGATTTCCACGTCCTTGATTGGTTTCAACATCGCGCGCATGATCGTGTTGCCGCGATCCCTTTCCCGATAGGCCGTCATGGCCTTGGCCAGATATTCCTCGCCCTGGCTCGATATCGACGGAATCTGCGGATCGGTACTGTTTCCATCGAGTCCGTGGCAGCGGTCACAACGTTCGGCCCACTGGGCAGTGGTCAGCGGTTTCCGCGCTGTGCCACCCGTGGGCGCTAAAGACGCGTAATAGGCCGCGACGTTATTTATATCATCGTCATTGAGTGAGGAGACAATCGATTGCATCGCACTGTGATCCCGCATGCCCGCCTTATACGCCTGGGTAGCGTTAATCAGATACCTGGGATCCTGGCCCGCCAGGCTGGGGGTATCCGGTTTTGTGCTGTTGCCGTCGGCGCCGTGGCATTCCGCACAGGCCGTGGCCACGGGTTTCCCCGCGGAGGCATCGCCGTCGGCACTCGTGGGACTGGCCTTGGGCGCTTGCAGCGCGTAATACAGAGCGAGGTTCTCGATCGTATCGTCATTCAGTAACGCCACCGCCGGGCGCATCATGGGATCCTTGCGACTCGCCGCTCGATACGCCTGCATGGCGTTTACCATATACTCGAGATTCTGACCGGCCAAGCTCGGCATGCCCGGCAGAGCGCTGTTTCCATCCTTGCCGTGGCAGGATGCGCAACCGGTTGACGCCGCCTTGCCCGCTTGCTCGGGATCAACGTCACCGGCGCTTGTAAGTTGAGCGTCAGCACTCGCGGCCTGCTGTGAACCCGCGGTATGCGGTAAGTCCAGGCTGAAGTAGTAGGCGGCTACATTCCGCAGCGCATCGTCGTTAAATGCTTTGATGGACTTGCGCATTTGCGCCTTCTTCCTTGCGCCATCCTTGTATGCCAGTAATTGTGCGTAAAGATAATCCGCGTGTTGGCTGGCCAGGTGAGGCACGCTCGCTTCTACACTGATACCATCCACGCCATGACATCGGGCGCATGTCTGTTCGGCAATCGCTCTGCCTGCCCTTACCTCCACCGGCGACGCAAAAATATGGGCCACCGGTTCCTTGGTCTTGGACTTGGCGCCGGCCTTGGGGGCACTGGCATGCACCGGCGCCACGATCCACGCCGCGATTATCAGTGCGAGCACATACATCATGCGATGCATAGAATTCTCCTCAATGGCCTGGGTGTAGGCGACTCTAATTCGAAAGTCCCTAATTCTAGTGCCGCGGGACGCTTTAACTCAAACCCGAAATTGCCCAAAATCTGCTCTGACCACTATATAGACCTAATAACTAAACTATTTCAGACGCCACGCCCCGGAATCTGCTCGACGCCGTGAACCCACGCTTACCAGCAAACCCGTTACGGGAACGTTAGATAACACGTTACCCTGGTTATACTGCTGTCAGTCAAGAAGTTACGATAATGTAATACAACGTGCATAGTTTGGTGTGGTGGCCTATTTAGTGAGAGTTTCTTCAATGCGCCACATATTCCAGTCGAATGTCATACTTGGACAGCGTCCAATAGGCATCTGTGTCCAAAGGCTCCATTGCAATCAGAGAGTCCTTTTGATGAGCCCGAATAGATCATCCATTATTTGTCTTAAACCGGCCACGGGAACACAGCTACTTCGAATTTGCCTGGTACAACTCCAAGTATGAGCGGGCGCTTTGACGCCAACTAAAATCCCAGCTCATACCGGCAAGCATTAAAGCGCGCCAGCTTTGTTCATGATCAAAGAGCTTGACGCCTTGGTGTATGGTTTTAATTAATACATCCGCCGTAAATTCGGTGAATGTCAAACCGGTCGCGGTTTGATTCGCGAGGTTTTGTGGCGTCGCGGGAACGACGGTATCCGCCAATCCGCCGGTTTTGGACACGATGGGCACCGTCCCGTAATGCATGCTATACATTTGATTCAATCCGCATGGCTCAAAGCGAGACGGCATCAAAAATATGTCGGCTGCGGCCTCGATTTGATGTGACATTTCTTCATCGTATCCAATCCGAACATGTAGCCGTCCGGGATGTGCGCGTGCGATGTCCTGTAATTTGCGCTCCAGCACCGGATCACCCATTCCCAAGACCACAAATGGATATCCATGGTTCAACAATTCCGGGAGCGCCGCGATTAACAAATCGATGCCTTTCTGCTCGACCAACCGTCCAACAAAACCGAACAGCGGCGCACTATCGTCGCGTAGCAATGACCATCGCTCCATGCATGCCGTCTTGTTTTGGAGCTTGCCCTCGAGGGCATCCGCATGGTAATGAAAATCAATATACGGATCGGTGTTGGGGTCCCATTCGTCGTAGTCGATCCCATTGAGAATTCCCACCAGACGGTCGGATCGGTGCCGTAACAGGCCTTCAAGCCCACACCCCAGATCACTGGTCTGAATTTCGCGTGCGTAGGTCGGGCTGACTGTGGTGATCCAGTCGCTAAACACGATCCCACCTTTTATGAAAGACATCTGATCCAGATATTCGACGCCATCCATTGCCCATAGTTCTTCTTTTAGCCCTAAGCTCGTGAACGTAGACCTCGGGAATATTCCCTGATAGGACAGATTATGGATTGTGAAAATCTTTACAACATCTTGATCGTCATCGATGAGAGGCGCCACCATCCCGGTCTGCCAGTCATGGCAGTGGATAACATCCGGCCGCCAACTAAGAAGGTCCTCATTGTGAATGACGGCAACGGCAATCCGGCACAATAGAAAAAACCGCTCAGCGTTGTCATGCCAGGGCATCCCCGTATCGTCCAAGTAGGGATTGCCGTCGCGGTCGAAGGCGGGTCCATAGTCGACCAGCCAAACTTTCGATGCGGCGTTGCGCATTTCGGTTTCAAGGATCCGGACACCAGCCGGTAACCCTGGCAACTGTATTTCAGCAATGGTTTTTCTCGTCTGGAGCTTGGCGATCGCCGCCCGATACGCGGGGATCAATACACGTACGTCATGTCCCAGCCGGGCTTGCGCCTGGGGCAGGCTCGCACAAACGTCCGCCAGGCCACCGGTCTTAATGAAGGGATAGGCCTCGCTGGCTACGTGCAGTATCCTCATCTCAGACGAGTTTCAAGACGATCCCTGCGAGGGGGGGCAACGTCAATGAAATCGAATGGGGCTTGCCCATCCACGGAATCGACTCCGCGTCGACCTGCCCACTGTTACCCACGTTAGAGCCTCCGTAGTGTTCCGAGTCTGAATTGAATATCTCACCGTATGGCCCTGGTTCAGGAACGCCTAAGCGATATTGCTTCCTTATCACCGGGGTGAAGTTGAGGGCAACGACAACGAATCCGTTTTCGTCCTTTCTTAGGAACGAAAGAACGGATTGCTCGGTGTCATGACAATCGAGCCACTCGAAGCCACTGGGGTCAAAATCAAAATGATGTAGAGGCCGTGACTCTCGATAGAGATTATTGAGGTCACGCACTAACCGCTGGACCCCTGCATGACCGCCGAACTGCAGCACATACCAGTCCAAGGCGTTGTCGTGAGACCACTCGGGTCCCTGTGCGAACTCCGAGCCCATGAACAGAAGTTTTTTGCCGGGGTGTGTGTATTGATAAGTGTAAAGCAGACGCACATTCGCCAGACGCTGCCACTCATCTCCGGGCATCTTGTACAGCAGCGATCGCTTTCCGTGAACGACTTCGTCGTGGGAGAAGGGGAGCACGAAATTTTCGGTAAAACAATAAAGCTGACTGAAGGTGAGCAGATCGTGATGATATTTTCGGTGTACGGACTCAAGGGAGAAATACGACAAGGTATCGTTCATCCATCCCATGTTCCACTTCATACTGAAACCCAAGCCGCCTACGTATACCGGTCGCGACACCATTGGCCAAGCAGTGGATTCCTCCGCGGTCACAATAACACCGGGAAACTGCTCATGTACGACTTTGTTAAGTTGACGCAGAAAATCAATGGCCTCGAGATTTTCGCGGCCGCCGTATTTATTAGGCACCCAATCACCTTCGTCGCGCGAGTAGTCCAGGTACAACATCGATGCCACCGCATCCACCCGCAGGCCGTCAAAATGGAATTCCTGCAACCAGTAGACGGCACTTGATAAGAGGAAATTTGCCACCTCATTCCGGCCATAGTTGAAGATTAGAGTGCCCCAATCCCGGTGCTCACCGCGACGCGGATCGCTATGCTCATAGAGTGCGGTCCCATCGTATAGGGCCAGCGCATAACGATCTTTGGGGAAATGGGCGGGCGGCCAATCGAGCAGCACCCCAATGTTGTTTTGATGACAAAGGTCGATGAAATAGCGCAAATCATCTTGCCGACCATAACGGGAAGTAGACGCGAAATAGCCGACCGTCTGATAGCCCCAGGAGCCCTCGAAGGGGTGTTCGGTAATCGGCAACAGTTCGATATGCGTATAGCCCAGATCCGCTACGTATGGGATCAGTTGATCTGCGAGATCACGATAATTAAGCGCCTTATTTGATTCACTACGACGCCAAGATCCGGCGTGCACCTCGTATATTGCTATGGGTGCGTGTAGCCAATCCCATTGCTCGCGACGCTTCATCCAATCTTGATCACGCCATTGGTATCGCGTGTCCGCGGGAATCAGATTTGCCGTATCCGGGGCAATTTCGTATTGTCGTCCGTACGGGTCGGCTTTCAGAAACACCGCACCGGTGTCTCGATTTCGGATCTCGTACTTGTATAACCCGTCTGGCTCAAATCCGGGTATGAACAACTCCCACACGCCATTTTCACCGCGAACGCGCATGGGATGTTGGCGTCCGTCCCAATCGTTGAAATTACCCACGACACTGACCCTGGCCGCATTCGGCGCCCAGGTCGCAAACAATGCGCCTTCGACTTGGTCGCAGGTACGCGCACTGGCGCCTAATATCCGGTAGATATGCCAGTGCTTGCCTTGAGTGAATAGATGCAGATCGTAATCCGACAGTTGCGGTGGAAAGCAGTACGGATCGTAATAAACGCTTGCGTGACCTGCCTTATTCACACGCCGAAGCCGGTAGCGTTCGGGAACCTGATTCGCCGGCCCGGACCATTCGAAGAAATCCGACCCGGTTAATCTCTCCAGAGAAACACCCGATTCCATGATCTCGATGCGTTGCGTGCCTGGGGCAAATACCCGCACAATAACCTGGTCGCCGGTCTGGTGGCGGCCTAAGTATGTAAATGGATCGTGATGTTGCGCTTTCTCGATGAGTTCCCGTTCGGAAGCGAGCATTTTTAATTCATCCAAGATTTGTTGGCCTGATGTTATCATTGAGATGGTTTTATGGTTAAAAAAACACGCAATAACGGGGAACTCGACCACGCCACGCCCGAACGCTTCGTCAGTCTCCTTACGAAAGACACGATTGCTCTGGTGTTAGCTGGCGGTCGTGGCTCGAGATTGCATGACCTGACCCAATGGCGGGCCAAACCTGCGGTACCGTTTGCCGGCAAGTTTCGAATCATAGACTTTACCTTGTCCAACTGCATAAACTCGGGTATACGCCAGATTGGGGTCTTGACCCAGTATAAGGCGCACTCGCTCATTAAACACATACAAAAAGGATGGGGTTTTTTGGGTGGACAGCTCGGGGAGGCGGTTGACTTATTACCGGCGTCCCAAAGGGTGAGCGAGGAATCCTGGTATGCCGGTACTGCCGATGCCGTCTATCAGAATCTCGACATCATCCGCACCTACGACAAGCATTACATGCTGGTCCTAGCCGGCGACCATGTCTATAAAATGGATTACGGCCGCATGCTCGCGTTTCATGCAGAGCAGAAGGCGGATCTAACCGTGGGATGTATCGAAGTACCGGTCCATGAGGCCAGCTCGTTTGGGGTGATGTCGGTGAACGACAACCACCGGATACTCGAGTTCGATGAAAAGCCCCAACACCCCAAACCGCTTCCCGACAACAGTGCGATAGCCTTGGCGTCAATGGGAATTTACGCGTTCAATACAGAATTTTTGTATGAACAGATCATCAAAGACGCGGATACCCCCGCATCCAGACATGATTTTGGCGGTGACATCATCCCCAGCGTGATCCGCGACTATCGCGTATACGCCTATTCGTTCCGCGACGCGCAAAGCGGCACACAATCCTACTGGCGGGATGTGGGCACCGTGGATGCATACTGGAAAGCAAACCTGGAGCTCATCGAGCCGGTGCCGGAACTGAACCTCTACGACAAAAATTGGCCGATTTGGACCCATCAGGAACAACTGCCTCCGGCCAAATTCATATTTGACGATGAGGACCGTCAAGGCATCGCCATCAACTCGATGGTTTCGGGCGGTTGCATCATCCAGGGCGCATTGATCCGGCATTCCCTGTTGTTTTCCCAGGTGGTCGTGCGCAACGCCTCGCAGATCATCGACTCGGTTGTTCTGCCCGAAGTGAACATCGGCCAGAACTGTAAGATCAGACATGCCATTATCGATAAAGGATGCCGCATTGACGACAATATGACGATCGGCTGGGATGAAAAGTCGGATGCCGAGCGTTTTTATGTCTCCCCCGAGGGCGTGGTGCTGGTGACTCCTGACATGCTGGGCCAAGCACTGCATTATGTCCGCTAACGGGCGCCTCAACGTGGTCTTGTGCTGGCATATGCACCAGCCCGAGTATCGCGATGTATTGACCGGGCAATATCTACAGCCCTGGACGTACCTGCACGCCATCAAGGACTACACCGACATGGCCGGCCACCTGGAGTCCAGTCCCGGTGCCCGTGCGGTGGTGAATTTTGTGCCCATCGTCCTTGAGGAGATCGCGGACTACCACGCCCAGATCGCCGCATTCTTGGACGGCGGTGAGACGATCAGCGATCCGTTGCTCGCGGCGCTGGCCGACGATTCGGGTCCGATCTCCACACAGGGCCGCCTGGAACTGGCGCAGCTGTGCCGCCGAGCTAACGAGCAACGGATGATTAAGCGGTTCCCACCCTATGCGGACCTGGTGGAAACCATAAAGTCCCATCAAGAACGTGTGCAAGCGCTCGATTATCTTAACGATCAGTTCTTCCGCGATCTGCTGGTCTGGTATCACCTGGCTTGGCTGGGCGAGACGATTCGCCGCACCGACATGCGAGTGCGACAGCTGATGGACAAGTCGCGCCACTTTACACATGATGATCAAATTCTGCTGCTGCGAGTACTCGGCGAACTGATCGGTGGGGTCCTGGAGCGCTACCGCAAGCTGTCGGCAAATGGACAGGTCGAGCTGTCGATGACCCCCTACGCACATCCGATGTTGCCGCTTTTAGTCGATTTCAAATCGGCCCGCGAAGCAATACCGGATATCCACCTGCCCCCATCGTCTTACCCAGGCGGTATCGAGCGGGTGCGCTGGCACATCGAGACCGGCCTTCAATCGTTCAATGAGAGCTTTGGAATGAAACCGATCGGTTGTTGGCCCTCCGAAGGCGGCATCAGCGACGCCATCTTGCCGATGCTTGCCGAGTATGGTTTCCACTGGGTAGCCAGCGGCCAGTCAGTGTTGCGTAACAGCCTGGAACGCGGGCATCGTCCAACCGATAATAGCGCCTGGCCCTATCGCCCGTACCGGCTGAACGAATTACCGCTGTACGGATTTTTCCGTGACGACGGACTGTCGGACGCCATCGGTTTCACCTATTCAGACTGGCAGGCTGATGACGCGGTCGCCGATTTGATCCATCGACTGGAGCACATTGCCTCGCAACTGGACGCACCGGATCGACATGTTGTATCCATCATCATGGACGGAGAAAACGCCTGGGAACACTACCCGGATAACGGATACCACTTCCTGACAAGCTTATACGAGTCTTTGTCGCAACATTCGGCGATTCATCTGACAACCTATCGCGAGTTTCTCAACGACAACCGGCAGCATGCCGACAAGCTACCCAGCGTGTGCGCGGGAAGCTGGGTCTATGGGACGTTTAGCACCTGGATCGGCGACGCGGACAAAAATCGCGCATGGGAGATCTTGACCGAAACGAAACGGACCTTCGACAAAGTCACGGCCCACAGTAAATTCTCCGAACAAGATCGCATGCAACTAAACCGCCAACTCGCCATATGCGAGGGTTCGGACTGGTTTTGGTGGTTCGGCGACTATAATCCCATCGAGTCGATCGAGGACTTCAGCGATTTGTACCGACGGCATATCAAAAACCTGCATCAAATGTTGGGCGAACCAGCCCCCAAGAGTCTTGATTCGGCCTTCGGCCATGGCGGCATCTCTGAACAGGGTGGCGTCATGCGTCGCGGAGGCGGTTGATGTATTCCGATTGCGGCTGCCTACCTAGTCGTGAATTCGGCATCCTACTGCATATCACCTCATTACCCGGGGTCGGCGCACATGGCGATCTTGGATCCGACGCGTACCGATTTGTCGATTTTTTGGCGTCGAGCGGCGCGCGCGTATGGCAGGTATTACCCTTGGTGCCTACTCACCATGGAGGCTCCCCTTATCTTGGGGAATCGGCCCATGCTGGAAACCCTTTGCTGGTCAGCCCCCAGCAGCTGCTCGATGACGACTTGGTCTCCGGCGAACAATTCGACGAATTCATTCATAGCTCGAACGCCGGTTGCGACTACAAATCTGCACATCACCGACTCTTGATGCACGCGTTTTCCCGCTATCTTGAATTCGACCGCAAACTGGCAGACGACATTACTCGCTTTGCAAACCACAACGACTATTGGCTGCCCGATTACACGCTGTATCGGGCCATCAAACACCTGCACAACAATGCACCGTGGTTCGATTGGCCCGCGCCATTACGGGACCGAGACGCCCAGGCACTTGCTGCGGCACGTACAGAATATCGCGACGAAATTCAATTTGGCGCGTTCGCGCAATATGTGTTCTGGAAACAATGGAACAGATTGAAGACCTACGCAAACCAGCACGATATTCGCATCATGGGCGATATGCCGATGTTTGTCGCCCACGACAGCGCTGAAGTGTGGGCCTTCCCGGACTACTTTCAACTCGACGCCACTGGCCATGCCGTTAGTGTCGCAGGCGTGCCGCCGGACTATTTCTCCGTTACCGGACAGCGCTGGGGGAATCCGTTATATGAATGGCGACACATGCAACAAGACGGTTTTACTTGGTGGATAAACCGGTTTCGTTCACAGCTCAAGCTATTTGATCTATTGCGTGTCGATCATTTCCGGGGGTACGAATCATGTTGGTCGATTCCTGCGCAATGCGAAGACGCGACCCAAGGTCGTTGGCGCAACAGTCCCGGCGACGCCCTGTTCGCAACGCTCTCACAGGCATTTGATCCGCTGCCCTTGATTGCTGAAGATTTGGGCGACATCACAGACGCGGTTCACGAATTGCGCCAACGCCACGGGTTCCCGGGAATGCGGGTACTGCAGTTTGCGTTTGACGGTGGCGCCGACAATCTGCACTTGCCGCACAACCATGTCGAATGCAGCGTCGTATATACGGGCACCCATGACAATAATACGACACTTGGCTGGTTTCACCAGCTCGCGCCTGCGCAACAGCAACGGGTCTACGAGTACCTGGGCAATCCCCAAGTAACCATGCCATGGGCGCTGATTCGGGCAACCATGGCGTCGGTGGCGAGACTGGGAGTATTACCTTTGCAGGACATCATGGAACTGGATGACACCCATCGCATGAACATGCCCGGCACGGGAAGCGGGAACTGGTCATGGCGGTTCGACTGGTCCAGTCTTCCTTTCGGCACTGCAGACCGGCTGGCCCATCTTGCGTCGGTCTATGGACGCTAGCCCGCATATTGCACCAAGGATCCCGGATGATGGCGAAGGGATCGGGCGGCTGGACGTAGCGCTGGAGCGAAATGCATAGCCGTAGCTATGCGTTGAGTGAAGCGCAAGTTCAGGCGTTCGAGACCGAGCCAGCGCCGGGATAGTCCCGCCCCTGTTTTTGCCAAGCAATTTGAAGCGTCGATGTCGCCATTTCCCGGAATAAACGGTACGGGCCTCTCCGCCGTATCGCTATGAATAGGGGCGGGGCGCCTTGGTGCAATATACGGGCTATTACAACCAGAGCATACGCCCCATTTCCAACCGGTGAGAAAGGCTGTGATGGTGCGGATACGCCCGCAGCTTATAGGAGTAACGGCCACAATGGGCAAGACCAATCTCACCCTCATAAATCTGCCAGCCATCTTTTGCTATGCCCGTTGCGGACAACGGATATTGCCGCGGATCCATCAGGCGATCCGCCTTAGATTTGTCGCTTATCAGGCATTCGACACGCAGGTCATCGGGCTTCAGCCCATTTAGCAGTACCTCCACAACCAGCTTCGCCTCATCACCCACGCGTATGTTTTCCGGTGGGATTTCTGATCGTCGAATCTTCACACCGTGCCACGACTTTTGTAGCTTCTTCTTCCAGGCAACCAACTGTTTGGCCCAGGCTGCGTCGTCGGCGTTGAACTTGCGCCCCAGCTTTGCCGCCGGCGAATAATACTGGCTTATGTAGTCCGTCAACATCCGCTGCGCGCTGAAACGGGAAAGTGCCGATATCATCGCTTGTTTCGCAACCTGTACCCAGTCCGAGGAATAACCTTGGCCATTGCGCTTGTAGTAAAGGGGCAGAATCTCCCCTTCCAAAAGATCGAATGCGCCGGATGCTTCGATGTAGTCCCGCTCATGGTGGTCCGTCGCAGCAAGATAGGGACTGATGGCCCAGCCGTTGTCACCCTCGAATCCCTCTTCCCACCAGCCATCCAAAGAGCTGAAATGCGGAACACCATTTATGGCAGCCTTTTGTCCGGAGGTGCCACTGGCTTCCATCGGGTATTCCGGGGTATTGAACCAGACATCCACACCGGTGACCAAAAAGCGCGCCAACTCAATGTCATAGGCTTCGAGCAACACGATTTTTCCTTCGAAGTCCGGGCGCCGCGAGAGCTGGTAAATCGCGTGGAGGTATTCCTGACCCGGCCCATCCTGAGGATGCGCTTTACCGGCAAATATGAATACCACCGGATGCTCACTGTCCTGCACTAACCTGGTCAATCTGTCCATATCCTTGGTCAACAGGGTTGCTCGTTTGTAGGTTGCGAAACGCCGTGCAAAACCAATAACCAGCGTTTCGGGATTGAGGCATCGAGTCAATCGTCTGATCTGTGAATGACTCAGTCCATTCCTACGCCCCTGTTGCGTGATGCGTTGTTTTGCCTCCTCCATTAGCAGCGCCTTGATTGTCTGATGGGTCGCCCAGAACGCGCGGTCGGGAATATTTTTGATTGCCGCCCAAAAATCACGATCCACCAACCGGTCGCGCCACTCCCCCGATAGGTGTTGATCAAAGATACGCACCCATTCGTGGTGAATAAACGACAGTACATGAACACCGTTTGTTACGTGACCTATCGGATTCTCATCAGGCTCGATTTGTGGCCACACGAAACTGCTCAACCTCGAAGACACTTCACCATGAAGCCGGCTGACGCCGTTCCGGAAGCGCGATCCACGAAGCGCCAAGGCCGTCATATTGAAACTGCCCCCGTGACCCGGGCTGTCTCCCAACTCTAACAACCTATCGGTATCTACCTGTAGTTCATCCAGGAAATCCCCTAAATAGCGTGAGATCAGGTCCCGCGGAAAGATGTCGTGACCCGCGGGGACCGGGGTATGGGTGGTGAAAACAGTGGACGCCGCAACCGTTTCAAACGCGGCATCGAAGGCTACATTTGGTGACACCAACTCGCGGCATCGTTCCAGAATTAGCAATGCGGCATGACCTTCGTTGATATGCCAAGCCGTCGGTTGCAGACCCAGGGCACGCAGTGCCTTGACCCCGCCTATACCAAGTAATATCTCTTGCTGTATGCGCGTGTCCGCCCCGCCCCCATATAGCTGACGGGTTATGAACCGGTCGTTCTCTCCGTTTTGCTCCAAATCCGTGTCTAGCAGGTAAATCGAGATAATACCGATGTTGGCTTCCCAGACCTTGAAGGCCACGTCGCGATCTTCGAGGCGTATCGTGAGCGTGAGGTCTTGACCCGACTTGTCGGTCACCGGGTATATCGGTAACTCGTTAAAATTCAGGTCCGCGTACTGTGCATGTTGTCGGCCATTACCATCGATCTGCTGCTGGAAGTATCCATGACGATAAAGTAACCCCACACCGACAAACGGCAATCCAAGATCGCTCGCCTCTTTGCAGTGATCCCCGGCGAGAATACCCAGTCCCCCGGAGTAGATCGGTAGACTCTCGTGCACACCGTATTCAGCACAGAAATAGGCGACAAGATCGTGATCCTTGTCCAAGTTTTTAGTCACCGTTGCGGAATGCCGGTGTTTGAGATAGGTGTCAAAGGACGAAACACAACTCACGTAATGCCGCAGATACAAAGGGTCACCGGCGGCTTGGTTGAGCCGATCCTGATCAACCCGGCGCAAGAACAAGCGGGGATTATGACCGGTCGCTTCCCACAGCTCCGGATCCAGCGTAGAAAAGAGGTGGCGAATTCCGCGGTCCCAGCTGTAGAGCAGGTTGTTGGCGAGATCGGTCAGCCGCGCAAGGGCCTTGGGAATGGTAGGACGTACTTCCAGTGAGAAAGTGGTGCCAGTCATAAAGCAATTGATTAGATCGTTGTCAAAAAATATAGTTTTTGTCATAAATCCAGGTTTGCGGGCGTAGACCTTGGTTGTCACCGCGGTATCGCATCGCGCGCTGGCCGGCATATAACCCCACCCGCCACCGGAAATATCCAGACCTGGTTGGGTCGTGTTGTGTAGATTATGTAAAGGCCGTCAACTCATTGTCAAAAGAAATAAGCTTGTCGAAAAAACTGAAAACGCTAGCGTTTTTGTGGTCCCGGCAAACCGATGCGCGATCGTGCTTGATCTTGAGTTCTGTGTCTTAACCCGCTGGTTGACGCACAGATATAAGCCTTTATAGTACCATTCCTCATTTCAATTTGGATCGAACCACTTAGATCTCGTCAGACTCCGTTTCGCCATAACACCTGCAAATCAAAAATGAGCACTAAATATGCCAGATATTACACTGAAACACGCAAATCTCATTATTGAAGCGACACTAAAAAAGGGGCGTGAGTTGAACCTTCCCAAACTCACCGTGGCCGTAGTCGACCGCGGCGGTTATCTCATCGCCTTGCAGCGGGATGACGGCGCCACTTTTATGCGCCCTAACATCAGCTTGGCAAAGGCATGGGGCGCCATCGGCCTTGGCGTGAATTCACGGGATATTTCCAAGCGCTATGAAAGCGGCGTGCGTGAAGCGGGGTTCATCAATGCGTTGAATGCGATGACCGGGGGAGGTGTCATTCCGTTGCCCGGCGGCGTGCTGATCTACGACTCCAACGGCGAGGTGTGCGGCGCCGTGGGCGTGTCGGGCGCCGTATCCGAGGACGATGAGGCCTGCGCACTCGCCGGGGTCGAAGCCGCAGGTCTGCAGGCACGTGTGGCGCGTTGATCGTTAATGCACATTTCCCATTTGTCCACAGTTGAACAGCCGCTGAACCGGGCACATAGAACCGCGTCTCACCCGGCGCATTGTCGTGATAGGATATAGCTCGGTTTTATTTTTCATATCCGTCGGCACAACGGTAATCGAGGAGTCCAAAAGTATGCTAGGCGAACCACACGATCTTCTCCATGAATTTCCCGAATATGAAGACAAGATCACAAAACTACGACACACGAATGGAAAGTTCGCCCGCCTCATGATCGAGTACGATGAACTGGATGCAAAGATTCGCAATCTAGAAGAACAAGCGCAGCCGGTCTCGGATACTTATATGGAAGATCTAAAGAAAGTCAGGGTCACACTAAAAGACGAGCTGTACGACATACTCAATAATCGATAACAGTTGCCCGTATATTGCACAACGGCGCCCCGCCGCCCCTATTCATGGCTATACACCGAGGACACCTGCAGCGACTCTTCTAGGAAATGGCGACATTCGATGCTCTAGCCCGCAGCTTGCACCAAGTCAGCGATAGGAGTCTTGTAAACACCCTGGCAGCGACCCCATGACGCGTCCACCAAAAAACAACATTCAATAAACACTTCCTGTTCTATGGGTCTTTCGGCGCAAACGCTTGCGTGTAACGGCGTATCTTGTTTACATATAACTCCGCGGCCCACTTGAGTCGGCCGATCTCGTCCGCGATTAGCTCCCGTACAACTCGCCCGGGACTGCCCATCACCAATGAATTATCCGGGATTTCTTTTCCCTCAGTAATGAGAGTGTTGGCGCCGATCAAACAGTTGTTGCCAATCCTGGCGTTATTGAGAACCACCGACTTCACACCAATCAGGCTGTTATCTCCTATCATGCATCCGTGAAGCATTACCATGTGGCCAACGGTAACGCCCGCACCGACCGTCAACGGGAAACCCGGATCCACATGCAGCACGGAACCGTCCTGAATATTGCTCGCCTCGCCGATATGTATAACGTCATTATCGCCACGCAGCACGGCGTTGAACCAAATACTGCTACGATGTTCCAAAATGACCGAACCGATCACCGTTGCTGTGTCGGCAATGAAGTGCTCCGTACCGCGAAGTTCCACACTTCGTTCTTCGAAATCATAAATCATGATTCAAACCCAGCCCGTATATTGCACCAAGACGCCCCGTCCCTATTCATGGCTATACGCCAAGGATACCCGCAGCGTCTCTTCTAGGAAATGGCGACATTCGATGCTTTGGCTGCATTGCTCACCAGCATCCGGGATCCATGGGGCAATAAACGGGGTTAGTAAATTAATGCTCGCACACCCGACAATGGGGCTGAGCCGCATCGCTAGCAACATCGCTTTCCCGTCGGGGTCCGCTTACCCAATCCGGAACTGATTCGTTCTACAATGTGGATATGGAAAACGCCGACCAACGAACCGGATTTGAAACCACTCTGAGGCCCGACGCGGCACCTGACTCGGGCTATGACTGGTCATACATCGTAAACATAGCGCGTAAACGTAAGCGCAACCTTGCCGTCGCCAACATCCTTGCCGTGATAGCAGTGGTTGCGGCCGTACCGACTCCACTGCTAATGCCGCTGATGGTAGACGAAGTACTACTCGATCAGCCCGGATTCCTGGTCAATCTCATGAATCAGATTATGCCGGTCAGCTGGCACGGTCCGATGCTGTATATCGGCCTCATACTTGTGGCAACCGTGCTACTAAGATTCACGTCGATCTGGCTCAACGTGCTGCAGACTCGGGAATTCACACTGATTTCAAAGGACGTGACATATCGGATGCGCCGCGACTTGCTGATGCATTTGGAGCGAGTATCGATGTCGGAGTATGAAACATTGGGCAGTGGCGCCGTGTCGTCACGTTTCGTTACCGACATCAATTCCATCGATGAATTCGTCGGACAGTCGGTGAGCAAACTGCTGGTAGCGGTCCTGAGCTTGGTTGGCGTGACCATTATCCTGCTGTGGATACACTGGCCGCTGGCGTTGTTCATTCTATTCATGAACCCCTTGGTGGTCTTCTTTACCGTGGCGCTGGGTCACAAGGTCAAAGTGCTAAAAGAAAGGGAGAACAGCGCTTTCGAGCTGTTCCAACAGAGCTTGACCGAGACGCTCAATGCGATACAACAAATCCGCGCGAGCAACCGTGAACATCACTATATCCGCGGTGTGGTAGACAAAGCGCGGGGGATTAGAACCCATTCGGCATCGTTTTCCTGGAAATCGGATGCGGCCAATCGATTTTCATTTGGCGTGTTTTTGATCGGCTTCGATGTATTTCGAGCGATCAGTATGCTTATGGTGGTGTTCTCGGATCTCACGATCGGACAGATGCTCGCTGTATTCGCCTACTTGTGGTTCATGATGGCACCGGTGCAGGAGGTATTGAATATTCAATACGCCTATTTCGGCGCCAAAGCGGCGCTGACCAGAATCAACGAGCTGTTAGCGTTGCACCAGGAACCGCGTTACCCGCACTTGAAGAACCCGTTTTCCGGCACCAACACGGTGGCTATACACATTGAAGATGTGAGCTTCGCCTATGTCCCAGGCGAACCGGTCCTCAAGCACGTAAACCTTAAGATCCAACGCGGAGAGAAGGTTGCCTTGGTCGGCGCTTCCGGAGGGGGGAAATCCACCCTGGTTCAGGTGATCCTCGGCATGTATCCGATACAGAGCGGTCACCTCTATTTTGATGGTGCATCGATCACCGAGATCGGTCTCGATGTGGTGCGCGATAACGTCGCCACCGTGCTACAACATCCGGCAATGTTAAATGATACGGTGCGCGCAAACCTAACTCTAGGACGTGCCGCCGATGACGAAAAGCTATGGCATGTCCTCGGCATAGCCCAGCTAAGCGGTGTGGTGGAGTCAATGCCGGATGGATTGGACACGATGATTGGCCGTGACGGCGTGCGGTTGTCCGGTGGTCAGCAGCAACGCCTGGCCATTGCACGAATGATCTTATCGGATCCCAAGGTCGTCATTCTCGACGAGGCGACGTCCGCTCTGGATAACGAAACCGAAGCACAATTACACCGCGCCCTAGGAAAACATCTAGAGGGACGCACCACCTTGATCATCGCCCACAGGTTGAGCGCGGTAAAACAAGCCAACCGTGTCTATGTGTTCGAGGATGGACACATTATCGAACAAGGGTCTCATGAGCAGTTGATGAATACGGATGGTCTATACCACAAACTTTACAGTCGCACCGCCCACTAATCGTTCTAAGCCCGCATGGTTCATCAGCATTCGGGATGCTGACACAGGACTCGTGTTGCTGGGCGGCTGATGAGAAATACAGGCTAGATCCGTTCCAACAGGACTTTCAAACTTGATTGGGTAATCCGCGACACAATTGGATTGGAATAAGCACTCAAGAACTTCCTCCGATGGCCGGTCTGCGGGTCGTAGATGTAGCGTTTTACGGTGGCGATATTGGCTCCATAGACATGGATACTGATGGATCGTTTATCATTTAGGGAGTTTGATATTTGATGAATATCTCCAATCCTAGGCGACG
The DNA here is from genome assembly GCA_945787105.1 of uncultured Gammaproteobacteria bacterium. Taxonomy (GTDB): domain Bacteria; phylum Pseudomonadota; class Gammaproteobacteria; order Arenicellales; family JAANXG01; genus CALZGZ01. Next base: position 36,223 of record CALZGZ010000084.1, read on the forward strand.
CTAAAAAGATTTCTCCGGGGCCTAATTGTTGGGGGTCTCCCGCTATCAACTGATGCCCGTCCGGGTCTCGGCCGAAAGGCCGACAGCTCAAGGCACCGTCCATGACTCCAATGATGCCCCAAATCGAGAGGTCGTATATTGGCGTGCCTTGCCGTGGTCCCCATACGGCGCTGACTACCGAAAAGCGTTCCCATGGATCCAAATACAAGAGATATTGTTGATACCACTGCGGATCGGGCTCGGCAAATTCTCCTGGCAACCAATCTTTATGGCCGACGAGATCGGCGAGTAGCCGCTTACCGTCTTCAAGAATTCGAGATTCATCCTCCGCGAACTCGCTCACGAGCCGACTCAACGACTCAACGAATTCCCGGAATCTAGCAACCTTGTGCATGGGGCGTCCAAAAGATGCAGATATCGGTCACACCGTTAGGCATATAATCGGCGGCATTGGTCCCAACTAGGTTGGACCAGGAAAACCGATAAGAGTTTTGCGCGACCGTGATTTGACTCGCATCGTAAAGCGTCCCCTGGGTACGTTTAGAGGATCACGCCAGGCGGCAACACATAGTGCGTCTAAGAGGCGCCGTGCCGCTATTTGGCGACAATGACCCGATTTCGTCCTTGCCGTTTCGCCTGATACAAGGCTTGATCCGAGCGCTGCAACAGCCATTGGCCGAGATCGCTGCCGGCGCCGGATAAGGGTTTTTCCAGCACCGCAACTCCCGCCGAAACGGTGATACGAAGCCGCCTCTTGTCTTGCGCGTTGAACTGCAGGTTCTTGATTTCCCGATGATGGCGCCGGGCTATCTTGGCACCATGAACTAGCTTGGTTTCGGGCAGAATGAGTACGAATTCCTCGCCACCATAACGCGACAAGATGTCGCTGGCGCGTAGCCCCTTACATAACGCATCGGCCACGGATTTCAAAACACTATCTCCCACCGAATGGCCGTATTGATCATTGATACTCTTGAAATGATCAATGTCCAGCATGATGCACGTCAGCGGATGCCCATAACGACGACAGCGTTCAACTTCTTCGTCCAAACGGCGTTCTAGAAACCGCCGATTGGGGATATCTGTCAACGGATCGGTCAAACCGTGCCGTTCGAGCCTGGCGACGTTTACTGTATTACGTATACACAAAGCGATGGTTGCCGACAGATGCTCCAGTAGCTCAGTCCCCGCGTCCGCCGAAAAATGTTGCGGGTCGTAACTACCCTGGGCGAGACACCCAATCAACTTTCCGGATACGATAAGTGGAGAAACCGCCATGGACCCAAGGGACTTTTTGCAGTGTGGGAAAAGCCGTTGCTGCGTAGCCTCATCGCAACTGCCAACCAACGGCCGTAACGGCTGCGGAAACCATTGGTATAGCTCACTGTCGCTTACCATGACAAGACTTTCTTCAATCGCATATGGCACATCGCGTTGCGCCATAATACGAACGATTTCATAATCAAGGTTGAGGCATATGATCGATGCCGCATCAACATTTCGAAAAGTACGTTTAATACCGGCGGTCACGCTATGTACTAGTTGATGAAACGTCTCAGCACCGATAGCCTCTATTTCGATTTTTCGGAAACCGGACCAGATTTTCTCATTGGTCCGCACCTGCCTCTTGAGTGCGGCTAATTCTTGGCGCATTGCAGCAAGTTCGTGGTCGATGGATTAAAGGAAAAGCTCCGCCAATACAGTTGGTCGTGCCACATCCAAAAACCACGCAACTTCGACGATGCGTTGCGCAAGTCCGCATTTCTCACCAGGATCCCGAATGCTGATGCAGGGCGCGCGCAGCTAACCTCCCTAATCATGTCTGCGCAGGAAACAGTCCGGCAGCGTCTATTCCAGGAAATGACGACATTCGACTCTCGAGGTTGCTTGGCAACAATAGGGGCGCGGCGCCTGGTGAGACATGTGGGCTAACATGATGCCTCAGCTCCGATAACCGGAACCATCAGTGGCGAGTGACAATTTCATTACACCTCAGTGACGCCGAATCAACCGCCATTTTATCACTGATTCGCGTACATCAAACCCTAATTGAGTCGAGAAGAAAAAAACGGGTACTACGGCTATCCCTCGAAGGACGAAGTTTTACACCTTGGATTCTCGTGACCGTTGCCGAGGATACATTGACGTTGTCCGCGGCGGCGTTGGTGTATATTAAGCTTTGAAAACGCAGAATGACACTTTGTAAACTGTAACCAATGGGTAAGCAAAACAAGAATTTTGATTTGGCCGTATTGGGTGCCGGTGTGGTGGGTGTCAACACCGCGTACTGGGCACAGCGGGCCGGATTGTCGGTGGCAGTGATAGACAGACAACCCGATGCAGGTCTCGAAACAAGCTTCGCCAATGGCGGTCAGATCGCGGTCAGTCATGCCGAACCCTGGGCCAATCCCAAAGCCCCCCTACAAGTACTCAAATGGCTATTCGACAGTAACGCGCCTATGCTATTCAGGCCCCGCCTGGACTGGGCCCAATGGCGCTGGATCGCGGCATTTGTCGCCAACTGTACAACCAACAAAGCTGATCTCAATACCGCATCCATTGTAGGCCTGGCGATGGAAAGCCGCGAACGGCTGCGAGAAATTCGCGAACAGGAAAACATCGATTACGATCATCGCACTGAAGGCATACTGCATTTCTACCGCGATCATCGATCCTTCGAGTCCGCGCTGCATGCGGTAGATGTGATGCGAAAACATGGCTGCGAGATAGACATCATTCAACCTGACCGGGTGGTGGAATTGGAACCGGCCTTTGCGGCCAGCAAATCCCAAATCATCGGCGCAACTTACTCCCCCCGGGACGAAAGCGGTGATGCCCTCAAGTTCACCCAGGCGTTGGCACGGATCTGCGCGTCCCGGGGCGTTGAATTTTTTTTCGGGTCAGAGGCCGTCGCCTTGCACAAAAACAAAAGTGGCGAGCGCATATCAGGCACTGAAATGCGGACGCCGCATGGGTTCAGCACCCTGTGTGCGCGTGATGTCGTGGTGTGCCTGGGGAGCTATTCGGCGCCATTCTTGAAGCGATACGGGATCCGTCTCAATCTGTATCCGGCCAAGGGCTATTCAATCACCATACCAACAGACCCGTCATGCCATACGTGCCCGCTGAAAAGTTTGACCGACGATGAATATAAGCTGGTATACAGCAACCTCGGCGACCGACTGAGAGTTGCCGGTACTGCTGAATTGAGCGGTTACAGCATCCATTTAGATCATCAGCGCTGCCGAACCATCGTTGACAATGTTCGCGGCCTGTTTCCTGACGCCGGCCACTTCGAGGAAGTACAGTTTTGGGCAGGGCTGCGTCCCACAACACCGACAAACATGCCGTACATCCAAGGGACGGGGTATGGCAACCTGTGGATCAATACCGGGCACGGAACATTGGGTTGGACATTGGGCCCCGGCAGCGGTAAACGTATCGTCGAACTGATAACAACAGCCTGAACTAACGGACCCCATCCTGGCAGCACCGCCAAATGGCCATGCCGCGCCTGGATGTCAGGTCGCGGAGCTAAATTACCTAGACCCTCGGCGCGCAACGTTGCAGAATATCAAGCCCGTATATTGCACCAAGGATCCCGGATGATGGCGAAGGAACTTGTCCTGCGCGTAGTTCCCCTGCTGTTCCCCTGCTGTTCCCCTGCTGTGCGGGGACAAGGCGTAGTTATAAGTTGCGTGAAGCGCAAAGGCAGGCGTTCGCGACCGAGCCAGCGCCGGGATAGGCGCATTCTCGGGCATTAAGCATAACACCGGGTATTGATCCAACCCCGTATGCCAAACGAAATGTTGACTCTTTTCTTCGTCAACTTGGTGCAATATAGGGGCTAATCTATTTCGGTGGTCACTACGCAAGATGTCTACTGTGGAAGCACTCATTCCCGGCACTAAGATCGGTTTGTTCGAGGTCAAGGAAACCTTGGGGCTCAGCAACCATGGTGTGGCATATCGCGCCCAGGACACGGAGCGGGGACGGGACGTTTCGATCCAAGAATATCTCCCGACGGCATTCGCCAATCGGGCTAGCGACGGTGTCCGCGTGGAAGCAGCCGAGAAAAAGAAGACCGCTTACGAAGATGGGCTCACGCGGTTTCTGCAGGAGGCCCGGATACTGGCGCAGATCCATGATCCGTACATCGCGCGGGTGCTCGAGTACACCGAAACCAACGGCACTGCGTATCTGGTGATCGAACATGAAGCAGGGCAAACGCTGCGCAGTTATTTACGAAACCACCCCAAGCTCAACGAACAAACGCTGCAGAATATCCTGATTCCCATGCTTAAGGGTCTGCGCATCATTCATTCCGAGGGCCTGCTGCATCGTGATATCAGACCCAGCAGCATCTTTCTGCGGGAGGACGGCCCTCCAGTGCTGATTGGTTTCGGTAGCACGGTCCGCACTGTGGTTGATGAACCTGTGAGTCTGGACACCCGGGTCACTCCTGGATACAGCCCCATTGAGCAATATCATGACGGAGGAAATCTTGGCCCATGGACGGACCTATATGCATTGGGCGCCACCATGTATCGCTGCATCGCCGGCGTGACCCCTGTGGATGCCACCAGGCGGGTGGCAGCTATCGCACAGGGCGACGAAGACCCGCTGGTACCGGCAATGGAAATCGGTGTCGGCGATTACGGTACACGTTTACTTGGCAATGTTGATTGGATGTTACAACCCGTCATAGCAGAGCGTCCCGCGTCCGCCGGCGCTGTGTTGGGGGTTCTGTCGGAAGACCACCGGAGTACACGATCTGCAACAGTCAAGCCGACGCTGGGTCAACAGAATTTGAGTTTACCTTCTCAGCACGACTCAGCATCCGCTTATCACTTGCCGTACCAGTCGCTGCGTCAAACCGACACCAGCGCACGGTTCATCTCACAGCTACGCAAGCGAATCCGAAAACCA